>NZ_AJZD02000085.1 GCF_000272105.2 Vibrio splendidus 12E03
AAAAACGTGCCAGCGATTTTGCTAAATTAGCACTTAACGGATTACCTAAGGTATTGCAAAACCATTAGTTGATTGGCTAAATTTACACATTCACAACGCTCTTTGAACAGTGAGACACAACAAACCCTCAAACGTGACTGACGAGTTAATTCTCTGAAAAACAAAGAAGAAGACACCATGTATCTTCTTCTTAAATCAGCGTCTCTATTAAAGTGCGAACAAGTAAGCTTTTAGCGCTTTCAGCCTTACCGTAGCACCACCGATAATATCCATAAATCCTAGCATTTCATGGGGCTTAGCTGCCGATATCCACCCTGAGCCCGTTGCTCCTAGAGGGATGGTATAATTCTCTGGTTCTTCAAACTCGATCACCACTGTTCTACCGTGGCTGCCCATGTTAGCGCCCACATGTCTTTGTACACTTTCCGCAGTCCCTCGAACTGAGATTTCAGCTTCACCGGTATTGGTGGTAATACTGTTGACTCGGCCACGGAAAATCTCACCAGGGTGAGAGTTGACAAAAAACTCAGCGAACTGCCCCTCTTCAAGGTTGCGATAGGTTTGATCGCTTACTCTCATCTCAACAAACTTTTTGCTTGTGTCGTATAGAAACAAATTACCCGCTCTAGAACCTTCAGCAATATTGACGATGCCGATCACGCCATCAAAAGGGGCTCTCACTTCATTGCGATCGTTAAGCCAATTCCGTTGATTAATCGTGGCGCGAATGGAATCGGCATCCGACATTGCCGCTAAGTAATCCGATTCACCTTGCTGAATTCGGGTATACAGGTCGTCTCGTTCTTTCTGCGAACTGAATTCGTTGAGCTTAACTAATCTTTCATGGTTCTTTCTGTCTATCGCAATCTGTTCTTGAATACTCACAATACGATGCTCAATTGCGGTAAGACTCGCCTGTAAACTTTTTATCTCTTCTTCAGAGTCTTCCGACTCCAAGGTGTAAATCAGCTCCCCTTTCTTAACTTCTTGGTTATGAGCAACATGGATCTCTTTTATCTGCTGGCCAAATAAAGGGCTCAAAACCGCATGAGGTGCCTTAACTGTGGTACTGTCAGTTAAGTCAGCAGGTGACCAAAATCGGTGAGCTGCGAATAGGCTAAATGCAATCGCAGCTCCAATTCCGACGCTGATAACCGCATTTCTAAGTGTCCACTGAATAACACCAAGTTTAACCAATAACCAAACAATCAGAATATATGGCAACATGATCTCTTTCATTACAGTCTCTCCTCTTTTGTACCTTTGATACCACGAGAAATAATTGTGCTAAGCGCAGCAGATATTGCTACCCAATCGGTGAACGCGATGGCTACTGCAATGACCCACCAAGCCTTGTGCAAAAAAAGTCCACACAGAGAGAGCGCAAATACTAAGTTGACCTGTTTGCTTTTCAGTTTTTCAGCCTTATGGACGGCTATTTCATGCAGTTGCCACAGAAGATAGAATACATATGCGATGACGGTGAATGTAACTAGGAATATCAAACCCATAAAGAATTCTGAGTCAAGCAAACCAATAATCACGGGATGGCCATTCGAGAAGTACTCTTCTGGCAATTCCTCACCGTGAACGGTAGAGAGAAGCGAAAACAGATAGCTGATTGAAACAAATGAACCAATGAACATGACCCATTTGAGGAGTGTTTTACTCTTTTTCATGAGAGAGTTATACATTGTGAAACCTTACGTTAGATTGAATAGAACACTTGTCTTCCATTAACGTATTAGGTAAGAAACCTATTCATCCTTGGCTGCTGGTAAATATATTAAGGTAGTAAGTGAGTGAGATATATAAAGTAAAAGTGGTTTCATTCATTAACTGAATTTATACCAGCCCTCTCTTCACACTGCCTTTTAGTAGTTAAATGAAAGTCCAAACTGCACCGCACTCTCTTCAAAGTGGTACTGATCAAAGGCTTTGTTGGTTTGTCGATACTCGACGTAAGGCTTCAATTTTGCGTCGGTATAAGTCAACCGGGCTTCGTAATGCAGGTTGGTGTCATTGTCATCGACTAGGGCCGATTCAAACTGTTTTTGCATTACGTAGTTGTATGAGAACTCCGCTACATGACCTAGCTCATAGCTGAAGCCTAAATCTAACCGGCCTAACTGACTTCTCGCTGAAGAACCATTATGGCTGTGGAAGCTATGTCCATGGTCGTGGTCACCAGAATCCACTCCCATTTTGCTATTACCATAGTCGTAGCCAATTCGACCATGAATACCAAATTCATGGGTTGCTTGATAATCTAACCCAAGGCGAGCTCTGAGCTCATTGCCATCTGCGTAGCCGCCTTGCGCGTATGCACCGTAAGCGAATAACCCTAGCTGTTCGCTAGGCGTAAAATATCTACCAGCACCGAGTTGATAAAATTCGTGGGCTCCGGTTTCCCCTTCAACGTAAACGAAGAAGCCACCATCATCCATTGCTACTGCTTCTATACCATAGGCTTTTTCAGTATTTGAGCTACTGTGACCATGGTGATCTTCATTGGCTACGTACACATCAATTTGAGAACCGTTGGAGATATCTACATTACCGTGTGAAAAGGCAAAAGGGCTCATTAGTGCTAGTGAGAGAGCTGAAAGGCGAAAATTAAAACGTGTCATGTGCTGTTCCTACAATTTGATAAATTTGGGGTACCTTTTGGTACCCCAAGACAGACGTTATTTCGTGTTTCCTTCGCGAGTATCGCGGTAAGGATCTGCTGAGTGTTTACGGTGGACAGAGCGCGGTTCTAAGCCGTGAGCTTCACGCATTTCATCTACCATTCGCTGTTTCTCACCCATTCCGCGTTTCATGCTTTCAGGCAATGCTTCGGTCGGTACAATCAAGTCGCGATCCAATGGCCACTCTTTCAACAGTTGTGGGTGGTAGCCTTCTGGGTAGTACAATGACTCATCAATCTCTAGGTCACGAATCTCTTGCTCTTGGATATCCGCACGAGAGTTCTTCGGCATCGGCACTCTGAACACTTCTCCGTCATTTAGGTTAAATTGAGGGGCACGGTTGTTCGGGAAGTCAGGAATAATTCCCTCACGAACCCATGCTTTTTCTGGTGTAACGTTCGCGACAATCATGTCTGGTGCACCAAAGTGGTAAGGGCCTTTCCAGTGTTCACGAACCTGAGCTACCGTTTCGTTGTTGTAGTACGGGTCAAATTCCATGTGCGTTGTCATAAACAGACGCGGTTGAATTTCATTCGCCAACCAACCCGCTGCGTAACCAGAAGTGTGGTGCGTATCGATCGTGTATCGTGTTAAAAAGGCAGGAACACCCTGTACAATCGATGCAATACCAACCAGTTCGGTCTGTACTTCTGTTACAAATAGGTCAACCCCTTTTGCGTATTCAATATCTAGTTCAGTTGGGCGACCATCACCTGTCCAAACAAAGCTGAGTGACTCTTCTTCGTCAATTTTCCAATCCAGTCGGTACGCCGATGCGCCGTCTTTTGCGTGTGAACGACGCCAGTGAGAAACTTGGACGCCGTCAACATCATAGATAATTCCGCCATCATCTTTAAAGTCGAACTCAACGACTTCTATATCGTTACCCGATGGGAATACATCGAACGCATCTTGGTGCCAAGACAGCATTTGCAGCATACCTTCCACCATGTGGCGTGTGCCATCTTCTGGGTTACGACCCGATGGTCCGTAGATCGTCAGCGGTTTTTCCCAACGGCCATTCCAACCACCAAACTGGTATAGGTAAGGCAGTGAGCCAAAATGATCGACGTGTAAGTGAGTAATAAAAATCTTGTCCAATTCATTTAATGCTACCCCGGCACCAATGTAGTTTGCGATAGATGCCTCACCGATATCGAAAACGAAGTTGTCACCATTACCAAGTTCGACGTAAATTGACGTGTTAGCCTGCCCTGGGCGAATCATCGGTGAAGTACCCATAAACGTGACACGCATTTCATTGTGAAGTAGTTCTTCTGTGCGAGGGTACCAGTTAGCGGCGGTCACCATGTGGTCCATTGGCTCAATGCCATCAAACATCAGGCCTTCTTTCCACAGCTCTTCACCCGTTTGTATGTCATGCTTTAGGCCACCTTGTAAAATGGCATGGATCTCTTCTGGTGATGAGTAAATTTTTCCGCCTTGCTTCATCAAATCTTCGGTGCTGACATTTTGTTCGTAGTTGAAATGCTTGTAGCCACTGAAGCTTGCTGAGTTTTCTGACTGGTAATGCTCGAAGGGATTATTAGCGAAAGCGCTGCTAGACAATAAGATAGCGCCGGCAAGAGTAGTTAAAGTTCGACAATGTTTCATAAGTGAGTTCCTACAAAAGTTAAAGGAAATCACTTCCGTGTGGTGCATTAATGGACAATGAACTTTAGCAATTCACCCCTGCCCTGCTGATGAAACTATTATGTGATAGACGAACGTGAGAATGGATAGAGCAAACTTTAGTCAAGTCATAAATCAAATTTATGTATTGCGCGAAAAATAATACAAGTTGGTAAAAACAACATGACCAATCACCTAAATATCAACGTAAAGCCCTGAAGCCGTATTAGACGGTGTTAGGAAGCAGGCTTTTCGAGGGAAAGATGAGTTGACAAAAAGTCGATGCCAGCACGAATACTTTGAGGCTGGTATTCAACATCTTTGCCGTCCAGATAGTTTGGAACTATTTGATAGCAACCCAATTTGGATTCAATAGAACTCTAGCGCTAGCCTGCTCGACTCAGCTTGGAGATGGTTAAATGGCATTTAAGCATAACTCAAGGGACAAAAATATGGGGATGAGCCAGGGGGCTAGATCGCTCAAGGTCAGATGGATGGGAAGCTTTTTGAACCGCCACTTGCATGTGCCATTAATATGGCCTCAATTGAGCTGCAATGTTTTAAGGTTGAGGAGTTTGAAGCAACAGCACCAATGATGTTTACTCATTGAGATAGTTACAGAATATCTATTATACGGCGTGCCAGTCTTGAGCCTTATTATGTAAAGGCTTTAACGATGGCTAAAGATCAACTGGTACAAACTAAAGAGAGAAGGCGGCAAATCCTTTTGCCATTGTAGGACTCATTTACAATTCCTGGTGAACAGAGAACTTAACTTGTTTCTCCTGTCATTTTAATTTGTCGATTGAAGTCGCGGTCAGCCAATTCTTGTGCGTCGTATAGGTCTTCAAGAACCACTTGGTCCATCGCCATCACATCAAAAAACTGCTCTTCACAATAATTTTGGTTCCACTTTGGTAGCATTTCTTCATCTAGCGAAATTTTATTGACATGCTCGACGGCAAAATGAGTGTAATGTTCAAAAAGCTCTTCATCAGTTCCATTGGCCACCCACGCCAATTTCTTAAACCAGACTGCCGATTGCTCTTCCGATATATGATTATTGACTTTACACACCGACATTGCCACGAGCGACTCCGTGTAGTTTTCATAATGTGGAAGCGTGTTGTGAACATGGGCACCACAAGCGATTGCCAAGCCAGAAAACAACGTAGTTGAGGCTAAAATTAGTTTTTTCATAGCATTTGCTCCTTTTCTGGTTGAGTGCACATCTGTTTAACGTGACCTTTTTCTTTTGCTTCATCAATAAGTTGTTTGCCCATAGACACACCTTCTACATACATCTCATGTTCTTCAGTAAACTGAAACGCTTCGCCTAGCACTTCCTGAGATAGCCCTTCAATGGTTTGTCGCATCACTAAAGACTGTTTCTCGACGTATTCTGGTGTCATTGTGCCGTACTCGACACAGTACTGATTCACTGTTTCTACGGCTGCCGCTGCCATGATTGCGTTATCTTGACTAAACAAAGTATCGTGACTGTGAGATGCCGCATTTGCAGATACTGCACCAAGCGAACCAACGGTTACTAAAGCGATGATGAGTGAGTTTTTCATATGGAATTTCCTACAATTCGTATAATCGATAAGCAAAATGTGATGACCTAACTTAAATGTTTGACTGAAAGTTAAATGCTCAAAGGTGCATGGTGCTTGCAATGCTAAGCGCTGCGAGAGCCAATATTGAGATGATTCGTATGCTAGTCATATGTGAGTTCCTAATTCATGTTTAAGGAAATCACATCCGTGTGGCTAATTTGGTAAGCGGAAGTCCAAGACTCATTCCCTGCTTAGTTGATGTAAGTATTATGCGCGTTAGGTTTAGAAAAATGGAGATAGCAAGGTTTGGTTAAAACATTAATTTAATTTATGTATTACAGCCATAGACACTTCGTATTCGTCGTTTCACCCAACCTAATCTCTGCGTTTTATCGATTCTTAATTGAGTGCGTCATACCCGCGGCCTTTCATACAATTGCGCATCAGGCTGTTCCGCTCATCTTGATTGATCTTGTCAGCCGATGCTTTCGAGCCCGCGCCAGAAAGTACGCCTACCGTTGTACCAATTGCTGCTCCTGTTTTCGCAGCACTGCTGCCAGAATTTCCAGACACACTACCTGCAATGGCACCAGCTGTGGCCCCACGTAAGCCCCGCTTTACCCCTTGCTCTAGTGCACCAGCGCCTTCGTGTTGCCCTACGCCCTCTAACATGTCATAGCACTGATTGTGGTCGAGCGTGAATGAGTCCGCGTCGTAAATGGATTCGTCAAAGATAAGAGTGTGGGCTGAAGCGTATGTCGGGATTGCTGAAAAAAGAACAATACCCACGGTCGCTGCGGCATTGATAAGGGTTCGTTTGATTGGGAGAATCGCCATGGTCGTTGCCTCGAAAACTAGGGGCAAATCCATTTGCCATGATGAACTTTGAGAACGTACAAACGTTAGAAGTCGTAAGAAACACCAAGCGTCAAAATACTGTCATTTTCAACAATATTGCTCAGGGCACTAGTAGTAGAAAGTTCACCTTCATGGGTATTGAAGTACGTGTACTTCACATAAGGAGTCCATTGGTCGATTGAAGTCGATAGAATCACTTCATGTTCATTGGTACGGTAGGAGTCTTGGCTAAAGTAGAAATCCCCACCAACATGAGTGAATCCACCATTGGATCCGTCTCTATTTTCGTGGGTGTAGGTGTAATCCAGTGCCCATTGCCCCATATCCAACCCAAAACCTGCGATCCATTGATTGGTATTAATCGTGGTATCACTCAGATTCTCTAGAGTTTGCCCTGAGCGGTTGTATCCATAGCCTGTAAACAAGTTGAGGTTGTCAGTCGCCTGAAAGTCAACAATCGCTTCGATTAACATTTCTTCACCGGTTTCCCACTTACCGAGTTCACCGTAGAGGTTTAAACCCCAGTCATCAGACAATGAAAAGTAGTGACCGTAACCTGCCGCTAGCCATCCTTGATCGTCAAAGCCGATATAAACCTGGCCGTTTTCTGAAGTGTCAATTAATGCACCAGCTTCAGTAGCATAAGTCCCGTTGTCCGCGGCATTAGAGGCGATATTTTGTTCAAGATATACTTGCGTGGAAGTTGCAAAAGCTGCGCTACTTACACAAAGTAGCGATAAAGGAAGTAAACGGAATGCTTTCATAAATTTCTCCAGTAATGTTGTGTACTTAAAGTACTGGAGATTATTTACTGACTATTGATTTGAAAAAACATAGCCAAATTATGGCGTAACATTAATTCAATTTATGAGTGGATTGAAGGCAGTGCGGCTCTAACCGTTTCTCGAACTTTAATGTGCTGCTCATCGCTTGCGTAGCGTCTGTGATACAGCATACGAAATGTTATTGGGTTCAGGTCCAGTGGGATAGCGTGAACTTTAAGACCAAGCTGTGGCGCAAGAAGCTTCGCAAGAGAACGAGTTGATGATGCCACGTAATCAGTGGTACTGGCCAACATGAGCATTGATGAGATGGAACTAGTCTCAATACTTACTTTTCTCGGTTTAATGGGTTTGTCCGATAAGAAATCTATTGTGTTCATTTCCGAACGCCTAAGCTTAAGTGCGATATGTTGCTCTTCAAAATACTGATCGTAAGTCATTTCAGTGTCTATTCTTGGATGATTCGAACGCGTTAAGCAGACCGCCTCATCGTCAAAAAGCACCTCTTCTATCAGTGAATGGCGTTTACTCGAAATAACATCAATCACCAAATCAACTTTCTGTGCGATGAGTGCATCAAAGAGTTTATCCTCATCCAACGGAGCTTCAATAAAGCGCACGCCGTCGATGTGTGCGCAAAACGGTAATAGACTTTCTGTACAATATACATTCAGCTCGTCGTTGTGCTCTGCCACGCTGCTAATGACATTAATCGGGTATTCGATTCTATGTGCTAATGAAACGGCAGCCCCTGTCGGTGCTATCCCTCGACCTTCTCTGACGAAGAGCGATTTACCCACGACTGCTTCGAGTCGTTTGATCGCCGAACTGACTGCTGGTTGAGTTAGGTCTAGTTCTTCAGAGGCTAACGTTATTGACCGGTGCTTATATACTGCTAAGAATGTCGTGAATAGATTTAAGTCCAAAAAAGGTTCCTACTACGCAATTTACGGTAGTTATAAGTGTATCAAAACAGACGTTTATTGTGTTGTGTTCTATCTCATGATTTGTGAGCAGTAATTGGCAGATTAGATATCAATTTTAATGTTCGAAAATCTACACCATTTGGACGACTAAGTGTGTTGTAGAGTGTATAGGGGATGAGCAAATTTGGTCACATAGCTAGCGTTTTGTCATAAGGAAAAATAAGTCAAACTCTAAACTTAATGCATTTCCGAAAAACCGACGTAAAACATAATGGGGCAAAAACAAGCTAGCAAAACAACACCAACCCACCCCGCTTTCATAATTAAAACGTTTAATAATTTGAGCCATGATTTATTGCACTTAAACGTGGCCACGAACCATTTGACGAAAAATTCAATGCCTCCTCGGTGACTCTAAGCTCCCACCACCAACTGTATTCTCCCCAACACTGATCTATTCCCCTCTTTTCGAAGTACAAGTTATTAATAATTCGATATAAATCGCTCTAATGTTTGAAATTGTTGTCTACAGTTTTATAGAGCTTGTCGCTTCGGTAATTGCCACAAGCAACGACACCTTTTGATGGTAAGTTTTGGTTATAAGGAAAGGAAATGGAAAGCCCAATTGTCACACTCACACATGCCAGCAAAAGCTTTGTTGATGGCAAAGATACCCATCACGTATTGGAAGGTGTCGACTTCGCTTTGGCGACAGGGGCAAGCGTGGCTTTGACAGGGGCGAGTGGCAGTGGAAAGAGTACTCTGCTGAACATCATTGCGGGGTTTGAACCTCTTTCCGGTGGCGAACTATCTGGTGGAGAATTGTGGCTCGATGGCGAGAACACATTCGATTGGAAAGATCCACAATGGAGCCGCTTCCGCCATCAAAAACTGGGCGTTATCTTCCAGCAGTTCAACTTGTTAACACCACTCAACGTAAAACAAAACATCGCCTTTCCGTTGCATTTGAACCAACAAAAATGGGGCGACTGGTGTGATTATTTAGTTGATGCATTGGGCATCAGTGAACTACTCGAAAGACACGTATCCGCACTCTCTGGCGGTCAGCAACAACGAGTCGCTATTGCGCGTGCGCTAGCCCATAAACCCAAACTATTGCTTGCCGACGAGCCCACTGGCAACCTTGACCACAAAGCAGGGTTAGAGGTTATGAAGCTGCTGAGTGAAATCACTACACAAGGCAACACTGCCGTGCTTTTGGTTACGCACAGCTCGGAATGTGCCAGCTTTATGCAGACAAAATTGATGTTAGATGATGGTTGTTTAAAGAACGTAGATCGAACCCAAGCCAAAGAGCAGCAACGTTGTGAGTAATCCAATGAAGCAAACTGGCTTCGCACAGAGCCAGATCACCCATACTAAACTGACGTTGAATCTATTCTCGGCGCACTATAGTCAATCACCATTGCAAGCCGCAGCGATTCTGATCGGCATTGTGCTAGCGGTCACCTTGTTTGTCGCAGTGCAAGCCATCAACCTCAATGCCAAGCGCAGTTATGCAGAATCGACCGAGCAACTTAGCGCCCAAGCACAAAACCTTATCATTCCACCAGCAGGGCAAAACTATTTGCCAGAATCGCTCTACTTCAACTTAAGACAAAGTGGGTTAAGCGCAGCGCTACCCGTTATAGAAGGGCGAGTAAGAGACGAACAAGGTCGACGTTGGTCAGTTCAAGGCAGTGAGTTGATCGCCGCCCTCACTTCAAGAACTCGTCACTCTCGCGTCGACGATAAAAGCAATACTCAGACCAAAGAGCCAAACATTTCCCTGTTCGACAATGCCTTACCTTTACCGCAACTCTTGGCGGGTGAACACATTGTGATGATGAGCCAGTCACAGCACCAGAACTTGGGAGAAGTAGACACACTCAGTTTGGATGAAGTACTCACCCAAGTGGTAGTGCTGCCCGATGAATGGCAACTGGGCAGCAGAATGTTGATGGATATTGGATTCGCTCAGCAACTGCTTAACAAGCAAGGACAACTGAGCTATATCGCTATTTTTGACACTAAGAGCGACACTAAGAGTAATACTCAGGATAAATGGCAGAGCCTCATAGGCGAGCGAGGGCAATGGATTTCCAACAACCAAAGCACGGATCTCGGTTCAATTACCGATAGCTTTCACCTCAATCTCACCGCCATGAGTTTGTTGGCGTTTTTGGTTGGCCTATTCATCGCTTACAACGGTGTGAAGTACAGTTTGCTGAAACGTAATCGGTTATTGGTGCAAATTCAACAAGCTGGAATTTCGCCAAGCATCGTGTTTTCAGCTCTGTTAGTCGAGCTGACTGTTTTAGTCACACTGGGCGCGTCGCTTGGTTTCATTCTCGGCATTCAACTCAGCCATTGGCTACATCCAACCGTCGCGATAACGCTTGAGCAACTTTATGGTGCAACACTGCTTCCCGGCACATGGCAGTGGCAATGGTTGGTACAAGCTTTATTACTTACGTTAGCGGCTACGTTAGTTGCATGTTGGCAACACTTTAAGCAGCGAGTGCGACAACCCCTCTCTTCCCATGGCGGTTTCTATCAAGCGCCGGAAGCGTCTAACGAAAATCAGCTGTTTGTTATCGGGTCAGTATTAACCATTCTCGCGTTAGCCGGGTTATGGTTGAGCGAACACCATCGCTTCACCATGGCATGGCTCGGTGTGTTAGTGGTGTCGATTCCCTTGTATCTCCCCAAAACGCTCAGCGTGCTAGCGAACTGGAGCGAAAAACGTACCCAATCGGGGTTAATACAATATCTGTTCGCTGAGCTGCGTGAACTTATCTCCCCGCTCTCCCTTGCCATGATGGCGTTGCTTCTCGCCGTCACCGCCAATATCGGGATGAATACCTTAGTCGGTAGCTTTGAATCCACGTTAAAACAATGGCTTGAACAGCGCTTACACGCCGATATTTATGTTAGCCCTGCCCAAGCTGAAATCGCGAATGTGGAACGTGCGTTAGAGCAGTTTGAAAATGTTGAAACCGTTTATAAGCAATATTATGTCGACGATAACTTGCAGGGCTTACCGACTTTGCTCGGCACTAAAGACAAAGACACACTTGAGCAAACCATGGTGTTCCAATCCCGCGTTGATGACTTCTGGCAGCGCTTTTACCAAGGTGAGGTGGTGGCGATCAGCGAACCGACTGCTGTGAAGCTAGGCTTGTCCCTAGAAAGCCGACTCAAGCTCGATGCGCTCCAAGACAAAACACTCATCGTCGGGGCGATTTTCCACGATTACGGCTCACCGAATGGTGAAGTGTTGCTTGCACCTGATTTATGGCTCGAAAGCGGATTTACTGACTTACCCACCAGCTTGGGAATCAAAGTATCTGGCGATCCACAAGTGGTTTATGAACAGCTACGCCAACAACTCAATCTGCACCCAAGTCAGCTTTACGATCAAGCACAGATCAAATCGATCGCTTTAGATATCTTCTCACAAACCTTTGCCATCACCCGAGCGCTTAATGGCGTCACCTTAATGGTGGCGGTGATTGGGTTGTTTTGCGCCTGTTTCATGTTGCTCGACGCACGTAAAGCCTCTATTGCAAGGTTGTATGCGCTCGGTGTTAGTCAGAGAAAATTGATGGTGATGGTAGTCGCGCAAATCGTTGTTCTGGTCACCTTCACTCTGGTTATCGCCTTACCACTCGGCGCTATGGTCGGTTATGTGTTGACGGACATCGTTACCCTGCGCGCCTTTGGTTGGAGCTTAAATTACGTATGGAATTGGAGTGATGCACTCAGCATCGCAGCCATCACCATTTTAGTTGCTGTGTTTGCGACCTTGATTCCACTGTGGCGTTTGGTCAGCAAACCCGTGGTATCCAGTTTACAGAGCGAGGTGTTGTGATGAATCGACCAATAAAAGTTTTCGTTCTCACAATTGGCATCTTGCTCCTTTTAGGATGCGAGGAGTCCACTCAACCGTCAGCTCAAAATATGGGTTCGTTACTCAGTACTGGAACACAAACCGAGAATGAAACACAAAAAGAGGCTGAGCAATTCACCCCGGTAGTAAAAGGCCTGGAGATCACCTTCCCTGCCGACCATAAAGCACACCCTGATTTTCGTCATGAATGGTGGTACTTAACCGCCAACCTCATTGATGAAGACGGCAATGCGCTAGGCGTACAATGGACACAATTCCGCTTCGCGGCTGCCCCAAAGGACAGTTCGAATAGCGCTAAGCAAACGACGTGGCAAAGTCAGCAAATCTACATGGCACACAGCGCCGTAACCACGAAAGACAAACACTACGCCGATGAAAAATGGTCACGCGACCAAGCTGAACTCGCAGGTGTAAGCGCTTCCCCATTTCGTGTCTATCTTGATGACTGGCAATGGACATCGTCAAGTGATGATCTGTTCCCCGCAACCTTGAACGCTAATTCCGGTCAGTTTGGCTACTCGCTTAAGTTAACCAACAACACGCCATATCAAAAGCAAGGCGAGCAAGGCTACAGCACCAAAAGTGGCGATGGCAAAGTAGCTTCCTATTACTACAGCCAACCATTCATCGATGTATCAGGCGAAGTAACCATTGATGGCACAACACATCAAGTGTCTGGCAAAGGTTGGATAGACAGAGAGTGGAGCTCGCAGTTCTTACTCGACTCACAACAAGGCTGGGATTGGTTTGCGCTAAGGCTGAGTGATGAAACCAGTTTGGTGGTATTTCAGCTTCGAAACTCAACATCAGGCAAAGGCAGTTATGCCCACGCAAAGTTGATGAAGCAAGATGGTTCCGGCATCGCGATTAAGCAACAAGACATCAACTTAACCGCCATCAAGCAAACGGAAATCGATGGAAGTAACTACCCAACAAAATGGCAAGTTTCAATTCCAACTCAACAAATCGAACTGACCGTTTCAGCTCTCAATCCAAATGCCAAAATGCCGCTGTCAGTTCCCTATTGGGAAGGCCCGGTCTTAATTGAAGGTACTCACTCTGGTACAGGCTACATGGAGTTGACGGGGTATTAATCAAAAAAGCAGCGTAAAGAGCTATCCACCTTTATGCTGCTTCATCACTCTATTCAAAGTTAACAAATGAAAGAGATTAAATCGCCAATAGATACGATTTAACAGACGCAAGACGTAAAGTTGCCCCACCAATGATGTCTATAAAACCGAGTATAGGGTAAGGCTTAGACGCACTGATCCATGCTGAGCCTGTCGCGCCAATCGGTATTTTTTTCATCGTTTCTTCATCAATTTCTAAAATAACGGTTCGACCAATTGCTGGAGAGCCCCTTTGAATGTGTGCCGAAACTCGCTGCTCTTGTGGTAGTAAATTTCCTTGAGCCTCACCGGTTGCTTTTACTTTGCTGTGAACTCGAGAGCGGAAAATTTGCCCCGGAAATGTATCAATAAAGAACTCACTAAACTGACCTTTTTCGATATTGGCAAACGCTTGATCAGGGATACGCATTTCGACAAACTTCTTCGATGTATCCCACACATGCAGGGAACCAACTCGAGATCCATCCGCAATAAAAACATGAGTGATCATGCCATCAAACGGAGCTCGAACCGTAAGGCGGTCAAGGTCAAACATCAAGCTTTGTTTCTTAGCGAGCAAACCATCTTTCTTGGCATGCAACACGTTCAACTCAGCCATAAAAAACTCAACGTTGTCTTGAGTTTCTTCTAACTCTTTAAGGCTAACATGTTGCTCTAAGTTCTGGTTACGCGATAGGTTTCGCTTAGCTTGGGCCACTTTCACTTCTTGAGCTTCAATGGTTCTATCAATTTCAATCAGACCAGAATCAACCTCAGAAATCGACGCAGAGATCAGATCATCTTTGAGAGTGTAAAGTACTTCGCCTTTTTTCACATCGCTATTATGATCAACGTATATTTTGTCGATGTGTTGACCAAGCGTTGGAGACATCACAGCATGGGGGGCTTTGACAGTGGTTGAATTGGTCAAATCAATCGGCGAATAGAAGCGATGGCCGACAAATAAACTCACCAGTAACAGCAAGCCAATCACAACAGACACAAAGTAATTCTTAGGGGTTCGTTTGAGTACATTAAATTTGAATAACAACCAAACCACTAATATGTAGGGGAGCATGATCTCTTTCATTGCGAAGCGCCTCTAATCCACTGTTGTAATTTATCCCAGTCTGTCACAATCGCGAGCACCGCAATAATCCAGAGCGGTTTGTAAAACATGCCCAATATGCACAGCCAAAAAATCAACTTGGCCTGAGCCAAACCACGCTCTTTAGCAAGGTGTTTGGGAATAGAATGGACATACCATAGCTTGCTCAATGTCCATACAAGGATGCCCAACGTGACTGCCACAATGAACCACATGAACAATGTCGATTCTAGAATGTTGTAGACCGAAGGATACGCATCGTAAACTAAGGTAGTTGGATGAATCTTCATACGATTTCCTAAATTATCATCCCGTCTCTAAGGCAAAGCCATTGGGCCTATTCCAATCACTTAAGCACTTATGCACCTATATATTTATGCACTTATATATTTACGCACTTATATATTTACGCACTTAAGTACTGAGCCCGGAATGAACGAAAAAAGCCGCCTATCAATACCCATTGTCATCGGTATCAATAGACGGCATACACTTTATTGTTCTAGGTACTTAACACGAACTTCTTTGATTTTGCCGTCAAATTTGAACGGCATCTCATTATAATAAGCTTGTGATACTGGCGAGCCTAAATCAGAGCCAATATCAAACCCATCATTGAATGAGAAGAACGAAGGCGCTGTTTTTGGAACCACACCAGAGGCGAACGTTTCACCATTCACCTTGATGGTGATATCGAAAGGCGTAAACGGCCCCGGCTTAGTCGCTTTAGATTCAACTTCTATCGTCACTTCACCTTCTGGTAACACTTTCTCAGATTGGATATGTGTGTGTTCCATCAAAAACAGGTTGTACTCATAGTTAAGCTTTCCGTCTTTCACGTACACCGTCATACCACCTGAGAATGCACCGACCGCGTAGAGCACACCATTCGTATCAGGAGTAACCACCGCATCAAACTCAACGAGCGTAGAACGGTTGCCGACTTTTGGTGCTGCTATTTCAGGGATTCTGGTGATTTCATCAGGATACGTCCATTGCGTATATTTACTCTCTGGCGCATCTTGCGGGCTGTGTGCTGCAGTAGACCATAATGATCCACCAATCGGGAATGCTTTGTTATCCTGCGCTTCTTGCTCGAAAATCGCCTTCATTTCTTCCAGTTTTTCAGGGTACTTATCAGCCAGATCAACCGCTTGAGACCAGTCCTCATCAATGTGGTATAGCTCCCATTTATCAGTTTCAGGGCTCCACTCTCTAAAACCTTCGGGCATACCTTGAACCCAAGGTGCTCTTGGCCCAAACGCACTCGCAAACCAACCATCATGATAGATACCGCGACTGCCTAAGATCTCAAAGTATTGGGTTTTCTTCTGCCCTTTCACATCCGCATCGTCAAACGAATAAGTCATGCTTTTACCATCGATTTCATCTTGAACATGACCGTTGACCACTTTAGGTGGTGTAATGTCTAAGATGTCGTAGATAGTAGGCGCGATGTCGTTAACGTGATGGAATTGCGAGCGTGGCGTCGCATCGGGTTCAATTTTCGCTGGCCAACGCACCGCAAGAGGTTGACGTGTTCCACCAAAATGAGCCGCAACTAACTTGGTTGATTTATAAGGGGAGCTGCCTGCCCAAGCCCATGCCGCATGCGCCATGTTCTCGAATTTAGGACCGCCTAGCTCATCAATTGAACCGACCTTGTTCATCGCTTCAATTTGTTGATTTGTCGTGGTTGGAATGGCGTTTTGAGCGAGCAATTCAGCAAGCGTGCCGTTTTGCCCTTCCGATGACGCGCCATTATCACCCCACAAGTAGAAGAAGACAGTGTTGTCTTTGTAGCCAAGCTCATCGATTTCATCGGCCAAACGACCAACCTGAGCGTCGGTATGCTCAATGAAGCCGGCGTACACTTCCATTAAACGTGCTTGGAATGCTTTTTCATCTTCAGGTACATCGTCCCACGCAGGCATACTTTCTGGCCTTGGTGTTAGCTGCGCGTTTTCAGGAATCCAGCCCATTTTCTTGGCTTTTTCGTATACGTCTTTTCTGTATTCATCCCAACCAGCGTCGAATTTGCCCTTGTACTTATCAGCCCATTCTTTGGTTACATGGTGAGGGCCGTGTGCCGCACCACTAGACCAATACATCATGAAAGGTTTGTCAGGCTGTAAAGACTTGTGCTGACGCATCCACTTTATCGCTTGATCCGCAAGATCTTCACTCATGTGATAGCCTTCGCGGTGGATTTTTTCTGGATCAACAAACGTGGTGTTTTCCACCATAGTCGGTTCATATTGAGATGCACCAGCACCAACAAACCCATAGAAATATTCAAAACCATAACCCGTAGGCCAATTATCAAAAGGCCCCGCAGCTGTGGAATCTAACGGGTGAGTGTTGTGCCATTTACCAAAAGCAGAGGTTGAATAACCGTAGTTTTTAAGTACTTCAGGAAAGGTCGCACTGGTTTTCGGGATCACCCCTGCATAACCATCCCAATCGTTAGCGTATTCCGCAATAACACCTGCGCCAACACGGTGATGGTTTCGACCAGTAAGCAATGAAGCTCGTGTAGGCGAACACATCGCTGTCGAGTGGAAACGGTTGTAGGAAATACCTTCACCAGAGATTTCATCTAACGTAGGCGTATTGATTGGACCGCCGTAAGTCGACGTTTGGCCTGGGCCGACATCATCGATCATCACGATGACGATATTAGGAGCATCTTCAGGTAGATGGTTAGAAATAGGACGCTTGTTATGAGTAGATTCAGCAAGAGTATGTTTGGCCACCGAGGTCGATGGCTGACTAGGAAACGGTAAGACCTCTTGTGCGACAGAACCCGCAGCAAAACAAGACATCATGATGGCACTAAGCTTTTTCATTCGGACACCTTTGAGAACAGGAATTAACTCCGGTCTACCTGTTGTGCTAAAGACATCCGTATACCGTCATTTAGCGAAGCAAAATAGATCAGAGATGTAAAACTCAATGGCGAGGGGTCAAAGAAAATAGCCTCAGCACCAATGTAGTTTTTCAGTGCTAAGGTTATTCAAAAGGGGGATATGCAGGTAGAGCGTGGCGTTTATATCAGCAATAAGTGGGGTTTATAGTACTAATCCGCGCATCCTAGGTGTGCTCGAATAGTTTCTCTAACTTTTATGTGGTTTTCTGTTTTTTGATAGCGTCGATGGTATGCCAGACAGTATTCCAATGGCTTATGCTCTATCGGGTTTTCCAGTACTTGAAAATTTAAACGCTCTTGCCAATTGAGTGCAAGATGTCGAGGTACGATCGCAACTCTATCGCTGATGGTGACATCAAGCAGCATCGCTGAAATTGAATGGGTCTTGCATTGGATATTCCTACTTTTTGGACTCTCCAAGCGGATATGTTCGAATCCATCCATTCCTTTCCATTGGGTGGCTAATGCGACATGCCCCTCTTCATAGAATTGATTCCGTGAAATATGACCATGAATTCTTGGATGGTCACGACGGCACACAATAACGGTCGATTCGCTGAATAACGGCTCAGTGACAATGGAGTGGTCTTTGACCATAAATATGCCCACGGCTAAATCGACAGATAACGATTTAAGTTGGTGCAGCAGTATTTCCTGATCTAATGGAGTATGTTCTATCATCATTGACGGTAGAACGGGCAAATCCAATGCCAGCGCCTCGTTCACATAAACCGAATAAGTAAAACGCTCACTCAAGGCATTTTGTATTTCATCAAACCCAACGCGAAATCGAGCGGCTAAACGAATGGCCATCGCGGTCGGTTTCATCGTCCGCCCCTCTCGATAAAACAGGGGCTCACCAATCTCTTGTTCCATTCGCTTTATAGATGCACTCACCGCAGGTTGTGTGATACCTATGGTTTCAGAGGCTTTGGTATAAGAGTGATACTGGTAAACTTCTAAGAATACTTTTATCAAATTCAGATCAAAATCCATGGTTTACCTTCTTACTCCGCAGCAATGTTTGTACTTTATACCACTTCCACAAGAACAAGATTGATTACGACCAATGGTCACCGAGCTTTTGCTTACAACTGCTGTCAGCTTCACATCTTGATAAGCCAATGCCAACATGATTTCATCGGCAAAACGACCAACAGATAATAGCCTACGCATTTCTTTCATGTATTGAGCACTGTACTCGAAGAATTTTCTATAGCCTTGGCAAAAGTAGTTATGCCCTGGATGTCCGCTTGAACTACGTTCAAAACGATGTTTTGGACACCCTCCATTGCAGGCAAACTGAAATGGGCATTTTTTACAGTCGGGAGTCAATGTTGTCTGTTTTTGTAGGCCAAACTCAATGGCTTGCTGGCTGTTATTGCATTCAGAAATCGATTTATGATGAATATTGCCCAAACGATGTTCTGGGTATACATAATGGTCACAATTGTATAAGTCCCCGTTCGCCTCAAGAGCAAAAGCATGACCACAACGTTCAGTAAAATGACACATTCCAGACTGCTGTCCGCACCAAGCACTCAACGTACTATCAAACATATTCACAAAAATGGAGCCCACATCTTTGCGTACCCATACATCAAAAATGTCACAAAGAAATTCGCCATAGGCTTGCGAAGGCACCGACCATGACGTCACTTCCGCTAAAGGCTCATCGGGTAAGACAAGTTTTAAATCCGTTTGAGAACATGTTTGCTTCGCTCGTTCGACCAACGGAATAAACTGAATATACGTTGAACCAATCTCTTTCAAATGCTGATACACCCGCTTTGGATGCTTTACATTTTCATTATTGACGACGGTAAGCGTATTAAACTCAACACCATGCTTTTTTAACAATTCGATACCTTGCATAACTTGAGCATGTGTTTGTTTACCCGAGCGGGTGACTCGGTAAGCATCGTGTAGATCTTGTGGCCCATCAATGGACACACCGACTAAAAAGTGATGTTTTTTGAAAAACTCACACCAAGCATCGTTAAGCAAAATACCGTTGGTTTGAAAGGTGTGTTCAAGTTTTTTTCCCTTTCCGTACTGTTCACATAACTGCATGGCTTTTTCAAAAAACGCGAGCCCCATCATTGTTGGTTCACCGCCCTGCCAAGTAAATTGAACATGGTTGTTGCTTTGAGCTTCAATGGTCTGCTTTATATAGGAAATTAGCGTGTCATCACTCATTCGCCAGTTTGTTTGACGTTCAGGATAGAGTTGGTGTTTTTCAAGATAGAAACAGTAACTGCAATCAAGATTACAGACAGAGCCGGTCGGCTTGGCCATTACGTGACAATTGTGAGGTGCTTGCATGAGTGAACCTTATAGTCAGCCCATCCATTGTGGCTAATTAGTGAGAAGCGTCCATAAGTGTGTATCACCATTCTATAGGTTCAGTTTCTGGCTAAATAGTCGGTGGTGGTTACATTTACTATAAACAGGATTTATAGTTCATACCTCTGAATAGCTCAAATCCACGACCACCGACAAATATCGACACATTTTAGTGATTAACCAAAGCCTTCTTCTGCTCTCTACTCTTATATTCTTCTGCTTTGGTTCTGGGTGAGTTTAAAGTGTATAACTCGACATCTAGGCTTGTTAAACGAATCAGTGACGATAAGAAAGGGTCACAAAGTGAATACGGTTATCTTCATAACTTCCTGTTGGCTGGAGTGTCACGTTGTCGGCTGTGATATCCGCGATTCCATTATTTTGATATTGATACGCTAAGCCTAACTTGTTGCCAGATTCAAGCTCATACTCACTACCAAACCCAATGCGCCATTGCTGGTCAACGGGCAGTAGTACGTCTCGCTCATTCTCGTTCACTGGAGAAGAGTCGTAGCTAGCGCCACCATAAATCGTAAATTTATCCATCTTATGCGCCGCGCCAACACCTATAGAATAGGTCCATGTATATTTGTCATCATAATCTTCCCAGTTTTCAAACTTAGCGTTAACCATTAAATCAGTTTGTTTGGAAAGAGCATGCTTAAGCCCCAAGTCGATACTAGTAACCCAAGATAAATTCGCTGTTGGATTCACATCTAGCGACGTTTCAATATCAATTTCATGGTCTGTTTTATGCCGATATTGCATACCTAAGTGTGTATTGTCGCTCAACGTGTAGTACGAGCTCAGTGCAAAAGAAGGAGCAACACTGTCACCGGTAGCAAGTTCTTCCAATTGAGTGTTCACGCCACCAACGACGTCTATTTTCATGTATTGAAGAATCAAAGAACCGCCAAGGGAGAGCTTGTCTGTAACTTGATATGAAACACCAGTTGTAATATCGACGACAGCAATAGCGTTCTCTGAAATGGCATTAATTGGATTGGCGCCGACACCATTGCTATATTCAGCACCTAAGCCACCCGCGGAATGAAGACTAATTCCAAGTACCGCTTTCTTATTCACTCTTTTAGCATAAGAGGCGTGAGGTGCGATTAACCCCTTTGAGGCTTCAGTGCTCTCTCCTGAATCATCACGAGTGAACTGGTTGAATACATTGATATACTGAGCGCCCGAAACATACGAGCGATCTTCAATGCCAGAAAGTGCAGCAGCATTTGAGATTGTTGCAGAAGAGTCAGAACTGTTTGTAACGTTGGCGGCCCCTGCTGTTGCAACGCTTTTGGTTGTCGCTATTTGAGACATGCTTAAGCCAGCACTATTGACCCAAAAGGGGGTAAGAGTGGCACATGCAACCACAACATTGAGAGCGACTTGCGTCATCTTCATTTTATAGATTCCTTAGGATGTTTCGAGAGAATTTTTCGGCGTATCGCACACTTGCAACAAGCCCACACTTGAACCATCCGCAATAAAAGCTAGAGCGTTCACGTAATTAGTAATTAAGTGGCGCCCGAACCTTTCTTGTCATTCAACTCAGCCACAAACTCAATATTGTCTTGGATTTCGTTTAACTTAGACCAATTTCACTTGTAGATTTTCGATGCCCCGATTCATATCCGCATTTAACGTGTCATCACTCATTTAACAATTGACTGGGTGTCCAGGACAGAGTTGGTGTGTTTCGAAATAGAAAAGGGAGTTGCAACCAAAATGACAAACAGAACCCGTCGACCTGGCCATTAATGAAAACGGTCCATATAAGTGTGTTCCACTATTCTATAGGTTCAGTTTTGGTCTAAATAGTTGGTGGGGATTACATTTGCTATAAACGGGGTTTATAGTTAAACCTTACGGCGTCGTCTTTATGCGATTTATATTTAGTAGTATATTAAACGTACGCTTTTAGGTAGTAGGTGCGCGGCTTTGACTACGTTATAGTTATGTCGGGGGTTCTCGTCATGTTAGCCATGCGAGCTCTGCTCGGGTTACAACAAACGGTTCTTATACTGCTCTGGCGTTTGGTTCGCATAACGTTTGAACATGGTAATAAATGGACTCGCTTGGTTATAACCCAATGTTAGAGCGACCTCTTTTACCGATTGGCCATTCCTCAACAAGTCCATTGAGTAGAGGTAGCGCACTCGCAGTCGCCACTCCGTAAAGCTCATTCCGAGCTCCGTCTGGCAATGGCGAGAAAGGGTTCTTTCCGTGGTGTGGACACGTTCAGCCCAATCTTTCAGCGTCACTTCATCGGTTGGGTTCTCTTCAACAGAAGCCAATATAGGCGCTAGGTACTTATTGTCAGTTGAAGGCAAGAAGTGGTGTTCAACCTCACGCTGCGCAAGTTGGTCAAGCAGTACCTGAACGAGCCTTTGATCTTGTTCTGTTTCCGCAACATTGATTCCACGCTCGCGAAAATCATCGATGATCGAAGACACAATCGGCGTGATCTTTATAAGGCTGGTTTTATCTGGCAAATGTTGCGTTAGCTCTGGGGCGATATTTAGCGAGCAGTAGTCCAAAGGCTTACGGTTATAACTGCAATGCATTACCCCGGCCGGTACCCAAATCGCCAAATGTGGTGGCGCTAGAAATCGGGTGCTTTCCGCTTCCATCTCTAATATACCGCCACTGATCAATTGAACCTGTCCCCATGAGTGGCTATGAACTCGGGTTTCAGTGTTCGAAAGAAACGCTTCAAAATTCATAAATACGTTGGATGGTGCCTTATCAATTGATAAGGATGGGTGAAGGTTTCTGGAGTGTTTTTTCAAACTTGTCTTCCTATCGCGCCTGATGTCTTTCTAAAGATACTTGTAAGTATAACGACCTGTCAAACTAGTCGCATCAACTCATTTGCGACGGAATTCACATGCATTATCTCTTACCATTTTTTACAGTCTGTATCTGGGGCGCCAATGCAATCGTCAATAAGCTTGCTGCAAGCACCATAGAACCTAGCGCGATGAGTTTTTACCGCTGGTTTTTTGCGATGTTAATTCTCACGCCTTTCTGTATTCGTCCAGTGATGAAACAGTGGGCCGTCATTAAACCAAACCTGTCGAAATTAGCGTTCCTCGGCTTTTTAGGCATGGTATTAAACCAATCTCTAGGTTACTACGCAGGCTTAACCACAACGGCTTCCAACATGGCATTGATCACGTCTCTAGTCCCGTTGATCAGTGTGTTTCTAAGCGTTCCTTTGTTACACAAGTCCATTTCTAGTTTGAGTATTGTGGGCGGTGTGTTGTCACTGTCAGGTTTAGCTTTGATGTTAGGTAAAGGCGATCCTTTGTTCTTCATGCACCAAGAATTGACTCAAGGCGACGGCTATATGCTGATTGCAGCCTTTGTTTATGCTTCTTACTGTGTGCTGTTGAAACGCTGGAAAATGCCAATCAGTAACTGGGTTGTGATTTACATGCAGGGGCTTTTTGCCGTCGCAATGCTAGCGCCACTTTGGCTTACCAGCGAACAGCTTTTACCACCGCAACAAGCGATCCCATTAATAGCTTACGCCGCGGTGGCCGCTTCGATTTTAGCACCTTGGATGTGGGTGAAAGCGATTGATACCATTGGTGCGGACTCAAGTGCGATGTTCATGAACTTGATGCCAGTTATCGCAATTGTATTAGCTTCCACTTGGCTAGGCGAAGAGATTAACCAGTTCCATGTCATTGGTGGTGTGATGGTCATTTCAGGTGTCATCCTTGCTCAAATAAAGAGAAAACCAAGGCTTGAGGCTCCTCTCCCTCAACAAAGCTAAACGCATTACCCGACGCTCATATTAGGGTAAATATTCAAACTCACGTTTCACACAGCAAATGAGAGTGGCTACTGTAATCCCGATTACGATGAGCTCTTACAGCAAGCGAGCAAAACGGAAGATCAGTCTAAACGCTTTACTTTATATCAGCATGCTGAGTCGTTACTCAACGATTCTGCAGCAGTTATGCCTCTGTATCATTACAATCACACACGATTAGTGCGAAATACACTAAAAGGCTTCCCAAACAATAATCCGAAAGGAAATATCTACGCGAAGGATCTATACTTTTTAAAACAGTAAAAGTGAGCTGATAAGAAAACAATAACCACTACCACTTTAGTGGTAACTGAGATACAGTCACTTTAACTAAACCAAATCAACAGCGGTTAGTTGGCTAACACAAAAAAGGTACCGACATGAGTACCACACGGCTTAGAAACACCTAGCATTGCGCTAGGTGTTTTTTTTTGCAATCGACCTATCTAGTGACTTAATCAGTATTTCTATTCTCTTGCTTGATATCACTTCATCCATGTTTGCCATTCGCCTGATACGCCTTTAAGCACCAATATTCATCAACTGATCATCTGTTTGAAAAAAATAGTCTTAACCGTGAGATTATCCGCTTTAACTTATGTCATCTTAAGTATATTGTTACTAGCAAGTAACAAGCATGTTATGCAGCAAAATAATAATGAAGGAAGATAGATGAGCAGTAGCAATAGCCGACAAGATGGTAAACGAGACGTTACTCTGCGTTTTTTAGCTGAACCCGGGGATGTGAACTTTGGTGGTAAAGTTCATGGTGGTGCAGCAATGAAGTGGATCGATTTAGCAGCCTACGCTTGTTCTGCAGGGTGGAGCGGTAAATACTGTATAACAGCCTATGCAGGCGGAATTCGATTCGTTGCCCCAATTCATGTAGGCAACCTTGTGGAGGTAAGTGCAAAGGTCATCTACACAGGTTCATCTTCAATGCATATCGCTATCGACGTGCAAGCAAGCGACCCTAAAGAGCTCAATAACCGCCTAACAACTCACTGTATCGTTATTATGGTCGCTGTTGATGAGAATGGTAACCCGACTAAAGTACCAGAGTGGATACCAGAGACGCCAGAAGACATCGAATTACGAGATTCGGCTATTCGCCTAATGAACATGCGAAAACAGATTGGTGAAGAGATGGAAGCTCACGTGAAGTACCTGAAATAAGGTCCACCAGCAGCCCTCCCCCTACAAAACCTTATTACAATGCCAAGCGCCTGCTTGGCATTGATCTATTTGATACCTTCGTGCTCTACACCGCCAAACCCGCTGCACGCCCAATACAGACGACAAGAGCGTGATACCCAGCCAAAGGTTGAAATGAATCGGCACTTGTTCACTGATTTATTTTGACTGTAATAAAGTCGTCATTTTGCTCTGATTAAATACCGCCAATCATAATAGATGCATTTGAATTTCTTGGAGCCACTCTTGAGCGTCATACGCCCCACTCTTAGCGAGTCTACACTGAACAATTTAAAGGCTGTTGAGTACCAATGGGTTAGAACTTTGTACGTCGAAGGCTACGACAGCAATGAAATCAACCACTATATCCAAACGTGTTTCGGTGGAGATCCGACATTTGCCGATCTATTTCGTCGCGTGGCACTCGATCAAGAAAGTATCTATGTGTTATTGCAACACTTAGGCTGTGCTCCCTCGAGCAAAGAGTTCTGATTTCTAACTCCCGCCAAAAACCAGATATATAAATAAAACCACTTTCATAACCCTCGCAAATACCACTTAAAGACTCTGTAACTGCCTCTCGCTTCCCTACACATTTTCAGTGCAATTTCAGGTTTTGTTGCATACAAATCATTGAAGTATCACGCATTGGAATATTAGCAACATATCAATAGTACAACGGCCACTTATACTGAGTGTCTGATTTGTGAGACTCGTTCATTTCTACAAGTAACCAAAATGAAGTGGTCGGTATTTAGGAGAGAAGTAACTCGAAACTTTGGGTTTTAAAGTAGATATGAGCGCGATAGTTGACGAGTAACGCTGAGACAAAAAACAAACAGTAGCAGGCATAAAAAAACCCAAGTAAATACCTGGGTTAGAGTTACAAAAACCACTAATCATTAATAGCGTAAGGAACCTGATTAGTAGCCAGCTATGCGTAACCTGAGGGTTATTTTTATTACTGATCGGCGGCCAAACCAAATGATGTAATAAAAATGCCAATATAGAGCGACCTAACGGTCGCTCTTTTTCTTTCTTATAGAGTACAGCTTATCCTTTTACACCACCTGCCGTCAAACCGCCAACTAACCAACGTTGAGCAAGTAAGAACACGATAGTAATCGGAAGTGCTGATAGTACAGCCGCTGCCGCAAAGTCACCCCATAGGTAGTTCTGAGGATATAGGTACTGCTGCATACCTACTGCTAGTGTGTAAGAGTTCACATCTGTAAGTAGGATAGACGCTACTGGTACCTCACCCACCGTCGCGATGAAAGATAGGATAAACACAACCGCTAGGATTGGCACAGACAGCGGTAGTAGAACCAGTCTGAATGCTTGCCAAGGCGTTGCACCATCAAGGGCAGCTGCCTCTTCCAGAGAGTTATCAATCGTTTCAAAGTAACCTTTAATCGTCCATACGTGCAATGCAATACCACCTAGGTAAGAGAAGATTAGACCACCGTGTGTGTTCAAGCCTAAGAACGGAATGTATTGACCAAGTTTGTCAAACAGCGCGTAGATTGCTACTAGAGCCAGTACTGCTGGGAACATTTGGAAAATCATCATCGCTTTCAGGATAGTTTCTTTACCTTTGAAGCGCATACGAGCAAATGCGTAAGCCGATGTCGTTGACAGTGCCACGATTAAAATCGATGTAACACCTGCCACTTTAATCGAGTTCCATAACCAAGTCAGTACTGGGAACGGAGGTGACGTTACCGATCCATCTGCGTTCGTCACTGACATACCTAATGCTAGCTTCCAGTGTTCCAATGATGGGTTATCTGGAATCAAACTACCGGTTGCGAAGTTACCTTCACGGAACGAGATCGCGATGATCATCAGTAGTGGGAAGATAATCATTGCCAAGAAGCACCACAACACTGCATGCGTTGCCCACACTCGGTATTTAAGGCCTTTACCTTGTACCATAGCCATTGTCGTGCTCCTTAATCTTGAGACAGTTTAGTGAAACGAAGGTTTAGTAACGCTAGTGCACCAACCAATAGGAAGATAAGCGTTGCGATAGCACTTGCTAGACCGAAGTCTTGACCGCCGCCACCTTCGAATGCAATTCGGTACGTGTAGCTTACAAGCAAGTCTGTGTAACCCGCTGGCTCAGAAGTACCAATCATGTTCGGGCCACCGTTCGTCAATAGTTGAATCATTACGAAGTTGTTGAAGTTAAAGGCAAACGCTGCAATCAATAGCGGTGTAAGCGGTTTAATCATCAATGGGAACGTAATGCGCTTAAAGTTATCAAGGAAGTTCGCACCATCGATTGCTGACGCTTCGTATAAATCATCAGGAATCGCTTTAAGCAGACCCATACATAGAATCATCATGTAAGGGAAACCTAGCCATGTGTTAACCATCAACACCATGGTTTTCGCAAGAATCGGGTCTGAGAACCAGTTCGGGCTTAAGCCGAAGATATTCTCGAGCACCATGTTGATCTCACCAAAGCTTTGGTTGAATAGACCCTTAAAGATAAGAATCGAGATGAACGCGGGCACAGCGTAAGGTAGAATCAGTAAAACACGATAAATAGAACGACCTTTCAACTCTTCCCATTGCACGATGTTAGCCAGTACAAGGCCGATAACTAGCGTGAACGCTACGGTACATACTGAGAAGATAACCGTCCAAATAAAGATGCTGATAAACGGTTCTTTAATGCCGTCATCTTTCCATACACGCTCAAAGTTATGTGTACCAATGCTAACCACGAAACCTGGAGAGATGGTGTTACCGATAAACTCACCGTTTGCATCAACAGGCTGGTAGAAACCCACATCCATATTCGGCTTGAGAACTTCACCCGTTTCATTGTTGATTAACGTTTCGTCATCATCTTGAAGGGTGTAAAGCGGGGCAACAGAAGCAAACTTACGTAAGCCACTCATGCGGATGTCACCACCGTCCGGTAGATTGAAATCAACACCACTGATCGCTGAACGGTTTTGGATGATCGCTTTGATCTTCTCTTTTTCACCTTGCGCAGACTCGATAACAGATAGGTCCATCTCTGTTTCTGTCATATTGTCTAGAGAAAATACGTCAGTCGCTAACAGTTGATCGCCATCTTTTACAACGATCTGGTGACCGTCATCTGTCTTGTACAAAGTAAATGGGTAGCTCTCACCGCTTTGGAAAGAACGGTCTAAAAGAACGGTTTGAGTACGCTCTAGAGAAAGTTGGTTTTTCGCGCTGTAGTTAGTAAACGCAAGCCCTACGGTGTATGCCAATGGGAAAAGAATGAACAAGATCATTCCGGCAATACCTGGGTAAATATAACGGTGGGCGTAAGTTTTTTTACTACCAAAAATGTAAAGTGCCAAAGCCGTTAAGATCACTGTAAGCAGCGCAAAAGCGAGCTCACCGCGAGAATACATTAGAATTGTAGCGTAGCCGTTTATTAAGCCAACGCTACCAAGCAACCCCCATTTGATGAAGACGCTTTTACTGCCTGGAAGGCTTGATGGTGCTGGGATAGCATCTGTACCTTGAACTGACTGCATAGAGGAACCTGCTAGCGATATAGATAAAAAATAGAAAAGTAAGGAGAGGTTACCCCCTCCTTAAAAGGTAGTGCCTGGGTGTTACTTAACCATACGACCTTCAGCAGCTTTTAGTGCTTGGTCTACTGATTGACGGCCGTCAACTACGTTGCCGATCGCTTCTTCCATGCTGTACCAGAATGTTGTGAACTGAGGGATGTTAGGCATGATTTCACCGTTCATCGCGTTGTCCATTGTTGCTGCAATACGAGTATCGCTGTCTAGTTGACGTTGGAAAGAGTTAAGAGCAACAGCACCTAGTGGCTTGTCGTCGTTCAGGCTCTTCATACCTTCATCAGTTAATAGGTAGTTTTCCATAAACTCAACAGCTAGGTCGCGGTTTGGAGACGCAGTGCTGATACCACCCGCCCATACACCAACGAAAGGCTTAGACGCTTTACCGTTGAACTTAGGTAAAGTTGTTACGCCGTAATCTACGCCAGCTTTCTTGATGTTTTCCCAACCCCAAGGGCCGTTGATTGTCATTGCAACGTTACCCGCAACAAATTCAGACTCAGCAACTGAGTAATCCATGTCTGCAGAGATAACTTTGTCTTGTACCATCTTCTCGATGAAACCTAGAGACTTCTGAACACCATCAGTCGCTACGCCCGCATCTTTAATGTCGTAACCTTCTGCAGTCTGTTTGAATGCGTAACCGCCGTCAGCTGCAAGTAGAGGCCATGTGAAGTAAGCGCCGCCACGTAGAGGCCACATGATTGCTTTCTTGCCGTCTTTTTTAAGTTCAGCATCAAGTGCTGGGATTTCTTCCCAAGACTTAGGTGGGTTAGGAACAAGCGCTTTGTTATAAATTAGAGAAACTGACTCAACAGCAACAGGGTATGCGATTGTTTTACCTTCGTATGAAACAGCGTCCCATGCGAAGTCTACGATACCTTCTTTAGTTTCTTTAGAAGGTTTGATATCAACAAGAAGTCCCGCTTCTGCATAGCCGCCAAAACGGTCATGTGCGTAGAAGATCATGTCTGGGCCATCGCCAGCTGCAGCTACTTGAGGGAATTTCTCTTCTAGCTTGTCAGGGAAAGCGACGGTTACTTTAACACCAGTATCTTCTTCGAAGCGTTTACCTACTTCAGCCATGCCTTCATAAGCTTTGTCACCACCTACCCAGATTGTTAGTTGTCCTTCTTCGATAGCAGCATTTGCACCAAAAGAACCCAGAGCAACTATTGTACCTAGAGCTACAGCGCTTAGAGCGTTTTTCATGTGAATATCCTTTTTATATTTATACGTAGGGCACATCTACCAAGACGAGCCAGTTTTCGGAGGTTATGATCTGAGAAAACAGACCTTAGCTCATCATCCTAGCCACTACGCCCTAGCTATTATGGCTTAAATTCGTGATCGCCATCCGGTCAGATTAGAGACTGAAATCACAAAACGCATAGTCATCGTGATCAACATCACCGTTACATGGTGGATTTATTTGAACTGGATCGCCAATTATTAATAACCCCATTTATCTACTCCTCCCCTCCTACTCCCCCTAGTTAATTTTCCATTAGGAGGATGTACCCTTACGCCATTTCACCGAAACTGCATTCATCCAAGAGTGGATAGTAAGAACCCTTTACCGGCAAGTGTTATGCGTTGACGCATTATTCATTTAGTTGGCTTCACTGCCCGCTGGTGTCTTATATTAGCATCGAGCTAAATCTGTGATTGAATCACGGGGGAGGTTTAGCTGGATGTGGGGGAAATGGGCATCAGTTTGGCTATGACGGGTGGGCTTGGTTAAAGAAGCCAAGTCTCACCCACTTTTTTTCTTACTCACTCAATACTTACCAATTCCTACAGTTACTGCTTACCCAAAAATTTCTTATAATGATAAGCAGTAAAACTTAAAATTTGATCGATCGAGGACAAGCTAGATGGCGAGTGTCACGTTAAAAAACGTTTATAAATCATATGGTGATGTACAGATTTCTAAGGACGTAACCTTAGACATCAACGAAGGTGAATTCGTAGTATTCGTTGGACCATCAGGTTGTGGCAAATCGACGCTATTACGTTGTATCGCAGGTCTAGAAGACATTACGTCTGGTGATTTGTACATTGGCGACAAGCGCATGAATGACGTTGAACCGTCAAAGCGTGGCGTAGGTATGGTATTCCAATCATACGCGCTTTACCCTCACCTTAACCTATACGACAACATGTCTTTCGGTCTTAAGCTAGCAAACGCAAATAAAGCTGAAATCGACAAGCGTGTTGAACATGCTGCAGAAATTCTTCAGCTTGGTCACCTTCTTGAGCGTCAACCTAAAGCACTTTCTGGTGGTCAACGTCAACGTGTTGCGATTGGTCGTACTCTGGTTTCTCAACCAAACGTATTCCTACTTGATGAGCCTCTATCAAACCTAGATGCTGCACTACGTGTTCAAATGCGTTCGCAAATCACCAAGCTACAGCGTCAACTGGGTTGTACCATGATCTACGTTACCCACGACCAAGTGGAAGCGATGACAATGGCGGATAAAATCGTTGTTCTGGATGGTGGTTATGTATCTCAAGTCGGTAAGCCGCTTGACCTTTACCACTACCCTCAAAACCGTTTCGTTGCTGGCTTTATTGGCTCACCGAAGATGAACTTCATGTCGGTACACATTGAACAAGCTGAAGCAGAACGCGTACAAGTTCAACTTTCTAACGGCATGACTTTCTGGATCCCAGTTGATGGTACGACTGTTAATGCTGGTGACCGTATGTCTCTGGGTATTCGCCCTGAACACTTGATGTCTGCTGAATCAGGTGACGCGACGATTGAAGCTGACGTGATGATGGTAGAGAAACTAGGTAACGAAACTCAGGTTTACCTAAACCTTGAAAGTGCCGATGCTGATGTTATCTATCGCCAGCCAGACACGTTAAAAATCGAATCAGGTGATAAGTTGGCGATTGGTATTCCAGCGCACCGTTGTCACCTGTTCCACAGCGATGGCCGCGCATGTCGTCGTTTGTACAAAGAATACGGCACAGACTAATCGCTTAGGATATAACTGCCCATATCGAATCCCTCTTACTCAGTAAGGGGGATTTTTTTATGTGTTGGAAACAATTTTACTTACATTGAATCGTTCGTGAATCAGCCATTTTTCTTGAGCTAGCGGCAATAAAAAAGGTCTAGCAACTGCTAGACCCTTATCTGTTAGTTAGGCTATAAACCCAACCGCTAATATCACTTCTTTCAGACATGAAACCTGTCTAAATCGACTTAGTGAATTGGCGTATCATTCTGTTTGTTGAACTGGCCAAAATGCTTCTCTAACACTTCAGGTGTCAGTTTGCCTTCCGCTTCTAGTCGCTTGAACTCAGCAACAATTGCTTTTTGCTCTTCAAGAGATGGCAGTTTCACCTCAGGCTCATCGCCCATCTCTTGAGTCATCTGCTCTAGTTCTTTTTCAAAATCGCTCATGATACTTACCTAAATATTAAACCTAACCAGATTTTACTCATTTACGCCCTATGATGCTAGGGCGATTGAGTGCAAAGCCCGAAACCAGATCAAGCGAACGTCAGTTAGAAGAAAACAAGCCCGTAAATAAAAAGAGCTGAATTCACGATTAAATGAATCCAGCTCTTAGTTTATGTATCTTTCTAAGCCATGCTACAGCTTAAAGGGATTAAAGCTTAAACGAACCAACCATCTTATCTAGACGAGAAGAAAGGTCTCGAAGCTCTTGGCTCGCCTCAGCAAGTTGCTCAGCCGTGCCCGTTGTCACTTCGTTGATTGCGTTGATCTCTTCAATGTTCTGGTTGATTGTATGAACTACTGTTGATTGCTCTTCCGTTGCCGTTGCCACTTGAGTGTTACGGTCTGTGATATCAACGATACGGTCTGAAATGCCACTCAGCACGTCTACCGCTTCATCCGACGCCGATACACCTTCAAGGGTTATCACTTTACCCGCACTCATTGCGGTTACTGCATCTTTCGCATCGCTTTGCAGTTGGTTGATCATCTTCTGAATCTCTTCCGTTGAGTCTGCAGTACGACTTGCTAGGTTACGAACCTCATCAGCTACAACCGCAAAACCACGACCTTGCTCACCGGCGCGGGCTGCTTCAATCGCTGCGTTCAATGCGAGTAAGTTAGTTTGCTCTGAAATATCACGAATAACACCCAGAATAGAACCAATGTCTTGAGTTGTAGAAGCAAGTTGCTCTACTACCTGACCCGTGCTTTCGATATCTTGAGCCAAACGGCTGATCGCGTCTTTTGCTTTGTTCACCACAGAGCGGCCTACTTCCGTATTGCCTGACGCTTGAGTTGCCGTTTCTGCTGCTGTTGCCGCGTTCGATGCAATCTCACTGATGGTCATACCCATTTGGTTAATAGCAGCTACGACTTGAAGGGTTTGATCACGCTGTTCTTGGCTATTGTCGTGGGTGATGTGGGCTTTATTAGAAACACTCTCTGCAGCCACTTGAAGCGCTTGGCTTGTCGAACACACCTCTTTCATCGACTCGTGAATCTTTTCAATGAATCCGTTGAAACCTTTTGAAAGCTGTGCAATTTCATCGTTGCCTTTCACTTCGATACGCTGTGCAAGGTCACCGTCGCCTTCACCTAAGTCGCCGAAACGCTTAGCCAAAAGCTTGATCGGTTGAGTAATGCTGTTCGCCAGAACTACGCCCATTAGGATAAACACTAATGCCACAATCGCAGTCATGATCAGCATCTTTTGCGCTGTCGCATCTAGCTCTGAAAACACTTCATCAGTCGGAACGACACCAATAACAAACCAGTCCATTGAAGACACATACAAGCTCGCCACGAACAGCTCTTTGCCTTGGCTTTCAGTGGTAATCAGGTTAAAGCCCGACTTGTTCAGTAGTTGGCTTGCTTGAGGACCGTAAAGTTGTTGAAGTGAAGAGTCACTGCGAGAACGCTCGCGATGAATTTGAACATCACCTTGGCTATCGGTTAAGAAGACAAAACCGGTATTTTCAATCTTGAAACCGTTCAGCAGATTAACCATGTCATCCATCGACTTTGATAGACCAGACATCGCCAAACCAGAAGGCTGCTGATAGTTAGCAAACATCTTCACTTCGCCATTGGCTTCTTGGAACATACTCACCATGGTCGGCTGTCCAGATTGCGTAAAGCCAAAGAACCAACCATCTTGCTGTTGGTTTAACTGACGTAGGAAACCATTTTGGTTCCAGTAATACGCCGTTTGACGGTTCGCCACTGAGGCATCATTCAACTGATACTGGTTACGAACATTGTTCAGTTGTTTCACCAGCTTGTTTTCTAATGCCGGATCGCGATCGGTCGATTCGATAGCATCAGAAATAAATTCATTTGAAGCAATTTGCTCCGCCGCTAGCAATAGCTGAGAGACTTCTCGGTCAATTTCACCATTGATTCGCTCTAGCATTCCTGGAAGTTCAATATCGATCAATCGATGACTTAATACATCTCTTGCTTGTTGTTGTGCCATTGCGCCGACAATCACTGTCGATGCAAGAACCGCAAAAGTAATTCCAAGTACAACTTTTTGCTTGATACTCAGAGAGTTAGTTTTAAACATATTTGGACCTTTAAAAAGAATCGCTCGTTATTGGTATACCCTGAACAGGACTTTTTTAGTGCACTCCAACAAGCAATGCACAATCTGAGTGATGTATCGGCCACAACCAATAAAACTTGAGACTTTTCTCTCAAAAAAATGCAAATGTGATGTAACAATTAGAACCATCCACCTTGAGCATGAATTAACTAAGCAAATAACCGCATTGTCGAGAGTCGATTTTAGTTCTCAGCCCGTAGACCCAACCGAACTCAAACCACTCCCCACCTCTCAGCTTTTGTATATAAAAACCAATTGATATGGTAATAATCACAACCTAACGATGTTTTTAGCTAACCACTTGTAAATATTTCCAATTTTGAAAAAATAAATTACGCAAATGTACTGGAACTTTTTCCTCGAAATCAGTGACCAATACTCAAAATAAAAATCAAATGGATACCCAGAGAGTCCAAAATGCACAAAACAAATTTCGAAGTCCTTCAAAACTATCTAGAGTCTCAAATCATTGGTCAAAAAGAGCTCGTTAAGCAACTGATGATCGCCCTTTTAGCAGATGGTCATATCCTCGTTGAAGGGCCTCCCGGCTTAGCAAAAACTCGCGCAGTAAAATCATTGGCTGATTGTGTTGAGGGTGACTTCCATCGTATTCAATTCACTCCCGATCTGTTGCCTGCTGATTTGACGGGTACCGACATCTTCCGTCCTGAGACTGGGGAGTTCACTTTCCAATCAGGCCCGATTTTCAACTCATTGATTCTAGCGGATGAGATCAACCGTGCTCCGGCGAAAGTTCAAGCGGCAATGCTGGAAGCGATGGCAGAGAAACAAGTGACTGCCGGTCGAAAAACCTATGCGCTGCCTGAGCTATTTTTGGTAATGGCAACACAAAACCCGATTGAGCAAGAAGGCACTTACCCGCTGCCGGAAGCTCAATTAGACCGTTTCTTGCTGCATTTAGAAGTGGCTTATCCCGACATGGAAAGTGAGCTGGAGATCTTGCGCCTAAACAGAGGCGAAGCTCAAGGCAACGAATCTGTTCAGCCACAAGAGATATCTCAGCAAACGATCTTTGAAGCGCGCCAAGAAGTGCTCAACATTCACATGGCAGACACCATTGAGCAGTACATCATCAGACTGGTTATGGCGACTCGCCAACCTAAGCAATACAGTGACCAACTTGATCAATGGTTGGACATGGGTGTCAGCCCGCGTGCAACCATTGCGTTAGACCGTTGTGCCCGCGCTCACGCTTGGCTTGCAGGACGAGATTACGTCACTCCACAAGACGTTCAAGCGATGGCATTCCCTGTGTTACGCCACCGTCTACTGCGCAGCTACCACGCACAAGCTGAAGGTGTCACCGCAAACCAAGTGATCGCACACCTTATTTCATTGGTTGGCAGCGCATAGGGATACGCGCATGAATAATCAACTACCCAACCATAGTGACGGTGTCACGTTGAGTCTAGATGAGCTGCTGCAATACAAAGCGCAGTCTGTTCGCTGGTTGCCTCCAGCCAAGAGCCTTTGGTCTCAGCTTAACGGTCAACACGAGAGCAACCGCAAAGGTCGCGGAATGAATTTCTCTGAAGTTCGTCAATATCAAGCGGGAGATGACATTCGCAGCATTGATTGGCGTGTAACAGCCAGAACGGGCAAAGCGCATACCAAGCTGTTCTCTGAAGAACGAGAGCAGCCTGTCATTTTATTCTTGGATCTATCAAGCAGTATGATTTTCGGCTCAACCTTGTTGCTCAAATCGGTTCAACTTGCACACTTTGCTAGCCAACTGTGCTGGCTCACTGTGGCTCAAAAAGACCGAATTGGCGCGGTGATCGATACTGGCAAAGAGGTCATTGAGATTAAGCCAAGTGCAAGCAACCATGCTCCACTGCGTATTTTGCAAAAAGTCATAGAAATCAATAATGCAGCGCTGACTCATCACGACAATCATAATGACACGACCTTAGAGCATGGGCTGAAATCTCTGCACCAGCTTTGCCCTAAAGGAAGCGATATTATTATGCTCAGTGACTTTGTGCGTTACCAAGAAAGTGACTACTCACTTATCAGTCAAATTCGAAGGCACAATCGAGTACGTCTGGTGCATTTCTACGATCCGCTAGAGCAAGGTGAAACCGCCTATAAAGGTTCTAAACAGGTCACCGATGGCAGCAAAACTCAATGGTTTAATTTCTCTTCTAATAAAGAAAAGCAAAAGCTTAACCATGCTTTTTCGCTTAAGAAACAGCAGCTGCAACAGATGGGTTTGTCTCTCGCTATACCCTATAGCTCGCTGTCGAGTGCGCAGTCACTCATGAGCCAGATATCAGGAGCTCAGTCATGAAACAGCCCTTAGATTTAAGTCCGGTTATTGCGCCAGACGCACCGACTTGGTGGCCTTTGGCGTGGGGCTGGTGGGTAGTGATTATCACAGCCATTACCCTGATTGCCTTGGCGTTTTTCATTCTGAAACGTAGAAAAAACAATCAACAGACGAAGCAAGAAGCGCTGTCTTACTTTAGTAATAGTCAGTCTTCAAATCGCTTGTCTCCGAGCGAAGCACAACGCATCCTTCGTCAGGCAGCATTGAGCTACTTCCCACGAGAAAAAGTAGCAGGTCTAGCAGGCGATGATTGGTTGAAGTTCTTAGACGCACAATTGAAAAAGCCGTTGTTTGTAGCAAAACAATCCCAGTGGCAACAAGCGCTCTATCAAGATGTAGCCCTAATGAACGACGAACAGAAAAAGGCTCAACAGCAATTGATTAATGACTGCGAAATATGGCTTCGTAAAGCCCTTCCTCCTAAGCGAGGTCGTTATGAGTGATTTTCTAAGCACTATGTTTCTAAGCAGGGACTTGCTAAACATCGAGTTCGTTTGGTGGTGGATGTTCTTCATCGCGCCACTGCCGTTGCTCGTTTACTTGTTCTCACCAAAGTCAGAATCAAGCCATGCCCTAAGGCTTCCATTTCTGCCAGAAGACAGCAATACCAAAACACCGAGCAGTCGCTTACCAAAGGCGTTGTCCGTGATTATCTGGCTTCTGCTGGTTACGGCGAGCGCACGCCCTGTATGGTATGGCGAACCGGTGGAGTTTCAACCGAAGCATCGTGATTTGATGTTGGTTGTCGACCTCTCCTACTCGATGAGCCAAGAAGACATGCAGTTCAATGGCGAATACATCGACCGCTTGTCGGCGGTGAAACGCGTGTTGAGTGACTTTATTGAGCGTCGTAAAGGTGACCGAGTCGGATTGGTACTATTTGCTGATCACGCCTATCTGCAGACGCCACTGACGTTAGATAGAGACACGCTTTCACAACAACTCAATCAAGCGGTGTTAAAGCTTATCGGTACTCAAACCGCAATTGGTGATGGTATTGGCCTTGCTACCAAAACCTTTGTCGACAGTGACACCCCTCAGCGTGTAATGATTCTACTCAGCGACGGCAGTAATACGGCCGGGGTATTAGACCCGCTAGAAGCCGCGGATATTGCAAAGAAATACGACGCGACGATTTACACCGTGGGTGTAGGTGCAGGCGAGATGATGGTCAAAGAGTTCTTCATGACGCGTAAGGTCAATACTGCTCAAGACTTGGACGAACGCACACTAATGGAAATTGCCAAACGCACTGGCGGTCAGTACTTCCGAGCACGTGACAGCAAAGAGTTAGCGACGATTTACGACACCATCAACCAGTTAGAACCCGTGACGAACGCCACTAAGATCTGGCGACCGCAACAAGAGTGGTTTGTATGGCCACTGTCGGCGGCAATGTTCTTCGCATTTATGCTGTTAGCCATTAGGAGAAACAATGTCTAACTTTACTTTTATCTACCCATATTGGTTCTTGGCGCTTGCCGTGCTGCCCGCTATTTGGTGGCTGAGCAAGAGACAATCCAAACAAGGATTACTCGCGTCACACATCGCTCGATACTTGGCGCCAGAATCGAGTAAGCCATCGAAAAATCGCAGTACTTACTTCGGTATTTGGTGGCTGGTCGGCGTTGTTGCATTAGCTGGACCAAGCTTCGAGAAAAACGAACAGCCAAGCTTTGAAAAAACGCAGGCGCGAGTTGTGATGATGGACATGTCGATGTCTCTATACGCTACCGACATAAAACCAAATCGCCTGACTCAAGCGCGATACAAAGCTTTGGATCTGCTCTCATTATGGAAAGAAGGTCTAACCGGAATGGTCGCGTACGCTGGCGATGCTTACACCATCAGTCCGCTTACGTCAGACATCAACACCATCAAGAGCCAAGTGCCGAACTTGTCTCCGGATATAATGCCTTACCAAGGCGGTGATGCCGCAACAGCCGTTAAGCTTGCGATTGATATGATGACTCGCGCTCATATCTACCGAGGCGATCTAGTTCTGATTGCTGACGATATTGATGCTCAAGAGAAGAAAGAGATCGACTCGCTACTCTCTGGCAACGATTGGACATTGTCGATTCTAGCTGTAGGGAGTGAAAGCGGTGCGCCAATCTCGTTACCTACGGGGTCGATGCTGCAAAGCGACTCAGGACAAACCGTGGTGGCAAAAACCAACTTGAAGAACATGCGCGAGCTTACACGCAGCTATGGTGGCACGTTCACTGAAGTTCAATTTGATAACTCAGATGTTGAACACATCGCGAGCTACCTCGACCGCGTTGCAACAACATCGGAAGTAACCAAGACCAACAACTCACTCAACACCAGAGTGAACAACGGCTTCTGGTTACTGCCTTTGCTATTACTTCCCGCACTTGGATTATTCAGGAAAGGGGTTATTTGGTGTGCCTTAGCTGGAGTTATCTCTTTTAGCCAACCAAATACTGCGTTTGCGAACCCGTGGAAAACCGATGATCAAGTAGGCTATCGGCTGTATCAGGACGAGGACTTCCAACAAGCTGCTGAACAGTTCACCCAACAAGAGTGGAAAGGCATTGCTCAATACAAAGCCGGTGATTTCGAAGCCGCAGAGCAGACGCTGCAAGACCTTTCTGGTGAAGATGCTCGCTACAACCTTGCAAATGCACAAGCCCAACAAGGCAAGTACGATCAAGCGATAGAAGAGTATCAACACATTCTAGATAACAACCCTGAGCACGCCTATGCCAAGAAGAATCTAGAGATCGTCAAACAAGCCCAACAGCAACAGCAACAGCAACAGCAACAGCAACAGCAAGGCGATTCTGAATCCAAAGACCAAAACCAGCAAGGTCAGCAAGGTCAGCAAGGTCAGCAAGGTCAGCAAAATGATTCTTCGCAAAGCTCTCAGGATCAACAACAAAGTTCCAGTGGCAAGTCGCAAGATCAAAGCAGTAACCAAGATCAACGCGGTAGCCAAGACCAAAACTCATCTCAAGGCCAACCTGAAAATCACTCTGACTCTGAAAAGTCTAAACAAGACGACAAGCAAGCCGGTCAACAAAGTAAGAGTGATCAGCCGAAACAGAGTGACCAAGAAGGCGCTACACCTCAAAGTGCTAGCGCACGACAAGCTTCAAAAGAAGATGGTGAGCAAAGTGGTCAGCAAGCTGTAGCACAAACCTCAGATCAACCTCTGTCGAGCGACCCTGACATGCGAAAACTTGAGCAAGTAGAAAGCGCCCGTGACCCGAGCCAACTGCTTAAAGCGCAAATGATTTTACAAGCACGACAAAAAAGTGCTCCTAATAACCAAAACAAAAAGTGGTAACCATGCGATTTCTTAACAAGCCATTTTTATCCATACTCCTAACGCTGCTGTTAGGCGCTTTCTCGTCCTTTTCGGCATTGGCGGCGACTGCCGTAGCGAGCGTTTCACAAAACAGTGTCACCAAAGATGAAGTGTTCCTTCTTAGAGTCGCAACCGATGAAAAGGTCTCCTCTGATGCTCTAGATCTAACAGCGCTCCAACAGGATTTCTATGTCGGCACACCAAACTTTGGGTCGTCGATGCGAATCGTCAATGGCAGCCGTTCGGTGTCAAGTGAATGGAACATCAGCCTTGCTCCTCTACGTTTAGGCAAGGTCCAGATTCCTAGCTTCGATATTGAAGGGGCGAAAACTAAGCCAATCACCATCAATGTTGCCGTTAATGAAGCTGCACCCACTCAACATGATATGGCTGAGTTCCAGCTTAATCTGAGTAAAGACTCGCTATATCCACAAGAAGTCGCTGAACTTGATGTAAAACTCATCATTAAAGCTGACCCAAGAAGGCTGCAAGATCCTAAAATAGCGCCACCGAGCTCACAGGGCTTAGACGTGGAACCTATTGGTGAATCAAAGCAATTTCAAGATGTCCTTAATGGACAAGAAGTGACGGTCGTTCAACAGTCTTTCCGCATCTCGTCACAAAAGGCCGGACAGTTTAAGCTGAACGGACCGAAGCTGACTGGAGCCGTTGTTTATTCAACCAACAACTCCAGTACAACGCGTCTGTTCCAGCTCGACACACCTGTTGAAACCTTAGATGTAACCGTGAAGGACGTACCAAAAGGCTACCAAGGTGAGTGGTTACCAACATCAAACTTCAAACTGATTCAACAATGGTCAGATAGCCAAGGCAATCAACTGGGAAATAGTAATGGTTTAGAAGGCGGTAACCCAACCATTGAAATGGAAGCCGGTGATTCGTTAACTCGTACCATCACCATGACGGCTAGCAACTTAACGCAACACCAGCTGCCAAAACTGAATATCACCTACCCTAAATCGATACGTGTTTATGAAGAGAAGCCGCAATTTGGCACAACTCAGTCAGGTGATTCTGTCGTTGTTTACAAGCAAGTCTTGATTCCGAAAGAGGCTGGAAATATCTCGCTTCCGAAGGTCTCTCAAGCTTGGTTCAACACCGATTCACAATCGAAGCAAACCAGTAAAGCATTTGGACTAGAGTTAGCGGTAAAAGCAAGTGACCGTGCGACGTCTAGCACACCACCAGTTACAGCACCACCAGCCCAACAAGTAAACCCGACGGTTGTGACTGTTGATAACCCAGGATTCTGGCCTTATCTCACCGCTCTGTTTGCTGTTTTATGGTTGGTTAGCTCAGCAATGGCTTTCTACTTCTGGTCACGCCGTGGTGTAACGACAAAACCAACACACACTGTTGAACGTCAATCAGATACAGCAGAAGCGCTTATTGAAGCTCTTAAAACGAAAGATGGCGTGAAGACCAGAACCTTGTTTGAGCAATGGAAAGCTGAAAACCCAGACTTGAGTGATGAGACGTTAGCAGCCGTTGAAGCCGAGCTAAGTAAGCTAAACCAAAGCCTTTATGGTGAAGCTAGCTCGACAAACCCGTCATGGGATCCTTCTGAGGCAATCAAAGCAGTTAAAAAGCCAAAGCGAGTCTCTAGCAAAACGCGTAAAAGCTCACTAGAAACGCTTTAATTAATTAGAAAAGTCTAATTTGGTAGAAAAAAAGAAGCCGTGATGACCACCTTGTGAGCATCACGGCTTTGTTCGTTTTTACGATAAGAAGAAATAATACCGAACTAGGAAATTGAAACTGCGACCTTTTTTCGTTTCAACGCAGAAACGATTCGATTTCGCCCTGAATCTTTGGCTTGATACAAAGCTTTGTCTGCCTTGCCATACAGTAGATCGAAGTCGAATTGGCGTTGATCAGAGGTGATTGAAGCATAACCGACAGATGCGGTTAAGTATTGGCTAGTGCTGCTTTCACAATGAAGGATCTTCGCCTCTTCAATGCATTTTCTGATCGACTCTGCACGCTGTTTAGTTTCAGAGTGATGAGTGCCGATCATCAACAACATAAACTCCTCACCACCAATACGGCAAAAGGTTTCCTTATCGCTATGAACATGGGCATTGAGTATCTTGCCGATGGTTCGCAGAGCAGCGTCACCTTCTGTATGCCCATAAACCGTGTTGTACAAACCAAAATGATCAAGGTCGACGAGTATCAATCCGAATGTGACTTCATCTTGTATGGCAAACGCCCCTCGATCATCGCAATTTAGATCATCTAACACCTGCGACAACATACGACGATTTCCAAGACGTGTCAGCGGGTCTAATTTAGAGATGATATCCAACTGCTCATTGGCTCGTTCAAGCTCTTGAGTGCGCTTACTGACCTCTTGCTCGAGCGTCTCATTAAGCTTTTTGAGCTCCTCTTGCGCCATGGTTCTCTGTAGCACCTCAGCTAAACTAGAAGCGAAGATACGTATCACTTCACGCAGTTGTGACGTTAAAGGGCTGCGAGTTAACAAATTATCCGCGGCTATAAACGCAATCGGCTCACCCGTATTGGTGGTTAGCATCGTCATTGCCGTCCAACCGACTCCCACAATATTGAAATCGTGATAGATAGGCACTGATTCTTCAAAGGCGACTTGATTAGGACAAGCGCGAGCTGCTGCAACAATGTCACGTTCCACCAGCTCTGAGCGATAATAGGACTCATCAACAATGTCGCCTTTTATATCCGTGCCCCACGTGCCTTGCATGTAATTGCAGCCTTTATCTGTTAAAAAAACCGCTAATCGGTCTATCCCTAAGTGCTGAATAGCAAAGCTAACCGCAGATTTACAGACTTCGCTTACGCTATCGCAGCGAGACAACTCCACCATGCTTGAGTGCAACATACGGATGTTCTGTTCTTGCCGTTTGCGGATGTAGATTTGAGAAAGCAGAGAACCAAAGGATTCAAGCATCTGCTTTTGGTAATTGGTAATTGGTGAACGGTGAATGTAGTTATCCATTGCAATCCAACCGACGGGTTTATCACCTTCACGTAAGATCAACATTCCATTCCAGCCCTGCCCTACTACTTTTCCTTCGGTGTAGAGAGGTGCCTGTTCGATAATAACCAAGTTGGTGTGATTGTCTGACAGCGCTTCAATGTATTCCGCTTCAAGTTGATGCAAATCGTATTGAGTATGGTGTTCACTGTTGGTTTTACCCGCTTCGTCAGTGCCATAAGTGCCACTGAAGCAACGCTTTTTCATATCAAGCAACATGAAGATCGCACGATCAAACCCTAACCTATCTCGCACAGCCTCAACCGATGCTTTATACAAAGCGTCTAGTGATTCGGGATTAGAAAGCTCAAGCGCGACCTGATGGACCAACTTCATGTTCTCAACAAACAGTTCACGTAGCTTTATCTCATCTAAATATTGAGCTTCACGGGTGTCTCTATTTTTGATTTCAAGCGCCGCATTCTTTTCGGCACGAATACATTGCCAACGGGCAGCCGCGAGCTGTAACACATCAAGATCTTGGTCAAAGGTTTGATTAACCTTCTCAGCATTGCAATTTTGAACAATTAAATAAGTTCTGGAGGCAGGCGCGTTGTCGAGCATCATGATAAACGACTCCCCACCAAGCACTTTCATGTGTTCCCAATTACAGGTGTTGATTGCCATCGGTAACACACCGTCTGCGGTATCAAACTGTGAGACCCACGGCCAAAATGTAGAGGGGTAGCTCGCCAATGAGGTTAGGTCGCCATAAGAAAAAAGCGGTAATGCGTCGCTCTCCGGCGTCGGTTCAGCAAATATTCCTATCCCTTTTGGAGTAAGTACCTTAACCAGATAGTCAAAAAGAGACTCAGCCAACAGACGGTGGTCGCGTGTCGCAGATATTTGTTTTGCAAAGGCTTTAACAGGCACAGCTTCCTTCCATTGGCGATTAAGAATAAAGCAAAAATACAGAAGGCTTGATATGCAATCAATGTAAGTAAAAATGAGATGTTAAGCGGGTCGCAGTTTCACCTTTTACATTATCACAAGCATGAGAAGGACGACAAAAATGGGATTCTCTGCCCAAATTTTCATCGACATTGGGACTTTTTTAGAGGCATAAAAAAGCCCCACCTAAAGTGGGGCAAAACTTCCATCGCTTATAGTTATAGTGATAATTCTATTGATCGATTCGATTATCTAACCTGCGTTTCAGTTAGTGTGCAAAGGTATCTAATCGCTTAAACACCGCACGTAAATCATCGATTAACCAAAGTCACCGTTTACGTAACCTTTAGTACGATCATCTTTTGGCTCACTGAAGATAACACTGGTTTCGTTATGCTCTACAAGCTCTCCCATTAGGAAGAAAGCAGTACGGTCTGAGATACGACGCGCTTGCTGCATTGAGTGCGTTACGATAACGATAGTGAAGTCTTTCTTCAGATCTTCCATCAATTCTTCAATCTTGTGCGTCGCGATTGGGTCAAGAGCCGATGTCGGTTCATCCATCAGGATTACATCTGGTTCCATTGCAATGGTACGTGCGATACATAGACGCTGTTGTTGACCACCAGACAAACCAAATGCGTGCGCTTTAAGACGGTCTTTTACTTCATCCCACAGTGCTGCACTGCGTAGCGAGCGCTCAACCACTTCATCAATGTGTTTTTTGTCTTTAATACCTTGAGCACGTAGGCCGTATGCCACGTTCTCGTAGATGCTCATAGGGAACGGGTTTGGCTTTTGGAATACCATGCCTACACGGATACGTAGGTCAGCTACATCGATATTGCCGTAGATGTCAGTGCCATCCATATCCAGCTTACCTTTGATAGTAACGCCTTCAATTAGGTCATTCATGCGGTTCAAACAACGTAATAGTGTTGATTTACCACAGCCAGACGGGCCAATCAGAGCAGTCACCTGACGGGTTGGAATTGGCAGGTTGATAGATTTAAGCGCTTGGTTGTCGCCGTAAAACAGATCTAGGTTCTCAATATCAAATTTGTTCATGTTCGTAATCTCTAAATTCTTAAATTCGTGTCTAACTTGATGCTTTCTTTGTCACGGGGGCTCTCTTCATTGTTGAGCCAGTAGCTAGTGAGCTTAATAAGTTGCCGTGTTGAAGCGTCTCGCAATCAGTTTTGTAACCATGTTGATCAAGAGAACCAATACGATTAGGACTGTCGCCGTGCCGTAGGCTTGGTTCCACTCATCGATAGTAAATAGCTCTGTTGTCAGCTTATATAAGTGAACCGTTAGTGTACGGCCAGAATCAAATACAGATTCAGGAACACGTGCCACCATACCTGCTGTTAAGAACACAGGCGCTGATTCACCAATTACACGACCAATACTAAGAATGACCGAAGTTAAGATACCTGGCATTGCGCTTGGTAAGATCAAACGCCAGATAGTGTAGATTTTTGAAGCGCCAAGGCCATATGAGCCTTCACGGTAAGTTTGTGGTACTGCCATCAATGCTTCTTCTGTAGTACGAATGATTACAGGAAGAATCAGGATACTTAGCGTTAGTGCACCCGACAGAATCGAGAAGCCAAGACCAAGAATCGAAACAAAGAAGGTCATACCGAACAGACCAAAGATGATCGATGGGATACCAGCTAGCGACTCAGTACAGAATCGAATCACTTTCACCAATCGGCTACCTACTTTCGCATATTCAGTTAGGTATATCGCCGTCATGATGCCTAGTGGCGCGGCTACCGCAATCGATGCAATTACCATGTAGATCGTGGCAATGATCATTGGGAAAATACCACGTTCTTCACCAGTACGAGTGTAATCGTCAGTGATGAAGTTCCAATCTACGTATTGCAGACCGTTCGATAGGATGTACCAAATAATCCAGAATAAGAAACCAACGGTTACAGCTGCAGCTGCCCAGATAAAACCTTTTAGGATGTTATCTTTGGTTTGACGTGCTTGTTTTAGTTTTACGCGATCCATATTACTTATCCTCGCCTACTTCGCTTTTTCACGGTTAAGATAAAGTAGAGCACCATTTAACATCATGATGAACACTAGAAGTACAACACCTGTTGCGTACAGTGCGTTAGCGTGAACGCCACTTGCGTAAGACATTTCAATTGCAATGTTTGCTGTTAGCGTACGTGCAGAGTCCAAAATGCCTTCTGGCATTGCTGGCGCGTTACCCATCACCATGATGATAGCCATCGTTTCGCCAAGTGCGCGACCGATACCCAAAATCACACCAGTCATAATGCCTGAACGTGCAGCAGGAACGAGTAGCTTAAAAATCGTGTAGATTTTCGAAGCACCCAGTGCAAGTGAACCTTCTTTGTATGTACGAGGTACAGCACGAATCGAAGTTTCAGAAACCGTTATAACGGTAGGAAGAATCATGATACCCAGAACAATGATACCCGCCAGGATAGTGTTACCTGCTGGTACTTGGAAAATGTTCTGAATCATTGGAACGATAATTACTAGACCGAAGAAGCCGTAAACTACCGACGGGATACCCGCTAGAAGCTCAACTGCTGGACGAATAATATCTGCAAGACGCTTGGGAGCAATCTCAGCAATAAAAATAGCGGTTAATACACCTACCGGTACACCAACAACTACAGCTCCAAGTGTCGAAACAATCGATGCAACAATCATAGTTGCAACACCGAATAGAGCTGGAGGTAACCAGTCAACACCCAGAACGATGCCAGAAACACCGGCCTCTTGGAATGCAGGGATACTCTCTGCAACGATAAAGTAAGCGATAACGGCTAGTGATACGATGCCGATTACAGCACTCGATAAGAACAAGCCGTGGAAGATTCTTTCTCTCCAGTCGATGCGCTTCTTAGCACGTAGACTTGGCTTGTTGATTTGAGTCGCTTCAGTATTCATAAGCTTTTCACTATTTGCGATGGTCATATATAAAATCTCAAACTTTGTGGCTCAATAAGAGCTCGAAATAAACAAAGTTGAAAGAAAAGGCTCAGCCTAAAGCAGGCTGAGCAATAATTAAGATTGAGTCAGTTAAGATTAGTTAACTGTGATGTAGCCTTTCTTACCAGCGATAGCTTGAGCTTCATCTGCAACCATCCAATCTAGGAATTGTTGAGTTTCAGCTGTTGGAGCGCCTGCTTTGTAAAGAACTAGGAATGGACGAGCAACTTTGTAAGAACCGTTCTTAACGTTGTCTACAGTCGCAGCAGCGCCGTCGATAGTTAGAGCTTGAACAGATTCGTCAACTGTACCTAGAGAGATAAAGCCGATAGCGTATGGGTTGCTTGCTACAGAAACTTTAAGTGCGCCGTTACCGTTTGCAACTTGTGCACGTTGAGAGATAGCCGATACTTTCTTATCGCCAATCTTCTTCTTAAGCTTCATGATGTCTTCGAATGCGCCACGTGTACCAGATGCAGTATCACGAGTGATTGCTACGATTGGCTTGTCAGCACCGCCAACATCTTTCCAGTTAGTGATGTCGCCTTTGTAGATTGAAGTGATTTGCTCAGCAGTAAGAGCAGATACTTCGTTGTTCGGGTTAACAACAACTGCGATACCGTCACGAGCGATAACTAGCTCTTTCAGGTCAGCTGTTTTCTCTTCTTCTTTTAGGTCACGAGAAGAGATACCAAGGTCAGCACTTCCATTTTTTGCTGCTTTGATGCCTGCAGAAGAACCCGGTGCTTGAATTTCGATGAACACTGGTTCGCCTTTATTCATGTAGGTTTCTGCAAAAACTTCAACCAGTGGAGAAGCACTGTTAGAGCCAACTACAGAGATAGTTTCTTTAGCTGAAGCTGTATTCACTGTTAGAGCGCCTAGTAGTGCGATTGCACCGATAACTGTCTTTTTCATCACAAATTTCCTTTAGTGGCGTTATTGCCGTAATGTTGTTTTGCTTGAACGAGGCCTACTTTAGAATCCGAATGTGACAGTTGTGTTTCACTTAATTGAAGCCTATATGACAACTACAATTTATTTTCTTGTTTTCCCCCTACCAAATAGTCTTGAAGTAATAAATGAGCCTCACTCATAGGCACTGAATATTCATTCCAACCTATTTAAGCCAAACTGCTCAATATCTCGCCCCCCTGTTATTACCTAATACCGCACAATGCTCTGCGTTAAATAACCCTATCTTAAAAATGGCTAAAGCCTTGTTTGTACGATAAATAATCAGAATTTATGAAATACCTATCGCATATATAAAAATAGCATCTATTACTGATTGAATTGTCATTCTCAATAGTTAGAATCACTGACTAATAACAATAATAACAATTGCTTCTGCTCATTTACTTATTCAAAGAAGGACAATACATGCGACAACTTCTCAGTGGCTTATCTATAAAAATACAAATTCTTATTCCAGTACTCTTTTCCGTAGTACTACTTTTGACGGGTGTCATTATCGGTGGTGACAAACTGGAAAATGCTTTTAAAGATGTATCAACAGCAACAGATCAACTCATTCTACATAAAGAAGAACTTAGCGAAATCGTCGACAACAGCTACGGAATGCGCATCAAAGCAATCTATAGCTTATTTAATCCTGACGACGTCAAAACGCTTGTCGAAACGCTAAATCAAAAACGTGATCAAAATACTCGCCTACTGAGCTCGCTTGATACCGTACCTGGCATGCAAGATGAAGTGGCCGCAATGAGCAAAGCGATGAATCACTACGTCGACTTTTCTCGCACCACTATGCTTCCTCTATTAAGAGCAAAGCATGGCAGCGCAACGCTACCTTCTGACTTTGATAACCGCTATCAGATCGCAATCGACCAATATCGTCACGCGGGTAACGAAATGGTGCAGGCTATCAACCTCCTTTCAAAGCAACTGAACCGTATTGCCACTCAAGAAGTGGACATCAACGGCCAGCAACACACCAGCACACTCAATACCGCAACCATTGCGCTTCTAGTGATCCTATCTGTAGCTCTAATTATCAGTTGGACGCTGGCTGGCGTCATTGTTAAGCCGATCAGCAATATTCAAGCAACCATGCGCGAAGTGGCAAAAGGTAACTTGTTAGTTAAAGCAGAAGAGTATGGCGACAACGAAATCTCACGCCTAGCGCAAGACGTAAACCAGTCTGTTGAACAGCTGCGTGACACGGTAAGCTCGCTGTCTCGAATCAGTATCGAAGTGGCTTCTGCGTCGACAGAGTTAGCAGCAGTAATGACACAATCGAGCGTTAATTCAGACCAAGAGAAGCAAGAAGTAGAACAAGTTGCTTCTGCTGTAAACCAATTAGAAAGCACGGCAGCACACGTTAATGAGAACGCAGTACAAGCCGACTCAGCGTCTAAGCAAGCTGACGAAATGGCGACACACAGCATGAGCTTGTTTAATGAAAGCAACAAAGCTAACGAACAGATGGCGATTCAGCTAAGCGAAGCTGCAAATGTTGTGGGCACGCTAAAAGAGCACTCTGAACAGATTGGTAAAGTGATTGAGGTGATTCAAAGTATCTCTGAACAAACTAACCTGCTTGCGCTTAACGCAGCAATCGAAGCCGCTCGTGCAGGTGAAAGCGGTCGTGGTTTTGCAGTGGTTGCTGATGAAGTTCGAATGCTAGCGGCACGTACACAAGATTCAACCAAAGAGATCCAAGCAATTATCGAAGGCTTGCAAGTTCAATCGGGTAACGCCAATGAGAGCATGAGCAGTTCACTGTCTATGTTAGCGCACAACCAAACGCTCTCAGGCGAGGTGAGTGCAGCCCTTTCTGGTATTGCTAACTCAGTAACCGACATGACAGAAATTAACACTCAGGTTGCCTCTGCCGCAGAAGAACAAAGCCAAGTGACTGCAGACATCAACCGTAATATCTCAAACATCTACAGCCTAGTAAGCCAAAACGTAACCGGCATTACCCAAGCTGCAGCAGCAAGCCACGAGCTATCTAACTTAGCCGAGCAGCAAAAGCAGCAGTTGGATTACTTTAAGGTGTAGAGCTCAAGGTATAAAAACTTAAGATGTAAGTGCTTACTTAGCTGTATAAATTGCAGTAACTATCCTAAATGTTATGAAGCCAGCTATTGAGCCATCAGTAGTTGGCCTTTTGTATTCACCAGACTCTATTCACCGAGCTCAGCAGCTCTGATTCTTTCAATCGCTTCTACCCTTCTCAGCTGTTGTGGCTGAAAATGAGCTTCTCTAAGCTGGGCGATCGTCTCTTTTTGTTCAATTTCTGATAGGAATGAATCTTTCAAAACATCATTTCGTTCTGCGAAGTAGACCTCTAAAGAGTCTTCAAAGGCCGCTCTTTGTTGATCGAGTGCTTCGAGCCTCTGTGTCGCTTCTTCGCCAACCAGTTCGTTTCTCTTCAAGTATTTGCCTTGTTCATCTAGGACTTCTGAGCTGGATAGTTGCTGTAATAACACCTGATTTTGATGACTGGACTGAACATAATCGGGTTGTTCAGATAGATAAGATTCAAGCCTTTGCTGATATTCTTGTTCTTCTAGCCCTTCTTGTTTCAGAAGTAACTTTTCTAAAGCGATTTCCCTCATTTTATTGTCATGGGTAAACAGAATACTTATCTCGCTCTCACTGAAAAATTGAGTTTGAAGGTCAAGCAGAGCTTGATTCAGCGCGCGTAAGTCCCCTGCAGATATTGAGGTGGTGTCGAATTGAACATCCAATGCTGTCAGTGCCGACTTGTACTCAAGGTACTTTGCGAACAATGCTTCATCGACCACCGCTGCTTGTGATTGCTCGTGGTGTTTTGCCACATTGTCACGAATCTCTTCGAGGGTTAATTCTGTATTGCCTGACACGAAATATTCCATCATGTCTTTGGCTGACGCACTATCGATTTCGGTATCTTGTTGAGAGCTAACCTTCAATGAAGAAGCGCTTTGTGCGTTGTTATTATATGAACTGGTATCTTCCTTCTTTAGATATAAAAAGACCGCCGCTGTGCTCATCAGGGCTATCGTGGTTATCGACAAAATGGCGGTCTTTTTCATTACATTTTCCTTATGATCTTAACTTATGGCAGCGCGACTTACAGGCCAGCCAACTTCAATCGATTTGCGTGTTGGCGATATAGCGTCACGGGATCGGTCTCAAACAAGTGGTGAATACCCAACAACCCATTAATCTCGTCTAGGTGGTTCATTTTGTAATCATCACCAATCACTTTGCCCAAATGCGCGCTGCATGCACCCACTAACCCATCATTAGGTTCGTTAAAGGCTAAACCAAGGATTGTCATCGCTCCGTCGGTAGGATCAAGAAGGTTGGTAAAAGTGGAAGATCCTGTCCATGAATAATAATAAACACCGTTGTTTGCTTGCCATTCACCATCACCACACGCAGACGTCGGAACGCCTTCAGGGTAAAACTGGTTGAATGCAAGCGAACCTTCAGTGGTCAACGCTTCAAGAGATGCAAGGCCATCTTGGTCAAGATCCGTTCCACCAGATAACAAGTTGATCAGCGTCGTCAACCCACCAGCCAACTTAACCGCAATACCTTCCGCAGCTGAACCTTCGGATACGGTTCCACGCACGAGGTCGGCTACTTTCGAGCCTTTATGAACACCACCAATGCTTGTCACCGAAGCAACTAAATCAGGACGTACTGATGCCACATAACGTGCTGTCGGTCCGCCATGGCTGTGACCAACTAGGTTCACCTTACTAGCCCCTATCGCGGCTAACAGTGTTTCAACTTGAGCTAGCAATTGCTCGCCACGCACTTCAGAGCTGTTGGTCGCTGATACCTGAGCGACATAGACGCTCGCACCATCTTTGGTTAGGGATTCAGGTACGCCATAGAAGTAGTCGACACCCGCTAATGTATCGAAACCAAACAAACCATGTACCAACATAATGGGATATTTCGTTTCTGTGTATCCACTGGCTTCTAATGCCGATGCGCTTGTGCCTGCGTAGGCTCCAAAACTGGATAGACAGGCGATCGTCCAAATTAATATCTTTTTCAATGCTCTTTCCTTAAACAGATTAGACCTCTGATGAGTAAAAGAACCGTAGTTGATGATTTTATAAAACATAAAATAGCAACTCGATATTTGTGATATTGAACTTGAATTAAACAGTTGTGATGAACATTAGACAAACAAAATCAGACCAAAAAATCAACAGCATAACCAATTGATTAAATTAACATTTAATCAAAAACCATAAAGCTACGCTTTCAATTATATCGACCAAATTATAAATCCCCCCCCACAAAACAATGAATCTCGTTTAAATCTACGACAACGAATTGGCGAGTCATAGTTCATCAAAATTGAATATTAAGTGATAAATCACTCGCTTCGAATCGATTGTTTCTCAATCAGAAAGCCGTTGGAAATTTGATACTTATGCCAGTTATGAAACGCCAACAACCTGAATGTATTGACGAGAATTATTGATTTTAGATATAGGTCGTACCAGTTATTTACTTATCCACTTATCAATAGGTAATAGACAACAAGTAACAACGTTTTTGTTTGGCTCATCTAAATTAAAAGAGAATACAGTGATGAAAAATACGGCTTTAATACTCGCGTTAACCATACCGTTTGGGGCTTATGCTGCAGAAGACTCAGTATCGACACCAGAATCGATTACATCCGCACAAGTATTCAGCACACAAGGTTCCGAAACCTATTCTTACGTTCGATGTTGGTATCGAACCGATGCGTCACACGACTCTCCAGCCACAGATTGGAAGTGGGCGAAAAAAGAAAACGGAGACAATTACACGATCAACGGATATTGGTGGTCTTCCATTTCTTTCAAAAACATGTTCTACACTGATGCCCCGCAATCTGAAATCAAACAACGTTGTGAACAGACTCTCGGCATCCAACATGATACTGCCGACATCACTTATTTTGCCGCAAATAATCGCTTCTCTTACAATCACTCCATCTGGACTAACGACAACGCAGTGCAAGCCAATACCATCAATCGCATTGTCACCTTTGGTGATAGCCTCTCTGATACTGGGAACCTATTTAATGGCTCTCAATGGGTTTTTCCGAACGCTGATTCGTGGTTTTTAGGGCACTTTTCGAATGGTTTAGTTTGGACTGAGTATTTAGCAAAAGCAAAAGACCTCCCTCTTTATAACTGGGCTGTAGGCGGTGCAGCTGGCACCAATCAGTATGTCGCGCTGACTGGCGTCTATGACCAAGTCACTTCCTACCTCACCTACATGAAAGTCGCCAAAAATTATCGCCCTGAAAACTCACTATTTACTCTAGAATTTGGCCTCAATGACTTTATGAATTACGACCGAGAAGTCGCCGATGTCAAAGCCGATTTCAGTAGCGCTCTGATTCGATTAACGGAATCTGGTGCGAATAATATACTGCTGTTCACATTGCCCGATGCGACTAAGGCGCCGCAGTTCAAATACTCCACCGAACAAGAGATCATTAAAGTTCGCGGAAAGATCTTAGAGTTTAACCAATTCATCAAAGCACAGGCCGAGTATTACCAAGGCTTGGGGAAAAACGTGGTACTTTTTGATGCGAGTGCACTGTTTGCTAGCATTACCGAGAATCCAGAGCAACATGGCTTTAGAAACGCGAGTGACGCCTGTCTTGATATCAATAGAAGCTCAGCTTCAGACTATTTGCGAAGCCACAGCTTGACTAATGATTGCGCGACCTATGGCTCAGACAGTTATGTATTCTGGGGCGTGACGCACCCAACTACAGCTACTCATAAATACATTGCCGACCATATCCTAGCTTTTTCATTCTCGACATTTGATTTCTAAAGCCGCCAAGTTGAACTGTAACTTGAGGTAGCACCTCTTAGGCACAAAAGTCAGATACAAAAAAACCGCCTTTGATAGGCGGG
>NZ_AJZD02000086.1 GCF_000272105.2 Vibrio splendidus 12E03
TCCGCAGGGGTTTGATGCCCTATCGAAAATGAAAGCGGTAGAGAAATCCGGTAACCAAGCGGTGATTGATATTGAGCGCGGCGTTGAGCATTACGACGAAGTGATGTGGTCGCGCAGCGAGCAAGACCAAAGCGTGTCCATTCGCAGTAACGTGTACTTAACACGAACGCTGATTAAAGGAGGGCGTAAGCTTGCGCCTGAAAAATTGGTGCTTTCTGTCTTGTGGCAGCTCAAAGACAAAACGGAGCTGGCCAAAGATGACTTAGACGCCTTGCGGTTAAACCCCATTGGATTAACCGTTTTATCGTATCAGCTCAATAAGGAGCGAACATAATATGAAATTTTGTCACTGGGTCGCTTGCTTAAGCGGCCTTTTTTCGGTCGGTGTGATGGCAAAAGCGTGTCAACCTTTGCCGCATCAATCGGGAGAAATCATTACCGTGAAGGCGGCCAGATATTTAGGCGCCCGCGTTCAATTGCCGGCCAATTTAATCAGCCCCCCGACGACGTCGAATGCGTTTTTGTGGGACGTGACTGGCATAGTGGGAACCAATCAGCTCCTCATCAAGCCCAATAGCGCCGTCAAAGAAGGGGCAAGTACCAATATCTATGCGTTTACTGA
>NZ_AJZD02000087.1 GCF_000272105.2 Vibrio splendidus 12E03
GCATTACCCAACGGTTCTGAAAGGCACGGGGACTCAGACCATTAAGGTTCAGTCTTTACACCAAAATAGCGTGGTCGATTCTGCGACAAGCTCTGGTGATGTAACGATCACTGGCGGTACATGTCAAGCCTTGCCTGCGATTGATGCTTTCGATACCTGTACGTATGAGCTCGATGTGACCGGCTCTGGTCAACTGCATTTAACCACCAATGAAGTGATTGATATCAACCCTGTAGCACCGACTCCCGTTCCACCTCCGACAACGACACCAAGTTCTGGCGGTAGTGGCGGTTCTCTCGGCTTTTTATCTCTACTTGGATTAGCGATGTTTGGGCGTTTAAGACAGAAGTAAGGTGAGATATGGATTAAAAATCAACGACCCTGTGGTGTTGGAAATGCTTGTTGATACTGACTGGCGAGTTTTGCACTTGACGTATCGACAAGCGATACGCTTATTACGACGCACCCACCATCGCGGTTATTTGTTGTACCGCGAAGGTCAGCGGTGGGATGGAACAACCTGACGCTTT
>NZ_AJZD02000088.1 GCF_000272105.2 Vibrio splendidus 12E03
CTTTCTCCATTTCTTCCGCTACGTCCTGTAGGCGTGGCAGCGTATTCGCTGCGACACTGTCGGCCAGTTCGTGAACGTCATTATCTGAATTGAAAGCGTGGCGTTGTAATGAGGCTACCGCCGAGCTTAGTGATACCTGATTGCTGTATACGCCACGCATCATTTCTAACGCGTCTACCTGATCAGGTTCTAGGTTCTTTAAGTATTCGGTGAGCGGGTCGTATTTCACGACCGCTCGACGTGGCATGAAGTTGCTCATCGGTGAACCTCCATCAGTGCCAGTTTTAATGGTGTATTACTGTTGTTATACGCCCACAGTTCGCCGCCTCCCGTCAGTGTGATTCCTGCGGGTGCCGTGCGATCACCTAAAACGGGTAATCCCACTACAGCAGAAACATGCGAATCACCGAGCATCACCTCGGCTTCTGCATCACTGATGTTCTGAATAATCGCTTCTAGTCGTGTAACCGAAGCATTCACTAAACGAACTTTGTTGTTTGGCTGAATCAGAATGTGGTCGCGACTAATAAAGCGTTGTGCAATCTCTTGTCGGGTCGTGACAACCGAGCGCACCTCACTAATAGCCATGGATTCAGCAAATTTAACGTTAGCAGGCGGCGTTGTTTTCAGGTTCTGCTTAGTCAGCTGATAAATAACACGTATAGATGCGGCGTGTGGGTTAGATATCTCAAGCTCTTTAAAGCTTGAAACGTCTAACGTATCGCCTGCATCTACACGGATTTTTTCTCCGTTATCGCTTCGGACATACAAATATTCCTGAGCTTCACGGACGATCAGTAAACGAGCTGAACCGACACCAAAACGCTTTACTGCACTAGGTTCTAAAGTTATCGCTTTCATCTAGTCCCCCTTGAACGCAAGAGCAACGCCTGCGATAGCAAAAGAAATAGCAACAGCAATTGCCACCTTACTGATATCACCAGAGTTACCCGTTTGACTGCGTGATGCGGTGTTTTCTGCCATGGCCAAAGCAGCTCGGGCGTTTTCTCCCGATTGTGCTGCCATAGACTTAATGGCTGACGTTGTATCCGCGCTGTTCGAGCGCATATTGTCTAACGCCTTTTCACTAGTTCGGCGGCTGTTTTCTAAAGCTTTCTCACCAAATACGAATGCCTTAGATATTGATTCCTGACCGTTATCTAATGCTGCTCTTAATGAGTCTTTATTTGCCTTAATCGAATCAGAAGCAATTTGGCCGTTTAGTTTAAGAGCCTCTTTGCTGACGTTCTCGTTTGACTTGATCGCATCACGACCAAAGTCAAACGACTCATCCACCGCATGTTCATTAGCGCGGAGTGCATCCGAACCTAAACGCGCTGCTTTATCCATCGCGGCACTATTGCTATCCATTGCCCGCTTCGCTATTTCTGACGCGGCTTTTACTGAGCCGTGATCAGTCATAGAGATATTGCCAACGTTGCCATTTATGCCAGAGAGAACGACACCAAGGTTATCCCCACTAATGGCACTGGTGCCGCTCGTGTTCGTGGTGTTGGTTACGTTCTTACTTGAACTGCTACCACCTCCGCCCATTAGTCATTCTCCAAAACAAGGGATAAAACAGACTCACGGCCTGACTTACCCGAAACCGAAAAACCGAAACGCTCAAGTATTCGCACCATGCCACGGCGAACCGTGTGATATTTGATTGAGCGATACCCTTGAGATTTCACCGCTTCAATGATGCAAGGCGCAGCTTTCACTAGCCCCTTACCTGTCATTGCTAGAATCAAATAATCATTGTCACTGGTGACGAAGCCCACAAAGCGAACCGAAACGCCTACCCCTTTCAAGTGATAAAAACTAGCTCGTTTGGTTTTCACCGCATCACAGCAAAAATCAAATTCAGCCTTAGCTTGTGACACCCCATTGAACGCGGATTTAATTAGCGAAAACTGAGCGGCAATATCTGCGCGAGTAGGTCTAATCAACATAAAATTCATTTCTTAAACGCCACCCACGCAATGCCAACAGCTAACAACACAAACGGTATGTTTTGCGCGAGCTTTTGCCCCGCACTACCACCAAAGTTGATCGCTCCATTTCGAATCCCGCCAATTGAATTGGTGCCCGTTGCTTCACTTGGTCCAGCTGCGCCGCCTCCGGCACTGATTGGCATAGAACCGCCTGCACTCAAGCCACCACCGATACCTGGTATCATTTGTTCCCCTTAATGACTCGATAAGCCACATAGCAACCGCCACCAATGGCACCGATTTTTAATAGCTTGGTTACGCTACTTCCAGACCAAAAACCCGCACCAAAGCCAAGACCACCCGCTAACAGAGGAAGAACCACAATTAATGGCATAACTCTCCCCCTATTAGTTTTTCAAAACCACGATAAGACCAAGTAAAAGCACCGCAGCACCAATACCACCGCCCACATACAAAAGGGTTTTGTCGTTACTCTGCAGAGAGGAACCCGTAACCGCGTTGCCGTGGTTATCTTTCACTGTTTGTTGTGGCTGTTGCGTTGTGGCTGCATTTTTTGATGAGTCGTCTTTGGTCGCGACATCAATCAAGTTGCCCATCCCCTCGCCAACGTCATCAAGCAGACCAGAACCGAAGTCCGTTAAGTCATCCCAAAAAGCCAATAGTCACCCCCTACACTAAGTCAGGGCGAACAACGAGCACCGACTCAACAATGATTGGAATTGAGCCAACAGGCTTATGAGTTTTCACGGTGAATTTCAGCTCTGAACCGTGCGCCGTAGGAAACAGCTCATCGATATAAAAGCCGCGCATGATTGGGTCAAAGTGGTAACAACCCGCCTGCCAAAAACGGCGGTTTCGTTTGGCGCGCATATCTTCAAGCGCACGGCTTGAATCATGCACTTTCACGAAATCACGATAGATTTGTAGGGCGTGGATTTGATCACTTAAAAAGTGCATGCGGCGCACTAAATGAAGAGGGCCAGAAACGAGATCAAGAAACTCATTTTCTGTTGAGCTTGCTTGCATCGTCTGCTTTTTGATTTGTGGGATAACAACACGAGCAGGCTGACGCGCTGACACTGTTGCCCACGCTTGAAGCTTGATAGCAGGCGCGTTGTCTTGAGTAGAATCGGCAATCTCAACTTCCAGAGTGATATTGTCACCCGCTTCAGTCACAAGCCCCGTGTAACGAACCCCGTTCTTAGTTTTTGCAGAAATATCCGCTAATGGAATTGTGAAAAAACCATCCGTTTGAGCAAGACCTTTGTACGCTTCAATCTTTTTAATCAGCTCACCATCAAGAACGATAATCTCATCCGCATTCAAGCTGATGGTTACGCGTCGAAGTTGAGCCGCACTAAGATTGGTTTCGAGAAAAATCTCATCGTACGTAGGACCAATCGGAATGGTTAACGTAGCTTTCTCACCGTAGCCCGTACCCGTAAAAGAGTTCAGTTTGGTTGGAGTAGACATAGTAACTAACTCCCTTAACCGATTTGGTCTTCAACAGCATCAACGTTGTTTGAAGCCCAAACAACACCCGCAGCCACAATGCCTGCTAGCACTGCAATGACTGCTAATTTTTTTGGTGTAAAACCTGCCATTTGTTTTCCTATAAAAAAGACCGCCCAACATTGGACGGCCTTTACTTAAACAAATGATTTGGTTTGGATTCCTAATACTTATTTGGTTTAGGTTTGGTTTAAATGAGACTTGAATCACAAATCTATTTTCAACCAACATAAAAAACTGGCTGAACCCTAAAGTCCAGCCAGTTAAATATTTACAATCAGAAAATGTGCGTTGACTACTCAGCTATAGCAATAAAGTTAAACGTCGCGTCGTATGCATTAGGCGTCAAATTGTTAATACTCAAAGTGAAACCATTTTTAGACACTTCTTTAAGCGATACCGAAGCTGTATAAGTATCACTGGACTCACGCGATGTATCCGGTGTCGCAACAACAACAGGAGTTGTTTGAAATAAGTTGCTATCAAAGAACACTTTGAAAACTCCTGTTTCATGACGTTCAGCTTGAAAACCTTTACCGATTTCAACTTCACCGTTATACGATACCTTTCCGATTACTTGAGTCATACCTAGCCCTTACTTATTGATTAATAGGTTAATTATTAAATGTCACTCAGTGACAAATTAAATCTAGCCCACAAATACAAATAAGCAACAATATTCATATAAATTTATAACTCACCACTTTATAACTCCAAAATTATAAGATTTACCATCTTGAAGTAGATACTCAAGCGGGTCGAGTTGCTCGATCGCATCAGCAGGAATTCCGGTCATTTTTTCCAAATAGGTCGCACTGGCTTTGGTCTTTTGCATCATCACACAAGCATGCTGACAGTTATCAATAATGGTCTTCGATACTTCCTGACCACGTTGAAACAGATTGATTGTGTGAAGGTTAAACTTCCTGCCTAAGCGCAATATTTTTCCATGGTAGCCAACCGCTTTACCCGCATTTTCACTATGCTCGGCTACCTCCTCACAAATGATTTTTAATGGTTTGGTATGCTTTCCGTTCCCCATAGCCCAAACGACCTGACAAAACTTATCGAAGTCCTTTGATGTGGTTTCATGAGTCGGTTGATACGCAATCTTAAAGCCCTGCTTTGTTTTACGTCCTGCAATCAGTGCAGCGGCAAACTCCTTAATACTGGAATAACCACGCACCACTCGCCCTGCTAGCTTTCCGCTGTAGTCGCCCATTGGATCAAACATGGCTACTTGGTCGGTAGATTTGATAAACAGCTTTTTAGCGGCAGAGGTTTTACCGCTGCCGCTCATACCAACCGCAAACACGTGACCATTTTTAAGGGCATTATTTGGGTTAATTGGTTGCATTTATTGCACTTCCTCTTTTCCCTCTGGTTCCGCCTCTTGAGGGTTTACCTCTTTCGCTTCATCAATTGCTTTAAGGGTTCGGATTTGGTTAAACGAAGTAAAACCGAGTGCGCCAGCTGCGATCACAAATGACAGTTCTTCTTTGTAATGAGCTAACCACGGTGGAAGCTCACCGCCATATTTAACGAACAACGGCGCGGCTGCACTTGCAACGTTTTGAGCTTGTTCAGCATCAAAAGCAAACTCTTGGTGACCGAACTGTTTTAGCACTTGCTCTGTCACGCCAAGAACC
>NZ_AJZD02000089.1 GCF_000272105.2 Vibrio splendidus 12E03
CGCGTCGCAAGGGATGATTGATTTTGATTTAGCACACAAGCAAATCACGGGAAACGTCGATGTGTTCGTTCATGCCAGTAGACATGAACGTTACGGACGAAAAATCACGGAGATAGCGGAAGTCTCGAACGGCACACTTATTCCGTTATTTAAGTTCAATGGAACGACTCACATCCCCCTTAAAAACGACAAATAAAGAGGCCAACGTGGACGAAATACAGCTATCAAAATCCGAAGAAAAAGCACTTTTAAAACAAGAGCAAGAGTGGAAAGAAGAAAAAACCAAGCGCGATAAATCACGACAAACGGTCTATCAAAGAATGGCAGGGTATGACTTTTTAAGTTACTGCCGTATGCCTTTGTATTTTCGCGCCAGAATCCGAGAGATGAAAGTGGGCGACACTTTCATCATGGGACAGATGCGCCACACCTATGAAGATTTTAATGACTTTGAAGGTGTACTGGAGATTCATATCGAGAAAGAAAAGAACCAGATATACCGCGCTCGCTCTAACTTCAACCTACTCACAAAGCCTGAGCGAGCTCATGTCTTTACGGACTTTACCTTCAAACTTGAAAAGGGCGGGAACTTTGCGTTCACAGGTGATGAAGAAAAAGGGTTAGCCAATCAAAAGAGATTTGCTCTTACATGTCGCTACTTTAATCGACTTTTAACTAGCACCTCTGAAGAGGAAAGAAACACCTATCACGACCAAGGCGTACCTCCCTACTTCCACGGCGTGACAATTGATAAGAGCAATTTAACTCGTCGCCTTTACTACAAACGTGAAGATTGGGAACGTCCGCACCGATACAAGATTTCACAAGAGCAAATGCCAAAGCCCATGATGGAGTGCCTTATCGACTATGGAATGTGCTTTGGTCTTATCAATTTCAATGAAGAAGGAAACCAACATGAACACTGATGAATCGCTAACAGAGCAGTTACTCACAATTTTTGCGAACAAAAAACGCATCCAACAAACGTTTAAAGAAACCGGTTTGAGTCATTTAAAAGTCATTTCCGAAAAGTTAGGTGAGTACATCGAGCAACGAGAAAAGACGGAATCAGAAAAAATAGCTGCGCAAGAAGAAGCGAAAGGGATGCTAAAAAGCATCATGGAAAAGACTGGACTGAGTCACGAAGAAGTTTCTCAATTGATGAATGACGGCAAGACCAAAAGCAAAGCCAAGCGTTCCAAACGTGCAAAAAGAGTCGCAGCCGAGACACAAACAGCGCGCTATGAAGTAAAAACGGAGCGTTACACGTTTGGTGATAGTGGTACTTGGGACGGTACTGGCGAAGTCCCACAAGAGCTTCAAAGTTTACTTAATGAAGGTTTTGAACTGTCCGATTTTCTGGTTTAGACAATCGGTAAGCCATATACTCTAAATCACTACTATTAGGGATAAACCACAAGGATTAGAGTATGGGAAGCCAAGACAAAGATCTTCTATTAAAACAACTTCACTACCTTTCTCGGGGCATCAATCCCCTAACAAATTCAGAGTTTATAAAAGGCTCAACGATGCTAACACCAGAGTTAGTTAGGTGTTTAGTTCTTATAAAAAATGCATTACATGAAGATTGTGAAAGGAGCGAGTCAAAAGATCGAATCCGTAAGTTAAATTCAAAAAAACAAGTACAAGTAAAGGAGAGAAAAACACCTAAACGTCATGGTTTAAGGTGGACAGATGAAGAAACACTTCAAGCAATTGAAGCGTTTAACGCAGATATTCACCCTAAAGAGATTGCCAAGATTCACAAAAGAAAAGTCACCGCAATAGTGGCACAGCTAGAAAAAAAAGGACTCATCGAATCAGACGAACGAGAGTCTTACCTCTAAAAATCCACACAGTACTTCCTTCCTCGCGTCACCGTTTAATGCCGGCTTTCTGACTCTTTCAATCCCCTAGGATTGTTAAAGAAAGCAGAAAGTCAGACGCATTAAGAGGGCGCATA
>NZ_AJZD02000090.1 GCF_000272105.2 Vibrio splendidus 12E03
CAACACTGGAAACAGGTCAAGCAAGGCAACTGCGTATTTCGGTGATTGCGATCGCTCGTTTCCGCTGTTTTTCAAGCAAGTTGTCGTCTTTTTTACAATTTAGTAACGTGAATGATTACGCTGCACACTTTTCAGGGTTCAAGTACACCTCATCGATATAACTCCAGTCTCTCGTTTGCCGACTCCATCTGCCTGGATGAGTCAATTGAGCACGTCGGTAGACTTGCATACGCTGTCGGAGAATTTCATTATCCTCCCCGCAATGCCTCTGCTGAGGTGTTACATACTTTATGCCACTGTGTTTATGCTCATTGTTATACCAATCAACAAAATTACCAACCCAACACCGAGCGTCTTCAATGGAAGAAAACCCATCCATTGGCCATGAAGGACAATACTTTATTGTTTTGAACAACGACTCAGAGTATGGGTTGTCATTGCTTACTCTTGGCCTAGAGTAAGAGCTTGCAATCCCAAGGTCGTACATCTTTGCAAGCATGGTGTAACTTCTCATAGGAGCACCGTTGTCAGAGTGCAAAGTAATGTTGCCTTGCACACACTTTTCCCGCCATGTTGTTCTTTGGAGTAACTCCGCTCCATACCTGATTTGGTTTGCAGGCTTTTTGAACCTTTGGTCGAGAAGGACTTGTGCCAGCTTTGTTACGAGTTCGCTTACCTAGCTGGTTGTTTGCTTTTAATACACGATAAAATGTGGACTCTGAGGCAATGTAAATGCCTTCATCAGCCAACATTGGAACGATGATATTCGGAGGTAAATCGGCATACTCTGGTGTATTGCCGATATCTAATATCTGCTGCCTTTCGGCTTCTGATAGCTTATTATGAGGCTCGTGCTGCCGAGGATGCTGACGCATATCACTTGTGATTTCGGCAGAGTTCCGTGTCCAACGCTGGAACGTTCGTATTGATAACCCAACGGTGGAACAAGCCTTTGTCTTTGTTGCCCCTTTACGTACAGCTTCATCAACAAGAGTGACTATTTTAAGCCGCTCTGAGATAGGAATCAGTCTTCCTCGTTGATTTCCCAGAGGGCATTGAACTTTTCCCGCAAAACCAGTAGCGCAGCCGTTTCAGCAAGTGCTTTATCTTTACGTGCCAACTCCTTCTCCAACGCTTTTACCTTTCTGCGTTCATCACGTAGTAGCTTATTTTCTTTGTGTGGCATTGAAGTCGATGTTGTACTCTGCGCCTTGATAGACAGTGCTCGCCAGGTTTTAACGTCATCGACAAATACCCCTTTAGACCTACAGTATTCAGCTAACTCGCGTTCAGACATTGTTGTAGTTTCAATCACTATGAAAAATCTCTGCTCCGCTGAATAATCAGTAGTAGCATTTTCTAAGGGCAGCTCTGTAGACAATAGGCCGCTTTCAACAAGTTCATTTCTCCACTTAGATACCACGGGTGGACTCACATCTAATTCTTTAGCAATTCTTCGATGAGACCAATTATATGGTGGTAACAGCCAAGTTTGGCCTTTCGTTTTCACATCAATTGGAACTGGATTGGCTGGCATAGTTATCTCCTTAAAAATCTAGGCGACAACTATGCTGACACAGGGGGGGAATCAGTGATCGGTTTAAACCGAAATGACTGCTCGGAATGCTCCGAAATATGCAGCAACCGTGGAAGGCCTCGTTTGTTTAGTGACTTAGCCATTACGAC
>NZ_AJZD02000091.1 GCF_000272105.2 Vibrio splendidus 12E03
GTTTCGTACGTTCAAATTTTTCTTTAGACACAATCGTGTTCCTTCCTAGTTATGATTCGCCACGTTCATTATTGAGCGAGACGCGCCAGAAATTGCTATTTTATGCGCCAACTCTCGTTAGCGCAATATTTGGACGCATTGTTCTTTCAAAAAATGAAAAAAAATGCCTTCCTTTTGTTTAACCACGCTCTGCAATGATTGCTTTTGCAACATTGTTAGGCACTTCAGCGTACTCACTAAACTCCATAGAGTAAGAAGCACGACCTTGTGTCGCAGAACGTAAATCAGTTGCGTAACCGAACATGACAGACAACGGAACTTGTGCACGAATTATCTTCAGGCCAGCTGTCCCCTCGTCCATACCTTCGATGATGCCGCGACGACGGTTAATATCGCCAACAACGTCACCCATCCAGTCTTCTGGAGTAGTTACTTCAACTTTCATCATAGGCTCAAGCAAAACTGGTTGCGCTTCAAGTGCACCCGTTCTGAAAGCCATAGAGGCAGCGATTGTAAACGCCATCTCACTTGAATCTGTTTCATGGTAAGAACCATCATATAGTGTAGCTTTGATATCCAAAACTGGATAGCCAGCAAGCACACCATTGTTCATCTGCTCTTCAACGCCTTTAGCGACTGAAGCAATAAACTCTTTCGGTACGATACCATTGGCAATTTCATCCACAAAGACAAAGCCTTCGCCAGCTTCTGATGGTTCCAGTTTTAGCCATACGTGACCGTACTGACCTTTACCACCATGTTCACGGATAAATTTACCTTCCGCTTTCGCTGTACCACGAATAGTCTCACGGTAAGCCACTTGCGGGTTACCAACGTTGCAGTTCACGCTAAATTCACGCTTCATACGGTCAACGATGATATCTAAGTGTAGTTCACCCATACCAGAAATTAGAGTCTGGCCAGTTTCCGCATCCATATCAACGCGGAACGATGGGTCTTCCGCTGCTAGTTTACCTAGAGCGATAGTCATTTTATCTTGATCAGCTTGAGAGCTTGGCTCTACAACGATCTGAATAACTGGGTCTGGGAACTCCATGCGCTCAAGAACAATCTTATGGTTCTGGTCACAAAGGGTTTCACCAGTAGTCACATCTTTCAGGCCAATGATAGCTGCGATGTCACCTGCTCGTACTTCTTTTACTTCTTCACGCTTGTTTGAGTGCATTTGAACAATGCGACCTAAGCGTTCACGTTGCTTCTTCACAGAGTTGTAAGCTGTTTTACCGCTTTCAACAACACCAGAGTAAACACGGATGAAAGTTAAAGTACCAACGAATGGGTCTGTTGCAATCTTAAATGCTAGCGCTGAGAACGGTTCTTTGTCGTCTGCGTGACGCTCTGCTTCATTTTCGTCTTCATCGATACCTTTAATTGCAGGGACATCGACTGGAGAAGGAAGGAAATCAACAACTGCATCTAGAACAGCTTGTACACCTTTGTTTTTGAATGCACTACCACAAGTAGCAAGTACGATTTCATTATTAAGGGTACGAGTACGAAGACCTTGTTTGATTTCAGCTTCTGTTAGTTCACCTTCTTCAAGGTACTTATCCATCAGCTCTTCATTTGCTTCTGCAGCAGCTTCAACAAGTTCTGTACGATATTCTTCAGCCATTTCTTGCATGTCTGCAGGGATATCTTCGTACGTAAAAGTCATGCCTTGGTCAGCTTCGTTCCAGTTAATTGCCTTCATCTTGATAAGATCGACAACGCCTTGGAAGTTTTCTTCAGCACCAATGTTCAGTTGAATTGGAACAGGAGTTGCGCCTAGGCGGTCCTTGATCTGTTCAACTACGCGCAGGAAGTCTGCGCCGGTACGGTCCATTTTATTAACGAAAACCATACGTGGAACTTGGTACTTATCAGCTTGACGCCATACTGTCTCTGACTGAGGTTCAACACCAGATGAGCCACAGAACACAACAACTGCACCATCAAGTACACGTAAAGAACGTTCTACTTCGATTGTGAAGTCAACGTGTCCAGGAGTGTCGATGATGTTGATACGGTGGTCCGAGAACTGCGCTTCCATACCACGCCAAAACGTAGTGGTTGCTGCTGAAGTGATCGTAATACCGCGCTCTTGCTCTTGCTCCATCCAGTCCATGGTTGCTGCACCATCGTGAACTTCGCCGATTTTATGAGAAAGACCGGTATAGAACAGAATACGTTCACTTGTGGTTGTTTTACCTGCATCTACGTGAGCAACGATACCGATATTACGGTATTGCTCTATAGGAGTTTTACGAGCCACGGTTGAATCCTCTTATTAGAGACTTAGGGACTATTGCTATGTCTAGATTATGCGTTAAAAGCGATGCTTCGCTAAAATTGCTTGCCCTAGAAATAGCAATAGTTCCTAGCATAAGCATAGGAACTAAAGAAGTGCTGCAAGGAACCTTGCAGCACTAAAAAGGTATTACCAACGGTAATGTGCGAACGCTTTGTTTGCGTCAGCCATGCGGTGAACGTCTTCACGTTTCTTAACCGCAGTACCTTTGTTCTCAGACGCGTCTAGCATTTCAGCAGCTAGGCGTTGAGCCATAGATTTTTCACCACGCTTACGCGCAGCTTCAACTACCCAACGCATAGCAAGAGCGTTACGGCGAACCGGACGAACTTCTACAGGTACTTGGTAAGTTGAACCACCTACACGGCGAGATTTAACTTCTACCGCTGGGCGAACATTTTCAAGAGCTTCTTCAAATACAGCTAAGTGGTCTTTACCAGACTTCTCAGCCATTGAATCTAGTGCAGTGTAAACGATTTTTTCTGCAGTAGATTTCTTTCCGTCAACCATAAGGATGTTAACGAATTTTGCCAGCAATTCAGATTTGAACTTAGGATCTGGAAGGATCTTACGCTGACCTATTACGCGACGACGTGGCATGGATATTCTCCGTTGTCTTCTTCAGGTTTTTTCCAAAACTTTTCAGAATAATAAATAAAATAGTGTTTGGCCTTACTTAACGATTTCTTTTTAAAAAGAGAATCAATTAAGACTTAGGACGTTTCACACCGTACTTAGAACGACCTTGTTTACGGTCGTTAACGCCAGCACAGTCAAGTGCGCCGCGAACAGTGTGGTAACGAACACCCGGAAGGTCTTTTACACGACCGCCACGGATTAGTACAACACTGTGCTCTTGTAGGTTGTGGCCTTCACCGCCGATGTACGAAGTTACTTCGAAACCGTTAGTTAGACGTACACGACATACTTTACGTAGTGCCGAGTTAGGTTTTTTAGGTGTAGTAGTGTAAACACGAGTACATACACCACGTTTTTGTGGGCACGCTTCTAGTGCAGGCACGTTGCTTTTAACAACTTGCTTTACACGAGGTTTGCGAACCAACTGGTTAATAGTTGCCATTAACTAGCTCCTGAAATTTACTTGAAAGTAAGCTTTGTGAAAAATCTATCCCTAATCACAAGTCGTAATTAGGGACGCAAAATTCTATTCAGCAGTGGGAGGTGTGTCAAGAAATATACAGATCTTTTTTAGCCGTCTAGAGCTCAGGATGGTCTAATTTTAACCAAACTGATAGAACACACTTACCAAGTCACTGATTTGGCGTTCAAAACCGTCAGTTTAACGAAGCCATCGAAGTCAACTTGATCAATGGTACTTGAGACAAGTAGTTGTAAACCTCGGCTATCTAGATCTGGTTTTAACACCGACACCTGCTCTACTGCGCAGATTTGAGTGAATAACTCATGATTTGGAAGGCAAACATACACCGCGTCTTCCACCAAAAGATACTGATCTTGTGGCTGAGAATAGGTCAATGCGAGTTTAAGTTTGTCGACTGATTTTACGATATGAAGCATAGCGTCCCCTAGAAAGTCAGTATCTGTTGGCACTGAGCTAACTTCTGCGTTAACTCGTCGGCTTCAACGGTGGTCACATCGATCAGCAGGTTGTCGGCTGAAAGACCAAACTGACTCAGACTCCGCTGACACACATACACCTGTTCGATGTCGTACAAGTCCATAAGTTTGAATGCGGAGATGTAGTCACGCGATAGTGTTTCGTCGGGCTGCTGCGCTTTGAGAAGCTGTGTCACGCCATCGCCAACAAAGAACACGGCAATGTCTTCACTGTAGGCGGACGCAGCAAGTAATGCGTCTAACCCTTCTCTACCCGCAGCAGTTGTATGAGGGAAACTGTTAAATATAAAGGCTAACTTTCTCAAAACTGCACAACCCTATCTTGCGTTAGTAGCGCTTCTGATAAGCTCCCTAATCCGGCCTGAGTAAACCCCGTGGCTAGGTTAGAGGCACTTAGTTGATGTTGCTCTGCTTCTTCAGAGCTAATCACTCCGCGTCTTAGTGCAGCTGCCACACAGGTTTCAAGGCTAACATCGTGCTCATCAGCCAGCTTTTGCCAAGCAGAAGCTAAGTCAAATTCATCGTTAGCCGGTACGGTAAGGTCTGAGCCGTTACTGACGCCATCTTGATAGAAGAACACACTGTGAAGTTTGTGGCCCTGTTTAATCAGAGCCACGGCAAACTGGTAGGCACTTCTTGCTGACTGTGAGCCATAGACTGGCCCATTCACTAGGAGTGTATAGCTTAGCAACCCTCTTCATCCTCTGTTTTACGTTGGCGGATGTATAGGTACACGGTGTGCTTAGAGATGTTCAGTCGCTCAGCAACGCGGTTAATCGCGTCTTTAATATCGAAAATACCTTTGTCGTACAGCTCCATCACGATCTGACGGTTCTTCGTATTGTTCGATACCGATTTGTCAGCGTTAATTTCTTCAATGGTGCGTTCAACCGTCTGGTCGACAAGTTCTTCAACGTCACTAGCGAAGTTAACCGATGATGCGGCTTCGTCTGCGTCTTGCGTAGGCATGAACGATTGCAGTACTTGTGAGAATGGCGCGTCTAGGTTCACGTTAATACACAGTAGGCCAATCACTCGGTCTTCACCGTTGCGGATAGCAACCGTGATCGACTTCATCAACACTCCGCCTTTAGCGCGAGTGAAGTATGAACGTGAGAAATTACGCTTAGAACCTTCAATATCTTTTAGCATCTTCAATGCAAGATCGGTGATCGGCGAACCAACCTGACGACCCGTATTTTCGCCGTTGGCAATTTTAATCGCAGAAGTATTGAGGTCTTCTAAAGAGTGCAAAACGATTTCACAAAACGGACCAATAAGGCTCGCAATACCGTCAACAACGGCCTCATAAGATCTTAGAATGATTTTATCGTGTTCACTGAATGGCATAACGTGGACTGATTCCATTTCAAGTAACACATCTGCATTGACTGTTTCTGTAGTAGTCACTTATTCCTTACCTTCGTGTGAAAAATCAACAAATTTATGTAAGTTTATCAGAAAATTTTAATTGCACACCTAGCTAACATTGCAACTAGTGATTTAGAACAAGTTTAAAAATCAAATACTCATCTTCAAATCATAAAAAAAGCCTAACTCAAAGTTAGGCTTTTTATTCAATCAACGTATTTTAGTACGAGGCTTTTAACCGATATTACTGTGCAGGAGCTGCTTCAGCGTTATCGATGTTTAGTAGTTCTACTTCGAATACTAGCGTTGAGTTAGCTGGGATAGTCGGTGTATCTTGCTCACCGTATGCTAGCTCTGGCGGGATAACGAACTTGTACTTAGAACCAACTTGCATCAGTTGTACGCCTTCAGTCCAGCCAGGGATTACGCGGTTTAGTGGGAATGTCGCTGGTTCGCCACGATCGTAAGAGCTGTCGAACTGAGTACCGTCTGTTAGCGTACCTTTGTAGTGTACTTGAACGGTATCAGTGTCTTTTGGAGAAGCGCCTTCACCAGCAGTCATTACTTGGTAAAGTAGACCAGATTCAGTCTGCTTAACGCCTTCAGTTTTAGCGAACTCAGCACGGAAGTCATCACCGGCTTTCTTCACTTCTGCAGATTTTTCTGCCGCTTGTGCTTGCATCGTTTCAGCAACACGCTTGTCTAGAGCTTCAAGAGCTGCGCGAGTTTCTTCTTCGTTAAGTGCTGTTTTCTCTGCGAATACGTCTTCGATACCTTGAAGAACCATATCTTTGTCTAGGTTGATACCTAGCTCGCTTGGCTTATCAATGCTTGTGCTTAGGTAGTTAGCGAAAGATACACCGATTGCGTAAGCCGCTTTGTCATCTTCTGTTTTAAAGTTTACTGCTTCAACTTTAACTTCTTCTACCTGTGGAGCTTCTGCCTTTGGTTCTTCTTTCTGACAACCAACTGCTAGCATAACCGTTGCGGCAAGCAGTGATACTTTTAAAACTGATTTCATTGAATTCTCCAATTAATGGCCAAGCCATTGGTTATTGTGCACAAATCTAATGATTAGATTGGTGTGAATACGTTAGTTATAACAATATACTAGTCATATGTCTTTCGACACAAACCGGATTATTAGATGTGATGCGAATATTTTTCCACTCATTGCTATGTACAATTGTCATCACCTTGTTAAATGGTTGCTTTTTCTTCCAAGATGATGAGCAACGTTGGGAAATTGAGCCCAATGGTGCCACCAGCTTTGCACTCAGCAGAGATGGACGCTTCGCCCTGCTCTACTCTCAGCAAAAGCAACTGCTCCTTTGGGACCTCGCCGAAGACCAAGAGTTGGCTCAGCTTGGTCCACAAGACCAGTTAGAAAACCAAGTATCGCGTATCCGTATCTCGGACAATGGCCGTTTTGCCATTACCGCTAGCCAGATGAACTTCGCCGTTTGGGACTTATCTTGGACTCAAGCACAAGGGCTCTGGTCTATCTCCGACGGCTTGATTCGCGATGTCGATATCTCTAGCAATGGTGAAAAAGTACTGCTTGGCCTTTCTAATGGCAAAGCCATCTATGTGGACTTAGTCACCGGACGCCGTCTGGAGTTCCTTGCTCACCGAGAAAAAGTGAATTCAGTCTCCCTCTCTTCTAATGGCCGCTACGCATTATCAGGCGGCAACGACTACAAAGCTTACCTTTGGGATACCGAATCAGGTTTGGTGTTACGTACCTTCGAGCATGAACAAAGAGTAGTACGAGTTGCACTCCAACGCGATGGCGAGCTGGCTTTTACCTCTGATGGCGGCAATCAAGCGATGATTTGGGATCTTGAAACGGGCGAACCTCAAGCGCAATTGCAAAGCTGGTCTCGACAGTTGATTTTCTCGAGTGCTCGCTTTTCTGATGACGGCAGTATGTTGGTGACTGGCACACCATCCAGCCAAGTGAGCGTGTGGAATACTCAGGATGGCAAACGAATTTCTCGCCACGATGCTGAGCCACTAAAAGATGCTCGCCCTCCTCGTGCGGTAGTGTATGATGCAGCCTTTGATGATAAGAACCGTGTGATATCGGGCACCTCTGCGGGCATTGCCCAAGCTTGGAATGTGGATTAAGAACGATGACAGAAAAGCGAGTTGAACAACTAGAAAGCCGCGTAAATGACCTAGAGTGTCAGTTAGCTTTCCAAGAACAAACCATTGAAGAACTCAATGAAGCGCTTAGCCAACAACAAATGTTGATCACGAGAATGCAAGACCAGATGAAATTCGTGGTTGGCAAAGTGAAAAATATGGATGGCTCTAATCTAGCTGACGCATCAGAAGAGACGCCACCTCCACACTACTAAGTGCGGTTCAAAATAACGAATTGATTCTAGCGACGTATATCGTTAGTTTCTCGTCCTCAATGTGTAAACACATTTCAGAACGGGACATAGAAAACTAAAAGGGCGACAGATGCTTATCTGTCGCCCTTTTGTTTGTTTAATCTGCGCTAATTCAACTAAAGCCAATTAAGCCGATAGAAACTTAATCATCGGCATAAATCTTCACTTCAACACGACCTTGAGTATCAACACTTGCACGATACATTCCTGAGCTGTTCATACCAAAATGAATATCGCCTTGGCCATCGATAGCGATCAAGCCGCCTTCTCCACCCATGGTTTTCAATTCACCTTGAATGATCGTTTCACAAGCGGTGTGTACATCTTCTTTCAGATAACGCATTCGTGCTGCGACATCACTGGCGACCATTTTACGTAGGAAGAACTCACCCATCCCTGTTGTTGAGACGGCAACGTTGCCATTTTCAGCGATGGTTCCCGCCCCAATAATCGGAGAGTCACCCACACGGCCGTATTTCTTATTTGTCACGCCACCGGTACTGGTTGCTGCTGCTAAGTTACCCGCTTGGTCTAATGCGACTGCACCGACCGTGCCGTACTTTTTGTCGTCGGGGTATTTCTCAGCTTGCTGTTCATCATATTTCGCTTCAGACAGAGCAAAGATGCCTTTCTCTTTCATCGACTGAAGTTGATCATAGCGGCGCTCAGTAAAGAAGTAGTCTTGCTCGGTAAAGGTGTACTCATGCTCAAACGCAAACTTCTCGGCACCTTCACCAATCAGCAACACATGGTCGCTTTTCAGCATCACATCACGCGCAAGTTCAATTGGATTTTTGATATGGCGAACGCCTGCAATAGCACCCGCATCCATTTCGCGGCCGTGCATCACAGAAGCATCCATCTCTACAAACTCATCATGCGTAAGAACAGAGCCCTTACCTGCATTAAAGTGCGGACTGTCTTCCATCACCTTGACCGATGCCACTACCGCATCCAGAGCATCACCACCCGCTTTCAATACTTGATAGCCCGCCAAAACCGACTTTTCCAAAGCCTCGGTAATACCCGCTTTTAATTCATCGCTCATTTGCTCTCGCAAGATGGTTCCTGCACCACCATGAATGGCAATTGAAAAAGGCTGTGACATACAAACTCTCCATTGACGTCGTCTTATAATATTGTGCTATCAATACCACATCCATGATTCTATGTCTGATAGCGAAAACCAAACTTTTTGCGAATGCTTGCCGGGTAGATAAAAGCGAGGCCAAAAAGCTAGACTCCTAAACGCAAAAAGCCTCCACAAGGGAGGCTTTCAAGATTCTTAAACTAAACCGTTAATTCGGTATTAGTGAGAACCACAGCTACCACCGCCGCAGCAGCCGTCTTTCTTCTCTTCACCGTGGTCATGGCCTTCGCCACCACAGCAACCGCCTTCGTGGTCATGATCGTGGTCGTGACCGCCACAGCCGCCTTCTTGGTGTACGTGACCGTGTTGAACTTCTTCTTCAGTCGCTTCACGGACCGCTACAACTTCAACGTCAAACGTTAGAGTTTGCCCAGCTAGCATGTGGTTACCATCAACAACAACTTCGTCGCCATCTACTTCAGTAACTTCAACTGGGATTGGACCTTGATCAGTATCCGCAAGGAAACGCATGCCAACTTCGATTTGCTCCACACCTTGGAATACGTCAGCAGGAACACGTTGAACTAGTGCGTCGTTGTGCTCGCCGTAAGCGTCTTCTGGAGTAACAGTTGCAGAGAACTTGTCGCCAGCTACTTTGCCTTCAAGCTCTTTTTCAAGACCTGTAATTAGGTTGTTGTGACCGTGAAGGTAATCTAGTGGAGCTTCTGCAGTTGATTGGTCAACTACTACGCCATCTTCAAGTTTCACTTGATATGCAACACTAACTACTACGTTCTTTTCAATTTTCATGAGAGCTCCAAGGAGGTTTGGACTAAGCTCGAACAGTTGAGCTTAGGAAAAATTCTGTACCCGGATATTATGGGGATCAATTGACGAAACTCAATCATTCTGGCTTAAAAATACCGATCATTTCTTGATTCGCGTGTTCAGATTTCTCTACAGTTTTCGGTTTACGCTGTTCTGTGAAGTCACAATCGACACATTCCACCAGCTCTATATTATTTTCAATCCACCAACGGAGTGTGTCTTGAGTACTACAACTTGGGCAGCTTGCCCCTGCGATAAAGCGTTTTTTCTGTTTCACGTTGATATCCTTTACTACTCTGGATCCGCAGTTCTTCTACTCTAGATCTATTTAAGAAAAAGCAGAGACCACGTTTATTATTAGATTGGTTCTCTAGACTATTATTTCTAAGCTCAAGCTCTATCTCTAAACTCAAGCTATTAGCTCTCAATTCGAGCTACTGCCAATAGTTTCGAGATTGGTGATCGTTTTCCATCTCATGTCCAAAGATCTCTTCAAGTTCTTTACGAGCCTCTTTCGCTCTTTGGGCTAACTCAGCATCTTCGTTATGCTGAGGCAGTAACTCTTTCAGCATACCATTATCCAACTTTCTAAAGTGTGCTTCTGCTCGCTTCGCTTTATATGGATGCATGCCAAGTTCAGTCAATGTTTGACGGCCTAAATCCAGGGCCCCAAGGAAGGTTTCACGAGAGTAGTTACTCACACCGTGGTTAAGTAATTGATACGCTTCAACACGACTTCGGGCACGCGCTAAGATCTTTAAACGTGGGAAGTGCTGCTTACATAGATCAACGGTTTTCATTATTTCATCGGGAGAGTCAGTACACAGAACAATCGCTTCTGCTTTATCAGCACCGGCTGCGCGTAACAGCTCTAGATGCGTTGAATCACCGTAAAATACCTTGTAGCCGAACTTTCTCAGGATGTGGATTTGGCTGGCATCACTTTCAAGAACGGTGATGCGAATCTTGTTGGCGTACATCAAGCGGCCAATGATCTGACCAAAACGACCAAAGCCTGCAATGATCACTCGAGGGCTGCGATCGACAACATCCGAAGACATTGCGTTCTCACTGATTTGATTAAGTTGACGAGCAAAGAATCGGTCTTGCAGCTTGAGCATCAATGGCGTGGTTACCATTGAAAGGCTCACAACCACCAATAAGAACGACACTTGTTCGCCACTTAATATGCCCTGCGCACTCGCCGCGGTAAAAATAACGAAAGCGAACTCACCACCTTGGCTGAGAATCATCGCCATTCGGCTACGGGCTTTGGGCTGAGTACCAAAGATTCGAGCCAGCGCATACAGCACTAAGCCTTTCAATACGACCAATGCAGAAACGGCAATCAGTATCGCGAATGGGCTTTCAGCGAGTAAGCCTAAGTTCACCGCCATCCCCACAGAAATAAAGAACAAACCAAGCAATAACCCTTTGAATGGGTCGATGGCGATTTCAAGCTCATGTCGATATTCACTTTCAGCCAGAAGTACGCCTGCTAGGAAAGTACCCAATGCCATCGACAAGCCTATCTGTTGCATGATTACGGCAATACCAATTACCAATAACAGCGCTGCGACGGTGAATAACTCACGCACACCACTCATCACTACGTATCGGAACAGTGGTCTCAACAAGAAGTGACCACCGACCAGCAGACCAATCACACCACCCAGCATCCATAACATGTCAGCCCAGCTACCGCCGGTATTACCCGCAAGCAAAGGCAACATTGCCAACATTGGAATAACGGCGATATCTTGGAAAAGCAGTACTGCAAAGCCTGACTGCCCGGCTTCTTTGCCACCAAGCTCTCGCTCTTCAATAACACGCAAGGCAATAGCGGTCGAAGACAAAGCTAAACCCATACCGATGACTAAGCTCGTTTGCCAAGTTAAACCAAACACACACGCGATGGCGGTAATAATCAGAGTGGTGATCAGCACTTGTGCGCCACCCAACCCGAGAATAGGCGCCCGCATCTGCCACAGTTTTTTCGGGTTAAGTTCGAGACCAATCAGGAAGAGCAGCAGTACCACCCCGAATTCGGAGAAGTGCAGAATCGCCTCTACATCACTGATTAAGCCAAGCCCCCATGGGCCAATTGCAACGCCCGCTAATAAGTAACCGAGGACCGAGCCCAAACCGGCGCGCTGTGCGATAGGAACCGCAACCACAGCAGCCGCTAAAAATATAACGCTACTTTGTAGAAAATCATTAGTCAGAGCCATCATCTGCTCCTATATCTTGTAGCGGGTCTCGCAACCAGTTTCGATACGCTTCGGCGTGTTGGTAACGCGTCATATCGGTGACATTTCGTGCCCAGTGCAAAACCAAAGGGGATATCCAATTCATCTGACACAAAGAAGCGGTGAGCTCGAATGGTTGCAAGATCTCTTGTAATGGATATTTATTATAGCCTGCGGCACCAAACGCCTCTTCTTTACCACCGGTAGTAATCACACTGCGCCAGTGTTTGCCTTTAAGCGCACTTTGCTCACCAAACGCAAAGCCCTTGCCTAACACGCGATCAAACCACTCTTTTAACAATGAAGGGCAGGAATACATGAACAGAGGATGCTGAAACACGATCACATCGTATTGAAGGAGCAATTCATGCTCATAAGGCACATCGATAAAGAAGTCTGGGTAGATGGCGTAGAGATCATGAACTTTGACATGACCGAGCGACTCTACCTTCTTAACCATCATCTGGTTAGCAATAGAGGTTTGCGGCTCTGGGTGCGCGTAGATGATCAACACCTTTGGCACGACTTTGTCTGTCGAGGGAGTATTACTCATTCCTTTGAAACATTCCTTTGAGGGCTAAACGGTGGCAAGGCCACAAGAATTTAAGCAAAAGTTATTAATATGTTATTGGCATCATAACGCAAATTGCATTGTGATCGACTTTTATCTGGTTTCAGCCTACTATGCAGGCGTCTGTTCACCTCTAATTTCTATGCTATTTCAATTATGATTACTTTCTCTGATATTCAATTGCTACGCGGCGGTAAGCCACTCCTCGACCAAGCATCTGCGACTTTTCACCCTGGCGACAAGATCGGTTTGGTTGGTAAAAACGGCTGTGGTAAATCTACGCTATTCGCCTTAATTAAGGACGAACTGTCGATTGATGCTGGTTCATTCAGTAAACCAGCCCATTGGGAAATGGCTTGGGTTGCTCAAGAAACACCGGCATTAGAAAGAACAGCAATTGAATACGTGATTGATGGCGACCGTGAATACCGCGGCCTTGAAGATCAACTAGAGAAAGCTGAACAAGCCGACAACGGCACATTGGTCGCAGAGATCCACGGCAAGATTGAAACCATTGGTGGTTACAGCATCAAGGCTCGTGCTGCCGAGTTACTGGACGGCCTAGGCTTTAGCCAAGAACAAATGACATGGAACCTGACTCAGTTCTCAGGTGGTTGGCGTATGCGTTTGAACCTAGCGCAAGCCCTACTGTGTCGCAGTGACCTACTGCTACTCGATGAACCGACCAACCACTTGGATTTAGACGCAGTAATGTGGCTAGAGCGTTGGTTACAAAGCTACCCTGGCACACTAGTACTTATCTCGCACGATAGAGACTTCTTGGACCCTATCGTCAACCGCATCGTGCACGTTGAAAATCAACAGCTCAATGAGTACACGGGTAACTACTCATCGTTCGAAACCCAACGAGCACAAAAACTGATTCTGCAACAAGCGATGTACCAAAAACAGCAGAAACAGATGTCTCACATGCAGAGCTACATTGATCGTTTCCGTTACAAAGCGTCAAAAGCTCGCCAAGCGCAAAGCCGTATTAAAGCGTTAGAGAAAATGGAGCAAGTGCTGCCTGCTCAGTTTGATAACCCATTCAGCTTTGAATTTAGAGAACCAGACGCGCTACCAAATCCAATCATGATGATGGACGAAGTATCAGCGGGCTATGATGACAATCTGATTCTAGAGAAGATTCGCCTCAACCTAGTGCCGGGCAGTCGTATTGGTTTGCTTGGTCGAAACGGTGCTGGTAAATCAACGCTGATTAAGCTGCTTTCTGGCGAACTGAAACAGCAAGGCGGTGAACTGAGCTATTCGCAAGGCGTTAAGATTGGTTACTTTGCACAGCACCAGTTAGAGACGCTGCACCCTGAAGAAACACCGCTGCAACACATGATGCAGATTGCCCCTAAGCACACCGAACAACAACTGCGTCATTACCTAGGTAGCTTCGGTTTCCAAGGTGAAAAAGCGCTCGATAAAGTGGCCCCCTTCTCTGGTGGTGAAAAAGCGCGTTTAGTATTAGCGCTACTGGTATGGCAAAAACCAAACCTGTTGCTACTCGATGAACCAACCAACCACTTAGATCTCGACATGCGTCAGGCGCTGACTTTTGCCCTGCAGACGTTTGAAGGCGCAATGGTTATCGTATCGCACGACCGTTACCTACTGCGTGCGACTACCGATGATTTATACCTTGTACACGACCGCCAAGTAGCACCATTTGATGGTGACTTAAGCGATTACTACAAGTGGCTAACCGAACAACAGAAAGTTGAGCGCAAAGAAGCACAAGCATTGGCACCAGCCAAAGACGGCGCCAACAGTGCAGCAGCGAAAAAAGAGCAGAAACGAAAAGAAGCCGAGTTCCGTAAACTGACGGCACCACTGCGTAAAAAGCTCACTCAATTTGAAAAGCAGATGGATAAATTAACGCAGGCTCTTGAAGAAGCCGAGCAAGAATTATCCGACACATCACTGTATGAAGCTGAAAATAAGGCTAAACTGAATAAAGTACTCGCTCTCCAAGCGAGCAGTAAGTCACAGCTAGAAGAAGTTGAAATGGATTGGATGTCCACTCAAGAAGAGCTTGAGCAGATGGAACAGGATATGGATAGCTTATGAGCCCAGAGCACGCCCCAATATCACTCACACTGGAACGACTATGGCAATTTAGCCTTCAGTATTACAGTGTGCGCGGTGTAAAGGATGCGTGCTTAGCTTTGCAAAACCAGTTCCACGGCAACGTCAATCTACTGCTGCTTCTCAAATGGCTTGATGAGCAGCAATTGTCTTTTGCTGAAGAAGAGTGGCACAAGGTTCAACAGTGCTTGAGCCGCTCTGAAACCTTGCTTCATAGTTATCGAGAGCTACGTAAACACCTCAAAGCACACGTTGTCGACTCGCTATACCGTGAAGCCTTGCAGTTTGAGTTACAACTTGAAAAGCAACAACAGTCCGATCTCGTCGACTGTATTAACTCCCTACAACTGTACACCAATCAGCAATCACCGCTCGCGTTTCAGTACTGCCGTTTATTAGGGGCAGAAAACCTCTACGACGCTTTTTCTGAACCAGCACCTCAGCCTTAGCTCGTTCTCTTTCCCTTTTATTCCATCAAGATCCAAGCTTAACCTTGAGATTATTCAAACGGTTACCCATAGCTTGTTTTTGTATCTCGTATAAGTGAAGCCTTGCGCTTATGCCGAGAATCAACCAAGCTCAAATAAAAACGTGAGCGTTTCGTTACAAGCTCAACACGTTATCAGAACCCGTAAAAGAAGCATGGATCGTTTTTATGACAATATTTACCGCAGCTGCTGGTCTCTCTAATCCGCACTTACAAACCTTAGTGCCACGGTTTATTAGGAAGCAGGCGCTGTTTCATCCTCACTGGCAAACCTTAGAAACACCCGATGGTGACTTTCTTGATCTTGCTTGGAGCGAATCACCAGACGGTGACACCTCAAATAAGAATGATCGCAGTAGCAAGCCGATATTCGTTCTATTCCATGGTTTAGAAGGTAGCTTTGAGAGCCCTTATGCCAATGGATTAATGAATGCGTTTGCTAAAGATGGTTGGTTGTCCGTGATGATGCACTTCAGAGGCTGCAGCGGAAAACCCAATCGCCTGGCTCGCGCTTACCATTCAGGTGAAGTCGAAGATGCGCGTTTTTTCCTAAGACACCTGCACGCCCAGTTTCCGAATAACCCTAAGGTTGCGGTTGGCATATCTTTAGGTGGAAACATGCTGGCGAACTACTTGGCTGAGTACGCAGACGACCCATTGCTGTCGGCGGCGACCATCGTATCTGCTCCTTTTGACTTAGCGTGTTGCTCTAGTCGCATTGAGCGTGGTTTCTCCAAGCTCTATAAGAAGTACCTGCTCAACTCTCTAAAATCGAATGCGCTAAAAAAGGTTAACCTACTACAGGAAAAACTTGGCATCACCGCTGAAGCCATCAAGAACATCACCAAACTGTATGAATTTGATGAACGAATCACTGCGCCTCTGCACGGCTTCAAAAATGCCCAAGATTATTATGCGCAATGTTCTGCGCTGCCTAAGCTCAATAAGATCAAACTACCGACTCAGATCATTCATGCCAAAGACGACCCTTTCATGACCGATGATGTGATCCCAAAGTTCGTTCTGCCCGATAACATCGATTATCGACTGTTTCAAAAAGGCGGCCATGTTGGGTTTATTACTGGTAGCACACTCAAGCCAAGGTTTTGGTTAGAAGAAGCCTTGCCTGCCTACTATGAAAGTATCCAAGATTCGGCATAATGACCGAGCCTTAGTAAATAGAAGCAAAACATTACTAAGCACACGCATTTCTACATCAATAAACCTATTTATGAACATAAAAGAGAGAAGTATTTATGATCATCCCATGGCAAGACATTGCGCCAGAGACACTGGAAAACCTCATCAAAGAGTTCGTGCTGCGTGAAGGCACAGACTACGGCGACGTAGAGGTTTCACTGCAAAACAAGATTGACCAAGTGAAACATCAATTAGCTTCAGGAGAAGTCAGCATCGTGTTTTCTGAGCTCCATGAAACCGTTGATATTCAAGTCACAAAACGCTTCTAAGCTGCGCTCATAAAGGAGCCGTGTTATAGTGGTAAACGATTGCTAACAAGTAAGTTACTCAAAAGACAAGGGTTGTCATGTCCGCTAAACATCCAATTATTGCGGTGACGGGTTCATCTGGAGCCGGCACCACCACCACCTCAGAAGCCTTCCGTAAAATGTTCAATATGATGGACGTGAAGGCAGCTTGGGTTGAAGGGGATAGTTTCCATCGCTTCACTCGCCCAGAGATGGATGTCGAGATCCGTAAAGCGCGCGAGCAAGGTAAGCACATCAGCTACTTTGGTCCACAAGCCAACGACTTTGGTGCGCTAGAAGAGTTCTTCCGTAAATACGGTAACGAAGGTACAGGTAAAGTACGAAGCTACCTGCACACCTTCGATGAAGCCGTGCCTTACAATCAAATGCCGGGCACCTTTACGCCATGGCAGGAGATCCCTGAAAATTCCGATGTGATGTTTTACGAAGGCCTGCACGGTGGTGTGGTTGATGGCGACATTAACGTTTCTCAACACGTCGATTTGCTGATCGGCATGGTACCTATCGTAAACCTAGAGTGGATTCAAAAATTCGTTCGTGACACCCGCGATCGTGGCCATTCACGCGAAGCGGTAATGGACTCCATTGTTCGTTCGATGGATGATTACCTTAACTACATTACCCCACAATTTTCGCGAACTCACATCAACTTTCAGCGTGTTCCAACCGTAGATACATCCAACCCACTCAACGCCAAAGGGATTCCAAGTTTAGACGAAAGCTTCGTAGTTATACGTTTGCGTGGCATCAAAAACGTCGATTTCCCCTACCTTCTGGCTATGATTGATGGCTCGTTTATGTCTCGTCATAACACGCTAGTGGTGCCAGGCGGCAAGATGAGTTTTGCTATGGAGCTCATTGTGAGGCCAATCCTGCAACAACTCATCGAAACCGGAAAAATAGGTTAACAAAACGACATTCTGGTTGATTACTTTTCATACCGTGATCATGTGCACAATTTTGCGTAAAAAATCGTAGCTTGGTCACGATTAAAATCAAGAAATAGTACCTGAAAAAGGATACTATTCTTAAACGAAACACAAGATAGCTTGCAGCACTCAACGAGTGCTCTTATCCTACAAGTCAATCCAGGCTTAGCTAAAATACGGAAAGCGGCAAGCATACCCTGCAGAGGAAGTGAGATATTATGGTTCTAGGTAAACCTCAAACCGATCCAACATTAGAGTGGTTCCTTTCACACTGTCATATTCATAAGTACCCTTCAAAAAGTACTTTGATTCATGCTGGTGAAAAGGCAGAAACCTTGTACTACATCGTTAAAGGTTCTGTGGCAGTTCTTATCAAAGACGAAGAAGGTAAGGAAATGATTCTTTCTTACCTAAACCAAGGCGACTTCATCGGTGAGCTTGGCTTGTTCGAAGAAGACCAAGAGCGTACAGCTTGGGTTCGTGCTAAATCTCCTTGTGAAGTAGCTGAAATTTCTTTCAAGAAATTCCGTCAACTTATCCAAGTGAACCCAGATATCCTAATGCGCCTTTCAGCGCAAATGGCAAACCGTCTACAAGTAACTAGCCAAAAGGTTGGTGACTTAGCGTTCCTTGACGTAACAGGTCGTATCGCTCAAACGCTACTAAACCTAGCGAAACAGCCAGATGCAATGACTCACCCTGACGGCATGCAAATCAAGATCACTCGTCAAGAGATTGGCCAGATCGTTGGTTGTTCTCGTGAGACAGTTGGTCGTATCTTGAAGATGCTAGAAGAGCAGAACCTAATTTCTGCACACGGTAAAACTATCGTGGTATACGGCACTCGTTAATCTCGATTAACTGAGCCAAAAATTTGAAAGCCACCAAATGCGAGTTTGGTGGCTTTTTTGTTTTCTTAAGATCTATAGAGCAGATACGAGATGCGAATAGAACACCTACAGCTTCCAAGCACAAACTGTCTCGAAGCGAAGCGTACTCGCATCTCTAGGACAAAATCCGTGCTCGTATCTTTCTTTAACCGTTGGTGCTCTCAAAGATTTTGTCAGCTGATGCTGCAACAAAACCTGTGTAAAGCTCACCGTTGACCATCGCATAACGCTTAGCGAACTCATAGAAGCCCCCAGGAATCATCTCATTGCCTTCAACAAATGAAGCTGGGACTTTGTCTGCCATTGTTGATGATTGCTCTAATAAGACCTCTGGAGAGCCTTTAACCTGACCGCCAGATGCATTGATCGTGAAGCCTGACTCGCTCAGGTAGTCATTCACCGCCTGCACTTCATCAAATTCATTTAGCTGGTTCACACTCACCGTAAAGTGGTTTGCACCATATCCATGAGCCGCGAGCCAAGACGCGTATTCGCTCTCTTTTGCGAGCACTTGGAAGTCAGCGAAGCTCAAATCCCAAAGACGACCGCCAAACAAGAACTCATGGCCTTGAAGCTTACTTGCGTCCACTTGCTCAACCAACTTAGCAACGATCTGTTGCAAGTCATTTGAACACTCTTCTACCTTCAACTCACTAATGAACACTTTTGGTTGTTTTGGATCTGGGTGCTCGTAATGTTTAGCCACTAACTTCTTACTCTCAAACAAGTAGTCGCCACACGCCTTATAGCCTAATTCAAGGAAAGGCTTCGCTAATGTTTCAATACCCAAAGGAGCAACATTGAAAGTACGCAGTGCAATGTGATCATTAATCAGCGCTTCGTCTTCTTTCAGCAAGTGATGCACTTTCTCAGCCGATGGACAAAGCCTGTGAATGTAATCGTCCCAAAGTGATTTAAAGAGTAGATCGGGCGTCATGGTGACTCCTTGTCAGAGGTTCTAGCAAGCTAGTAATTTGGATTAGAGAGGGAGAGGCTGAGACACAGAGTCAGCAGCCATCAGCCTGTGACATACTTTTTCTATTATTATCTACCGCCCAATCTAGATGTCGGACGTGATGGAAAAGGGAAGTGATAACACCACTTCCCTATTTCAAGCTTAACGCATGAGCCTAAGACTCATTAGTCTAAATTAAAGCTCAATACCCGGGCTAAACGTTGCCGGAAGTTGAGTTTCGCCACCTTCCATTGAAGCCATAGGATAAGCACAGTAGTCCGCTGCGTAGTAAGCACTTGGGCGTAGGTTGCCCGAAGCACCCGGGCCACCAAACGGTGCATCACCACTTGCGCCTGTTAGCTGACGGTTACGGTTAACAATACCCGCACGGATATGGTCCACGAAGTATTCCCATTCAGAATCATCTGTTGATACTAAGCCAGCAGATAAACCAAAACGAGTATCGTTAGCTAACTCAACCGCTTGCTCTAGTGACTGGTAACGAACCATTTGTAGCAGTGGACCGAAGTATTCTTCATCCGGCAGTTCAGCAATGTTGGTTGCATCGATAATACCCGGAGAAACAAACGCCGCTTGACCCGCTTTTGCTTCTACTAGGCTGACACCGCCTAGCGATTGTAGATTCGCTTGCGCGTCCAGAATGAACTTAGCCGCAGCTTCAGAGATCTGTGGCCCCATGAAGGGTGCTGGCTCAGCGAATGGCTGATCGACACGAATCTTCAAGGTCGCAGCAACGAGCTTATCCAGTAGTTGATCGCCCTTCTCTCCAACAGGAACATATAAGCGACGTGCACATGTACAACGTTGACCCGCACTGATGAAAGCCGATTGGATGATAGTGTATACCGTTGCGTCTGCATCACCGTATTGGTCGCTGATCACCATAGGGTTGTTGCCGCCCATCTCTAGTGCCAGCATCTTGCCCGGTTGGCCCGCGAATTGACGGTGTAGGATATGACCGGTATTGGCACTACCTGTGAATAGTACGCCATCAAGACCTTTAGCATCGGCTAGTGCGATACCTGTCTCTTTAGCGCCCTGTACTAGGTTGATTACGCCAGCAGGAAGACCCGCTTCTTGCCATAGCTTCATTGCAAACTCACCCGTCCAAGGTGTCTGCTCTGAAGGTTTGAATACTACGGTGTTCCCTGATAGCAGAGCTGGAACAATATGACCGTTAGGTAGGTGACCTGGGAAGTTGTAAGGACCAAATACCGCCATTACGCCCAATGGACGGTGACGAAGTACAATTTGGTTGCCCGCCGCTTCACGTGAAGCTTCACCGGTACGTTCGTGGTAAGCACGAATAGAGATAGCGATTTTACCCGCCATTGCACCCGCTTCAGTGCGAGTTTCCCAAATCGGTTTGCCCGTCTCTTTTGCGATGATCTGTGCAATCTCTTCGCTGTTCTCTTTTACCTTCTCAGCAAAGTTCAACACGATCGCTTCACGCTCTGCAAAGCTCAATTTTTTCCAAACCAAGAAGGCTTCACGAGCTGCTGCTACTGCAGATTCAACCTGTGCTGGTGTTGCGCTATCACCTTGCCACACTACTTCATTGTTGTATGGACTTACTGATGTCATGGCGTCACCTTGACCTGCCACCCACTGTCCTGCTATCCACTGAGTCATACTTCTATCCTTAAAATCTTCGACAGATAATCGCCGCTCTTACTGAGCCAACATGCGAACGAATTCGCCTTCTTTTACTTCAAGAGCGCTTGCTACTTCAGATGATAAAATCACTGTGTCGCTTGCTTGGTCATACGCGCCTTTCGCGGCTACTGCGCGGAAGTTCTCAAATGAGGTATTACCAATTAGGAAATCTTTAGAGCTTGAGTGCTCTGCAATTTGAACCTGTGCTCTAATCGCATGACGCACAGATTCGATGTTTCTTAAATCACACTCAACCGTTGGGCCCGCATCAAAGATATCGACATAGCCACGGTTAGTGAAACCTTCACGTTCCAACAACTTAAGTGCAGGGCGCGTATTGTCATGAACCTCTCCGATCACCGCCTGAGCTTCTTTGCTCAGTAGGTTCACATAGATAGGCAGCTTCGGCATAAGATCAGCAATGAAGCCTTTCTTACCAATACCGGTTAGGTAATCAGCAAGCGTGAAATCAATCGAGAAGAAGTGCTCTTGCAGCCATTGCCAGAAAGGAGAATTACCTTCTGCATCCGATACACCACGCATCTCAGCAAAAATCGTTTTCGAGAAACGCTCTGGGTGTTCAGCCATCAGTAGGAATCGGCATTTCGACATCAAACGACCGTTCAAACCACCACGGAAGTCAGGGCGCAAGAATAACGTGCAAATTTCACTGCATCCGGTGTAGTTATTACCGAAAGTCAAAAGCTTCACGACGTTATTAACGCCAAGCTTCTGCGAGGAGTGAACCACTTTGCTGATGTGATACGAGTAAAACGGAACATCCCAGCCGATTGAAGCTTCGATTCCTGTGGTACCGGCGACTTCACCCGTTTCAGTATCAAAGCCAACCATTAGGTAGCCTTCATCACCGGGTTCAGTCACGTCTTGTTTGGCAAAGCTGTATTCAGAGTGAGTAATACGGTTAGTTAACAGTTCTTCGTTAACCGGAAGAGATGTGAATCCGTGACCAGATTCAACCGCGCAGGTATGCAGCGCATCGTAATCAGATAATTTTATTGGGCGAACAACTAGCATCAATATTCCCTCCAGATGCAAAATAGGCCCAAAACCAGAAGCTTGGACCTTTAGCAGAACGTCATGGGATCGCTCTATTGGCGATCATTCCTATGACGCCGCTCAGGCTAAACTAGCGTAGCAATTGCTTTGTCTAGTTTTGATAAGCCTTCTTCAATTTCTTGTGTAGTAATAACCAGTGATGGCGTGAAACGAACCACGTTTGCACCCGCAACCAGTACCATCAAGCCTTGTTCGCCTGCTGCTACTAATACGTCACGTGCACGGCCTTGCCACTCTTCGTTAAGCGCAGCACCTAGTAGTAGGCCTTTGCCACGAACTTCACTGAAAATTTGGTACTTATCGTTAATCTTAGCAAGACCATCACGGAACAATGCTTCGCGCTCTTTCACGCCAGCTAATGTTTCAGGTTGGCTAACCACATCAACAACCGCTTCTGCAACAGCACACGCCAGTGGGTTACCACCGTAAGTAGAGCCGTGAGTACCGACTTTTAAATGTGTCGCGAGTTCAGTGGTCGTTAACATTGCACCGATCGGGAAACCACCACCTAGAGATTTAGCAGTGCTTAGAATATCTGGTGTCACACCTAGACCTTGGTAAGCGTAAAAGTTACCCGTACGACCATTACCAGTTTGCACTTCATCAAAGATAAGCAGTGCGTTGTGTTTGTCACACAGTTCACGAACTGTGTTCACGAATTCAGAGGTTGGAGAGATGATACCGCCCTCGCCTTGCAGAGGTTCCATCATGATTGCACAAGTGCGATCAGAGATGTGCGCTTCTAATGCTGCAATATCGTTGTAAGGCAGGTGAGTTACATCGCCCGGTTTAGGACCGAAACCATCAGAGTAAGCTTCTTGACCACCGACCGTTACGGTAAAGAAAGTACGACCGTGGAAACCTTGTTTGAATGCAATAATTTCAGATTTCTCAGGACCGTGAACATCCGCCGCCCAACGACGAGCTAGCTTTAGAGCTGCTTCGTTCGCTTCCGCGCCAGAGTTGGCAAAGAATACTTTTTCTGCAAAACATACATCGGTTAGCTTTTTCGCTAGACGCAGTGCAGGTTCATTGGTCATCACGTTACTTAGGTGCCAAATCTTGTTTGCTTGCTCAGTAACGGCGTTAACCATTGCCGGGTGACAGTGACCCAAACAGCTCACAGCGATACCACCAGCAAAGTCGATATACTCTCGGCCTTGTTGGTCCCAAACGCGTGCGCCTTCCCCTTTTACCGGGATCATTTCCATTGGGTTATAACAAGGTACCATCACCTCATTAAACAGACTACGTTCTATTTTATTTTCCACTGTCATCGTACATTCCTTCTCGATACCGCAAGCTTCGCAAATAAGCGTAATGGTTCATAAGTGAGACAAAGATATTTTGTCTCGCCATAATCCCGCTGCAGCATTATATTTACATTTAATTAACCTTTTCAATAGTAGATTATTCTTTAGCCATCCCTAACAACCAGCTAAACGTCACTACCTATGACTATTTATGCATCAATTAATCTGTTTTATGAAGCTTTTTTTACCTAAACGTATAACCAGCAATAGCAAAGCCTTACTGGCACAGCGGTATATAGGGTTCGAGAGGAAATAAGGCGAATAATTTTGCATAGGCTAAAAACTTAGCGAAGCAAGAGAGAAATGTTATAAAAAGTGATCGGCGTCAGAGGGAGGGAGGCGCGTAGAGCCCGAATTTAAACGCTTAACGAATGGGCTGACAGGTTTAACTGGCTTATTTAGGCGAAGAAAGGGTCAAATTTAAACACTCAGCGTGCTAGGAAGTTAGCGAGAAGCTGGTGTCCTTGCTCTGTTTTAATCGACTCAGGGTGAAATTGCACCGCATCAATCGGCAAGGTTTTGTGTTGATACCCCATGATCTCATCCATGCTGCCATCTTCAAATTCTGTCCAAGACGTCAGCTCAAAACAATCTGGTAATGTGCCGTTTTTCACCACTAAAGAGTGGTAACGAGTCACAGTCAGAGGGTTATTGAGACCTTGAAAAACACTCTTACCGTTATGGCGGATCGACGAGGTTTTACCGTGCATCACTTGTCTGGCTCTCACCACTTCACCACCAAAGACTTGAGCAATGGCTTGATGACCAAGACACACACCTAAGATCGGCAGCTTACCAACGAAGTGTTCAATCACCTGTAGCGAAATTCCCGCATCATCGGGCGTACATGGACCCGGCGAGATAACAAGATGGCTAGGATTTAGCGCTTCGATGCCCGCAATATCAATCTCATCGTTGCGAACAACTTTTACAGTTACCCCTAACTCACAGAAATACTGATACAAGTTATAGGTAAAAGAGTCGTAGTTATCGATGATAAGTAACATGGGTCGAAATCATTTGCTAAATACTAAAGGATTGGGAGATATAGGGGCGGTATTGTGCAATACCCATGGCGAAAGGCAAGTGGAAACTGCATTTAGCCAATAATTAAGGCCAACCTAAGTTGACCTTAATTGTTTACAGATAGCGCTAAGTTATCTGAATTGGCTTACTTGTATAGCAAGCCTATCTATTTGTGATTGAGCTATTTGCGACGACGCCACATTGCTAAGCCAAATAGTGACATCAGAGCACCGAAGCCAAATGAGCCACCGTCAGTATCCTCCGGTGTTGTAGGGTCTGTCGGAGTTGTATCAGGCACCTCAACAGTCACTTCACGCTCGGAGCTAAACTTAACTATTTCACCAGTAGGGTCCGTTAATTTTTCTTCCAGGCGGTACTGACCTTGGTCTATTTCTTCGTCAAATTCAACATTAACACTTCGAGCGTCAATATCGGTTTGCACCAAAGTCGTACTTGCAGAATGACCTTGAGATACTGAATGAGATAATGCTGCTTGAATAGTGCCTGTTAGAGTTAAGCTAACCGTCACTATATCATTAACGGCAGCATTTGGTGGTAGACGAACTTCAACTGCGAATTTATCGCCTGAGCTAGGTAAACTAAGATCAGTGTCAGGGAAGTCTATAGCAATGATGACAGGATCATGATCCGATGCTGAAAACGCGTCTTTGTACTTTGGCATATCGCCTGTGTACTTACTGCTGTATTCAAATAGGTTACTTTCTAGTGAGTTAATGTGCCAATCTTCAATAGCAACTACTTTCTGAGCCAAACTGCTGCTCGCTAATGCGTGATCCAAATTACCTAACTCGCCAGAGTAAGTGTATGAAAAGGTATCAGATCCGTGCAATACCGTATTCAAATTATGGTAACCGTAACCTTGTTGGATTTGCGTTTTATCAACCTGAAGTTCGCCACCATCTAATGTCGTGTAAGCGGCGGTATAAATATCGCGATCATATTTGTCTTTTGAGTAATCAGTTAAAGTTAACAGAGGATCTTCCATGCCGTAAGCATTCAGGTCTCCCATTACTAACATGTCACCTTTAATGTATTTTAACGCTTCACCAACAACATGAGCAGCAGAAACGCGGAAGTTATTACAATTTCCTTGAAGATCCGTTGGCTCGGAATCATCAACACCTGCGATCCACTCTTCAATACATTCAGAACCCTTCGATTTAAAGTGGTTAACTACAATCGAAAGATCTTCACCCGTCTCTTTCACAGTAAAGGTTTGCAACAAACTATGACGCTGATATTTGTCATATGAAGGGTTACTTTCAGCACCTTCATTACGAGTTATTGTATTTGCCTCAATGTGTTGTTCAGGAGTCACAATGACTTTAGCCGCTTGCTTTGGCATCACGGCCTTCGCGCGGTACAAGATAGCAACCATAATTGCGTCGCTACCAAAGTAGTCATCTTGATATTTATCTTGTTCAGAAACCTCAACATAAGTGTAATGGTCATCGACATCATCAATCTCAGCGTTTAATGCGTTAACTAGGTTATTCAAAGCACTATCGTCACCGAAACCGTTATTCTCTATTTCCATTAAACCAATAATGTCTGCATCCATTTTGCTCATCGCTGCAACGATTTTTGCTTGTTGAATTAAGAATTCATCAAGGTTTGTAGCACCCCGGTTTTGTCCGGTTGGATTGTCATGACCACTGTCAGCAACAGAAGTAAAATAATTGAGAACATTAAAACTCGCGACACGCAGATCAGACTCAGCAATCGATGGTGCTGCTTTTCGAGCTACGTCGAAATTATCACCTGATGTCACAAAGTTTGTGTTATTTACCTCATTTGTGGCGATCAAACGATATTCGTTGTAACTGTAACTGACCACACCATGTAGACCCTCAACACGAGAACCAAGGCGAATATGTTGCTCAGAAGTACCATCTTGATCTGCATCTTGGCCAAATTCAGGGTAATAAGGGATTTGACCGCTAGCCGCTTTGCCATCGGACTCTAAGAACACGCGATTACTAGCATTCTCTTTTGCTAGATCAGTCGCACCTTCACTTTCCGCCGCATGCAGTTGAGTTGGTTTAAGTAAAGGCGCTTGATATGACAGCATCATATTGTTGCGCTTTGAATCATAGTCATAAGAAAAATTACGTGTAACAAACAAATCGCTTGCTGAGCTCAATTTAACTTGCATTCCTTCGTGACGCTCTAGCGCATCACGTAAGGTTTCCCCTTCTTTGATGTTCAGTTCAGTAACAAGAGAGATATCGGACTCTCCCGTCTTAATATAGCTATTGGCATCAGAGGAAAGCTGAGTGCTACTGTAATACTCTTGTACTTTGCCTTTCACGCACACAACATCGCCTGGCATTAAGTCTGTATCTGCTACATCAGTGTGGATAAACAAGCCTTCAGACGTATTATCATTATTGTCATTTTCAATAGCTTGCAGATAGAAACCTTTGGTTAGTCCTGTAGTCACTGCACTGACAACACCTGTAACAAAATGATCTTCTTCAGTAATGTACGGGTAACCATCGATAAATGGAGATGTTCCTTCTTCACCCTGAATATCTTGAATGGTTGTGAAGGTAGGTTGTTGTCCATCGACTTCACAAACAAACGGAACAGGTGGTTCAACTGTGTTTAAATTTCCAAGACCATCAATATTATCTTTCGCGAAAGCAGCCCATTGTGCGGCTTGGTAACTTACAGAGGGTGTTAAGGCATCACTATTACGAACTAAAGTTGTATCTTTACCAAAATCAACATCTCCCATAACACCAAGAATGTCGTGTACTTCACCATTTTTAAGCAATGCCAATGGGTCATCACCATTGAAGTTAGCAACGCTCTTATCCGTAAAATCGGCAATGGCTGCAATCGCATCGCTCGAGTCAGCATGGGCAACAACATACACTTGGTTCGCCTGTAAAGTCACTGAGCTTAGGTCTATTTTATTGCCCCAACTGCCATCGCCATTCGAAGATTTAGCCAACTCATAACCTGTCAAGGTTACTGCTGCATCACCAGTATTCGCGATTTCTACCGCTTTATTATACGAACCACCTTCAACATACTGGGTAAATATAATTTCAGCATTAACATTGGCACTGAGAGCGCTAGCAATCGTCAGTGCAAGTAAAGAAGGTTTAATTAACGTGTCCATTGCCGTACCTAATATTTATTTGAATACAAATCGAGCACAGAGCTCACCATTTGCGCTTACTATCAGGTTTATTTATGAAACAAATAAGAAAGAGCAACAAAAGCCGTGAAATCAATCACATGTGGATGTTGAAAATTATGCCAGAGCTGCTCATTTAAACATTTTCTGTAACAAATGCATCAATAGTTCCGATCAAAACCATTAATTAGAACTATTACTCAGCTATATATTTCTAGTTATGTTAAGTGAATGAATAATCTAATTTTTAGGCTCTACTCAAATGATGTGTACGATGTAGCGACAATCCAAAAATATTCCCTCGACAATGGACATAAAAAAAGCTCCACCAATGGTAGAGCTCTTAAAATCAGATTACCATCTTAGCTAAGAGTTACGGACGAGTAACAAAACCTACTGCTTCGTATGCTTTTTTCAGTGTCACTGCAGCACGCTCAGAGGCTTTTTCAGCACCGGCTTTCATTACTGCGTCCATGTAAGCACGGTCAGCACGGATACGGTGGTATTCAGCTTGAATCGGCTCAAGCATCTCAACCAATGCTGCGCCTACGTCTTTCTTGAACGGGCCGTACATTTCAACGCCTTGGTACTGCGCTTCGATCTCTTCGAACGTTTTACCCGTCGCTGCAGAGTACAGACCCATTAGGTTAGAGATACCCGCTTTGTTTTCCCAATCGTGAGCAATGCGTGGTGGTGTTTCTGCATCGGTTTGCGCTTTGTTAATCTTCTTGATGATCGACTTAGGTTCTTCTAGCAAAGTAATCACGTTCTTACGGTTGTCGTCCGACTTAGACATCTTCTTCGTCGCATCTTGCAGGCTCATTACACGTGCATTCACTGTTGGAATGTAAGGTTCTGGTACTTGGAAGATTGGCGTTTCAGGACCGTAGATGTTGTTAAAGCGAGTTGCGATATCACGCGCTAGCTCTAAGTGTTGTTTCTGGTCGCTACCTACAGGCACTTGGTGAGCACCGTAAAGCAGGATGTCTGCAGCCATCAACACTGGGTAGTCGTATAGGCCTACGTTTACGTCGTTTGAGTGACGTGCAGACTTATCTTTAAACTGAGTCATACGGCTCAGTTCACCCATTTGTGTGTAACAGTTAAGAAGCCAACCAAGTTGAGCATGCTCTGGTACGTGTGACTGAACAAATAGCGTGCTCTTCTTTGGATCAACACCGACAGCAAGACAGATTGCTAGTGCGTCTAGAGTCGCTTCATGCAGTGCTTTCGGGTCTTGGCGAACCGTAATTGCGTGAAGGTCTACAACACAGTATTGGCAATCGTAATCATCTTGCATCTGTTGCCATTGACGTAGAGCACCCAAGTAGTTACCGATACTTAGTTCACCAGATGGTTGAACACCACTCAATACGATGGGCTTGCTCATGGTTTTAATTCCTTTGCTTATTCGCTAAGTTTATTGAACGCTTAGCTTCTTAACTTAAATATAGAAAAGCCGCACAGCTCTTCTGTACGGCTCATCCAGTGTACTCATTGATAAGTATTTTGCTAGTAGGTTAGCTAACTTTTGTCCGCTTTATGCTGAAACTAGAACGACATCTAGTAATTGCGCGACGCTATCCGCGACATAGTCAGGGTTTGATGCTGAAATCGGCTCGCCGTGGTTATAACCGTAAGTCAAACCAAACGAGTGACAGCCTGCATTCTTAGCCGCTTTAATGTCGTTGCTTGAATCGCCAACCATCAGCATCTCTTCCGCTTTAACATTGTGCTTTTCTAGCAACCAGTTCAGCGCGACTGGGTTCGGTTTTTTCTCTGGGAAAGAATCACCACCCAACACATCAACAAAGTACTTATCGATACCGTGTTGCGCCAGAACGTCGGGTACAAACTTCGAAGGCTTGTTGGTGACCAGCGCCATGGTGAAGCCCGCTTTATCCAGCTCAGCCAACGTCTCTTTAACCGATGGGTAAAGGTGACTGAGCTTGTGGCCGCCCTGCTCGTAGAAATCATCAAATAGGATGCGCGCTTTTTTTAGTAGCTCTGGCTCTAGGCTTGGGTCAACCGTCAGGTTACGGCTGAGTGAACGTCCGATAAGAACATCAGCACCATTACCTACGTAGTCGCGAACTTGTTCTTCACTCACTGAAGGGAAGCCCAACTCCTGACAAGCTTGGTCAGCAGCAACGGCCAAATCAGGCACGCTGTCTAACAAGGTTCCATCCAAATCAAAGGCGATCAGTTTTATTGAGCTTAATGACATCTTACTTTCCTATTTATTATGTTCGTCTTATGAGTTGAGCTATAAGACGTAAAAAAGGGGCAAATTAGCCCCTTAATATTCAATCTATCTGTAGTTTTACGATTATGCGTTTACTTTTGCAAGCTCTGCACGCATCTCATCAATCACTTCTTTGTAATCTGGTTGATTGAAGATAGCTGAACCCGCAACGAACATATCTGCGCCCGCTTCTGCGATTTCACGGATGTTATCCACCTTCACGCCGCCATCAATCTCAAGGCGAATGTCACGGCCTGATTCGTCAATTAGCTTACGAACAGCACGTAGTTTATCTAGCGTGTGAGGAATGAAAGATTGACCACCGAAGCCTGGGTTCACAGACATCAGTAGAATCATGTCTACTTTGTCTAGGATGTAATCTAGGCAAGAAAGCGGTGTTGCAGGGTTAAGAACCACACCCGCTTTACAACCGTGCTCTTTGATTAGCTGTAGAGTGCGATCGATGTGCTCTGATGCTTCAACGTGGAAGGTAATCATTGATGCGCCGGCCTTTGCAAACTCAGGCACGATGCTGTCTACTGGCTTAACCATTAGGTGAACGTCGATAGGAGCAGTAATGCCGTAGTCACGCAGCGCTTTACAGATAGGCGCGCCAAAAGTCAGGTTAGGTACGTAGTGGTTGTCCATCACATCGAAGTGCACAACATCAGCACCAGCTGCGAGTACTTTTTCTACGTCTTCACCAAGACGAGCAAAATCTGCAGACAAAATCGATGGAGCGATTAGAAAATCTTTCATACCAAACCTCTTAAGAGTGAGTAAATTGCGAATGTCACCGTCTTAGTGATATCTCATACACAAATACAAGACTCAAGTCCAAGACTATTTGGTGTGCAATTCTACCTAAGCACCTGAGCAGATCCTAGCAGTTCGAAAGATTAGTTTAAGAAAGTATCCGTTGGTCACTCAATTTAATGAGTTTGGCGGCTGTTCTGACCAGAACTATTCCGCTGATGTGTGTTGCTGGTTTTTCTCTTTATGGAAAAGCGCCAGCAGCTCATCAACTTTATTACGCCCAGCGCCATTACGGCTGATGGTGCGTTTCACCTTAACCACGTTCAACTCCGCACCATGATATAAGCGACGCGTTAATGTCGTATCGTGGTTTGAAATCAAAACAGGAATACCGCGTTCCATCGCTGCTTTTTCAGCAACATCCGCCAGTGCAGCTTGGTCATCTAAGCTAAAGCCATTACCTGCGTAAGAGGTAAAATTAGCCGTGTTCGACAGTGGTGCGTATGGAGGATCGCAGTAAACCACACAGCCTTTGCGCGCGCGCCTAAAGGTTTCATGGTATCCCTCACAGACGAAGGTGGCCTTTTTCGCTTTCTCGGCAAAAAACTCCAGCTCAGCTTCTGGGAAGTAAGGTTTTTTATAAGAACCAAATGGAACGTTAAAACCGCCCTTCTTGTTGTAACGACATAGGCCATTGAAGCCAAATCGGTTCATATACAAGAAAGCCAACGAACGATACATGACGTTATCTGTACCATTGAACTCAGCGCGAATATCTAAGAAGGCTTCTTTGCGGTTGTTCTCAGGACAGAACCAGCGCTTCGCTTCCGTGATATAAGTTTCAGGATCGGTTTTAAGTAAGTTGTACAGGTTGATAAGATCGGGATTGATATCTGCAAGCAGGTACTGTTCAAAGTCAGTATTCAGAAATACTGAGCCGGCACCGACAAACGGTTCTACCAATTTACGAGCAGGTGGCAGGTGACGTTGGATGTCTTCAACTAGGCCATATTTACCACCAGCCCATTTTAGAAAGGCACGCTGCTTTTTCATTTACTGCTCTATCTATCAACTCAAAAATAAGGCTGCGGAATGTAACATATTTTGAGGCTAAGCTCAGGGTTATTTCGCACGTTCTATCTCTCGATGCACTTGATTCATCGATTTTGCCCAAGGTTCCAACTGTTGAAGGGGTTTTGATAACGCACTTACCGCGTCTCTCGCCACTTGAATCGTTGGGTAATCTTGATAAGTGATAATAAACCACTTGGTGTCGTTGCGAAGTGTTGGGTAAATACGAACCTTGTTCTCAAGGTCATACTCTTCAATGAAAGATTGCACATCTTCCAATGAGGTCATCGCACTCAACTGTAAGGTATACGCGCGTGGCGAGATCGCTTGTAACTCTTCGCGAGAAAATGAGAATGTGATTTTCTTAGTCGGTGGTGTGGACTGGGTTAGGTCTGCTGCTTCATCGGTTGAAGGCTGTGACTCCACTTTGTCTGCATCTGACTGCGAACTCACCGCGGCACCTGTGTTTTCTTCAACAGCAGCATCAATCGCACTGGTATCAGCACTTTCAGGTTTATCATCAAGCAAGGCATCAACCACATCAGAGGTGATCACAACGCGTTGCTGATCTTGCTCGACTTCTCCAACACTCGCGGTATCTTCAACGACAGTCGGCGGCAGAGAGGAACTATCATCATCGGCACCTTGGTAACTCATGTCGGTTTCAGCTTCAGAACCCACAGCTCCATCGACACCAGTTTGTTCAGTGCCGCTTTCCACCTCAAAGGTTGGAATAGCGGTCTGTTCAATCGGTGCGATAAGCGACTGCGCTTTATCGTCTGGTGTTGGTTGACTGAACATCCACCAATAACCACCACCAATTAAAATCAACAACAAGGCCACCACAATCGCGATATTGATGGGTGAGCCAATAATTGAGCGAATAATAATCCTTTTTTCCACTTTCAATTCTCCTAAAGCCATTAACTCACCGGGCAGAGGTTGCGCTTTATTAAACGCACGTCGCACGCGAGTTTCAGACTCATCATCAACATATCGAATCACCAGTGATTCAAAGAAATGTTCAGCTTCTGGTTGCGAAAGGTCATCGATCTCAAGATCGATAGGCTTGTGTTGTTGACCGTAACTCAAACGCGTTAATAACGTATCTAAGTGGCCAGGTTCCGAGAAGAGAACGATATTGATCGTCCATTGAGGGTTTGATTGAGCTTCCAGTACCAACATCCATAATTCGGATACCAATAGCTCAGAAAGTCGTTGGGCATCATCAACGACGATAACCACATTACACGGCTCTCCATCCAGTAACCTTGTCAGGCTATCAGATAAAGAATCATGTTGATTAAACAGGGGATCAGAAACAATTTGGCTAAGAATAAGCGAGCGGCGTTGTTGATCGTCTTGGCTTGGATGACAAAGCAGTAAACACTGATTTTTTTCTGTCGACCATGCTTCAAGATAACGCTGAGCTAACCAAGATCGGCCAGAGCCAGCTTTGCCAGCCACCGTCACAAGGTTTGAACCAAAGTTAGTCAAAAGCTGTAAGCGCTCTAGCAACTCAACTTGAGATTCTAACTCTAATACTCTTAATTCATGAGCCAAACTCATTGGGGATCCCTACTGATAAGATCGATCAGTAAAACGCTTCAGTTGCCTAGAGTTTAGCTAGGCAACCTCACAACCAAATTTAAAGAGTACGGCAGAAATCGATCGCTTGTTTAATGATGTCTTGAGGCACATCAGCAACCACTTCAGCAGTACCAATACTTGTTGGTAATACCAAACGCAACTGACCAGACAGCACTTTTTTATCGCGCATCATGTGCTTCATAAAGTCTTCAAAAGACATGCTTTCTGGCGTATGGATTGGTAGTTTCGCATTCTTGAGTATAGAAATAATTCGCTCAAGTTGCTGCTGAGAGATCAGTCCCTGTAATTGAGCTGTTTTAGCTGCCATTACAGTGCCTGACGACACAGCTTCACCATGTAGCCAATTACCATAGCCTAGTTCTGCTTCAATCGCATGACCAAATGTATGACCTAGGTTCAATAACGCTCTGATTCCTGACTCTTTTTCATCTAGAGCCACCACTTCAGCCTTAATTGCACAACAACGAGCAATCGCGGTAATCAGTGCTTCTTCATCAAGTTGATAAAGTTTCTCTAGATTCTGCTCCAACCAATCAAAGAAGGCTTCATCGTAAATGATGCCGTATTTGATCACCTCAGCAATGCCCGCTGCAAACTCACGCTCTGGAAGCGTTGATAAACAGTTGGTATCGATGATCACAGATTTCGGTTGGTAAAAAGCGCCGATCATATTCTTACCAAGAGGATGGTTTACTGCGGTTTTACCACCAACAGAAGAGTCCACTTGAGAAAGAAGGGTCGTCGGGATTTGAATGAAATCAATACCGCGCTGGTAACAAGAGGCAGCAAAACCGACCAAGTCACCGATTACACCACCACCTAAAGCAATCACCACCACATCGCGGCTGG
>NZ_AJZD02000092.1 GCF_000272105.2 Vibrio splendidus 12E03
GAGTAATTTCCCGTATGGTTGGACGTATCAGTTAAAAGAGATAAACGCTTTTAACTGAACAAATTGTTTGGTTTTCGATAATAGTTAGGTTAGTAGTTAATTCAGTTTAGCTTGTTCAATACGCACTTCTAGACGTGCATTAAAACGAGCATCCAGCATTTGCTTTTTCAACCAATGAACCACAGATTGCGGCTCATCAGCATCAAGAAGGTAAAACGTACATAGCCAACTCACCACTTCGGGCTCGCTGTACAACGTCTGTTTCAATTCAGACAAAAGAACGCCTGATATCGCTTTACCATCACGGAGTCTTTGTTCAATATCTATGAATAAATCATCGTAGTGGCAAGCAGTGAAATAACCTCTCTTATTTTCTTCCTTACTACAATATTCGCCTTCTTCATCAATCTTGATTGGATTATCTTCACGCCATTTATCTAATGCCGTCACTGTTTCCTCATATGTTTGTTCATGTTCTGGAAGTTCGCCATAAAGAGGATGTTCAATAAATGAGATTAGATTGTTAGATTCTTCTTCGTATTCTTTTTCAGAGTTAATTACTAACATGCGTTGATTCCTTAATTTATTAAAAATCATCCGCTGGCTAATGCCAAACGAATGGCATTAGCGCGGAGTAGCACGCTAGATCAAAATGGACGGTTGTTTTCTCAATTGCATTAATACCATTGAGATAGCTTTTTTTTCATCACAACAAGGTAAATGTTCCTCGATACATTTCGCGCAGTTTTCACACAAACGCATCGTGGACTTATCACCCCGTTTTTTCGCATGACGAGCATATAAGCCGCAT
>NZ_AJZD02000093.1 GCF_000272105.2 Vibrio splendidus 12E03
TTTGTGGTCGTCATGATCGTGTTCTGCGTGGTCATGGCCTTCATGGTCATCATGATCGCCTTCCAAGGTGTTCGTCACTGACTTGAACTTCAAAGTACAGCTTGCATTGTTGAAACCAAATAGTTCTTCTGGCTTGTTCAGTTGCGCGATAGCTTGTTCAAACACTTTCTTTTGCTCGGCAGTTTCTGGAGCATGTTCAAAGCCAACCACATCAGCGCCGGGAGCTGTTACTTCGATAAGCAGCTCTTGCCCATCTTGAGCGATGTTCACTTCAACTTTACCGTGCACGTGTGCTTCGTGAGAGCGGAATTCTTCGTTAGCTAGAACATTCGTTGAGACAGTCATGCCGATAACAACGGCTAAAATAGTAGGTTTCATGTTTTTTTCCTGGATAAAGGTTAGTTAAAAAGTAGTGGAAATTAAGCAATCTTTACAGGAGGTGAACGTGCTAAATAGGCAAAATACAGGCGCTGTAACGAAATGACTGACTCTGTGATAGCGACAGTAAATTCTGAATGGAACTCTGGAACTTGTGGCAGTGAGTGCCCTGTAATGAACTGATTTATCGAAAACAGCTCACAATGGTGTGAAGTGTGGTGTTCTGGTGAGATATCTACGATGTGTGTCGCGGCTAACACGCTTAACATAAGCATCAGCCCAAGCAAGAAGCCTGTTTTACGTTTCACATTGTTAGGTGTGTTTTTCCACATCAGGATGATTAACCACAGAATTAAAAAAGGATACTGTTATAATATAACAATATCCTTTGGTCAGGTCTCGAAAAAGACGCGAATATCTTATTAAAGGCTCGCTTTAATCAACTCAATGACTTGAGTGACTTCTGATTCGTTTAATGCCCCCTCTTTAACAAACAATATTTTACCTTGCTTGTCTTGAACGATAATCGCAGAGCTTTCTTCTTTTAAAGCCCATGATGACGCTACCGTGCCGTCTTCATCTAGCACCATAGAAGACCATGGAAATTCTTCTTTGCTACTTTCTGCTGACGATTTAACAAAAGACCCAGTACCCCAAATCGCATCATCTTGGTTGATGATGGTCGTGGTTTGGTAGCTGTCTTCTGAGAATTTCGATGCTGTAATTGCTGCCATCAGTGGTGCGTTGAGCTCTTTCGAGCTGCTACGGCCTGCAATAGCTTGAACGACGCGAACTTTACCTAGAAGATCATTGGTTGCCCAAGCTTGATATCCGGTATTTCCGTCGTTTAGTACGATTTCACCATAGTTGCTAACATCGACAGCAGGCAGAGTTGTACCTACAGATAGGTTGTGAGCATTGGCGAAGAGTGGAGAGGCTGCGGCTAAAAAAGCCAGTAGAGTTTTGTTTTTCATTATATTTTTGTTCCGCTTATTGGTTTGCTCTGGAAGTATAATATGAAATTTGAAAAATGCCTCTTTAACTTTTTTATCGTACGGTGTAGAAATAAGTTGCGAGCTTGTTACTAAAAGGTATAATGCGACAGTATCAGGGTAAACAATAGATTATCTTGCTGTTTGCTAAAGGAATTAGCGATTAAATGTGCTTTGAACAGCGACGCTGTTCAGGTATGTGACTGTAGTACTCAAATGGAATTGAGGTTGTATTATGTTAAGAAAATTTTCTACTTACCGTCCACATCAGGTGGCGCGTTTCGTTAAAGTCCTGTTCAAAGGCCAATTTGCTATTGAAGGTGTTGGAGAGTTTCGCTTCGACCAAGGCAAGGTGCTACTTCCTGAAGTTTCAGACAAACAAAAGCTCACTATTTTTAAAGAAGTTAACGGCACCATTGCAGCGTTGCCGGTGTAACTGAGCTTTATCGATTTGTCTTGCACCTAATAGATTAACAATGAAAAGGGCTTCCTGATGGAAGCCCTTTTTTAATGCGTGTCGTTCACGATGGTATGTCGAATGGCACTTTATTGTGGAGGGAAGCACACACCTGTTCCACCCAACCCGCAATACCCATTCGGATTTTTAGCTAGGTATTGCTGGTGGTAGGTTTCTGCGAAAAAATATTTTCCAGCAGGCAGAACTTCCGTCGTGATCTCGTTGCCTAAAGATTCAGTCATTGCTCGTTGATATTCACGTTTAGAGTGCTCAGCGATAGATTGTTGTTCTTCACTGAAGGTGTAAATCGCAGAACGGTACTGAGTCCCTAAATCGTTGCCTTGGCGCATCCCTTGAGTTGGGTCATGACGCTCCCAAAAGGTTTCAAGTATTCGAGCTAGAGAGGTTTGTTCACTATCAAATATGACACGAACGACCTCGGTATGGCCGGTTTGCCCAGTACATACTTGTTCATAAGTGGGATTAACTGTGTATCCGCCAGCGTAACCAACGGATGTTGAAATAACGCCATCCAATTGCCAAAACAAACGCTCAGCTCCCCAGAAGCATCCCATACCAAACAGGACTTCTTGTTGAGAGTCCGTGGGTGCATCGAGCAGGTCGGTTTGATTGACGAAATGGCGCTCAGTGATTCGAATTGGGTCAGCATTTCCCGGTAGTGCGGTTGCTGCAGAAACCAGTTGTTGTTTGTTTAGCATGATATATTCCTTTTCGCATACGTTTACCGCGCTGGCTTTTATTTAACGTGGGTTCATATTAACTGTTGGTCAATATTGAATAAGTCTTTAAATTAGACCGTGTTATTCCAGGATTTATTACAGACTCAATGCCTATTTAGCGGTATTATTTCTTTTCACTTATTAACGTATTGATAACTTCTTCACCAATTAAACATGATAAGAAAAACTTTACCAGTTCTGATTGGCACTCTACTGTCATCGACGCTCGCTTTCGCTGACGTTTCCCTTGAAATTAAAGGGCTGGATGGAGCGCTTGAGGATAATGTTGATGCTTATCTGAGTGCGATCCCTGAAGAAGAGTATTCGGTTTCACTAAGGTTCCAATCTCGTTTGGAATCTATGATTAAAGAAGCCCTGAATGCGTTAGGCTACTACCACCCTAAAATCACATTTACTCACTCCGAAGATGATACCGAAATGACCGTTACGGTTGAGCCGGGAGAGCCTGTTGTTATTTATACTTCAGATATCGTTCTGACGGGTGAAGCCAAAGATGACCCAGACTTTTTAGCCTTGATAGCGAGGAGTAGCTTGTCTAAAGGTTCGACTCTGAATCATGGTAATTATGACTCTTTGAAATCGTCGATCCGCAACCTTGGCTTAGCGAAAGGCTACTTCGATGGTGCTTATGACCTCAGTAAACTAGAAGTCGCTCCTGAATTGAACCGCGCTTATGTTCGTCTTCATTATAACAGTGGTATCCGCTATCACTTTGGTACTACTCAGGTTACTGGTAGCCAGATAGAAGAAGATAAGGTGCAGTCACTTAAACCATTTGAGGATGGCGAACCTTACTCAATCACCAAAGTCGGTGAGTACAACCAAAACCTGTCCAATACGGATTGGTTCTCCTCGGTATTTGTTGAACCAGATTTAAGCCAGTTAGGCGAAGGCCGAGAGATCCCGATGAAGGTTAGCCTTGCTCCGCAAGCTCGTAACCAAATCGAAACGGGTATCGGTGTCTCAACCGACCTTGGTGTGAAAGGCACTCTCAAATGGAAAAAACCTTGGGTTAATGATCGAGGCCATAGCTTCAATAGTAGCTTGTCGATCTCGAAGCCTGAGCAGACGATCACGGCTGCTTATAAAATCCCATTGGATGACGTACTTAATGACTACTACCAAGTTAAGTACGGTATGAAAAATTTGGATAATCGTGATACCAAGAGTTTGGAATCAAACCTTGCCTTAGAAAGATATTGGCGTTTGGATAATGGCTGGCAACGTACTGTGTTCATTCGATACTTGGTCGAAAACTACGAACAAGGTTTACAAGATGACCTGGCACAATTCGTACTGCCGGGTATCTCTTTCTCACGCACTCGAACTCGTGGTGGCTCGATGCCAATGTGGGGTGACAAACAAACCATCATGGTTGAAGCGGCTGACGATACCTTGTTATCTGAAACTAAGGTTGTTCGTTTTCAAGGTCAAACCGCTTGGATTCGAAGCATTGGTAACAATCACCGAGGCTTAACTCGACTTCAATTTGGCGGCAACTTTGCCGACGAGTTTGATAAGCTATCTCCCTCCCTAAGATTCTTTGCTGGTGGTGACAATAGCATTCGTGGTTATGGTTATGAATCGATCTCTCCTCGAGATGAAAGTGGTGCACTAACGGGTGCAAAATTCATGGCAACCAGTTCGTTTGAATACCAATACCGCTTGGTTGGAAACTGGTGGGGAGCGGCATTCTACGACATTGGTGATGCATTTAATGATAAACCTGAATGGAAACACGGCACTGGTGTCGGTGTTCGTTGGGCGTCACCTGTTGGTCCAGTGAGTTTAGATTTTGCTTGGGGTCTAGATGCAGAAAAAGGTGATGAGTTCCAGTTACACTTTAGTTTAGGGCCAGAATTATGATCAAAGTGATGGGAAAATTCATTAAGTGGACGTCGATCTCATTGACGTCTATTTTGCTGTTGTTGATAGCCCTGCTAGGTTTTGTTTTGTTTACCAACCCAGGGTTGAACACTGTGCTGTGGGGCGCTGAAAAAGCATTGCCACAGCTTAAAGTGGAAAGCACTAAAGGGGCTCTGTTTCCGAGCTTTACGCTTAATAATGTTCAGTTTAAAGATGACAGTCTACATATCGATACCAAAGTTCAAAAGTTGAACTTGGCTATTAATCCTCGCTGCCTGCTCGACCCTAAGCTGTGTGTCGATCGTTTAGCGATTCAAGGGTTGGACTTCGCATTTACTGAACTGCCTCCTGCCTCTACAGAAGAAACAGAACCTACTCCGCCCGTAACATCGGTAAAAACACCGTTGCCAATCGTAATCAACCGTATCGCTTTGTCTGATATTAAGTTGAATATCTTAGGGCATGAAATTGAATGGAGTCTGTTCTCTACGGCTTTGAGTATGCAAGGTGAAAAGCTGACGGTATCGCCAACCTTATTCAATGATCTTAAGGTTAAACTCGCGGAATCGACAGAAGAACCGCAAGCAGAAAAGGTTGAGCCAGAAGCTGCTGTTAAAACTGCTATCGAATTGCCGGAAGTCTGGATTCCTTTACAGGTTGTGTTGGAGCGTTTTGACCTCAACCGCTTTACCTTAGAACAAGAAACACCGATTGTGGTGAACCACCTTGGGCTTGAGGCTCGCGCGGGTAAACACACGGTTGATGTTTCCACTCTCGAACTCGATATGCCACAAGCAAGCGCAAATCTAACGACGAAGGTTGAGCTTAAGGGCGGTTATCCGTTAGAGCTTTCTTTGGATGCGTTAGTGAAAGAAACCGACCTTGCTGGGCAGAAGTTGTCTCTGAAAGTACAAGGCAGCGTGGCTAAGCTAAACCTAGACTCCCAATTTTCTGAGCTGATTGAGGCAAAGCTGTCTGGGGATATTCAACCCTTAGAGCCGACTCTGCCATTTGACCTTCTCTTAGAAGGCGGGCAAGCGCAGTGGCCCCTTACCGGGAAAAGCGATTACCAAGCGACTATTGAGCAATTCAAAGCCGATGGCTCATTAGATGGCTTTAATGTGCAGCTTAAAGGTGAAGCTGATGGTAAGGAGATACCTGCTTTAACCATCGATCTACAGGGAAAGGGCACCACAGAACAGATTGAACTTGAGCGCTTAAAACTGAACACGCTAGGCGGTGAACTTAACGGTGTCGTTAAAGCGAACTGGAAGAGTCTCGTTAACTGGCAAGCTGACGTGACACTCAAAGATATTCAACCGGGTCTGCAGTGGCCAGAAGCTGAGGGCAACATTAGTGGAAACATCGTCACCTCTGGTGAGTTGACGGAAGCGGGCGGCTGGGCGATTGAACTGCCTAAATTGGATATTGAAGGGATCTTGCGAGAATACCCTCTGGATATCGAAGGTCAGTTGTCAGCGTCGGATCGCAGCGCGAGCGGTGAACCAAAACTGAAAACCAGTGGTTTGAGCTTAGCTCACGGTGTTAACTCGATTAAGGCTCAGGGTGAGCTTGATAAGAAATGGGACATGGGTGTTGAGATTGACTTCCCTGAGCTTGTAAAAAGCGTCCCTGATTTGAAAGGTAAAGTGATTGGTAACATCCAGCTCAGTGGTCCAACGAAAAAGCCTGAAGTCGATCTAGCTCTAAATGTGGATAAGGTAGATTGGAATAACGAAGCAACACTAGAATCCTTGTCGCTTAATGGTTCTGTGGTTCCTCTGCCATTGCCTGAAGCTCAAGCTGATCTTGAATTAAAAGCTAACAACCTAACCTATCAAGATCAGAGCGTAAAAAGCATTGATCTCACGGTGAGTGGTGGTGAGAAGAAACACACAGTGACACTTGATGTGATATCCGACATCGTGTCTACAAGCTTAGCTATTTCCGGAGAGTTGATTCAAAAGCCTTCTATCATTTGGGATGGGTCGTTAGACAGAGTCAAAATCACCACTCAGCAAGGTCCTTGGGTATTAGACCAACCTGTCGCGATAAAGGCGGATGTTGATAAACAGTTTGCCGATGTTCAAGCGCACTGTTGGAAACAATCGGGTTCGAGCGTGTGTTTGGATGAAGACGTTCGTGTCGGAAAATCGGGTGAGGCCAAGGTAGCCATCAATCAATTCGATTTCGAGCAGATTAAAGCCTTTGTGCCTAAAGAGACGCAATTACAGGGCTTAGTCAATGCGACTGCTCATGCAAAGTGGTCTGAACAAGATGAGCCTGAAGTCACGGTAAGCGTTGATATGCCGAAAGGTCAGGTTGTTCAACAAGTGGGTGAGCCAATCACACTGGGTTGGGAAAGCGTTGCATTGAATGCCCAACTGAAAGACAACAAACTGGATGCCGATTTTAAGTTGGATGTTTCCGACAATGGTGACCTGTCTGGCACGGTGTCGTTACCGGATATTCTTGCCGAAGACAAAATGGTCGATGCGGCAATTAAGCTGACCACGTTCCATCTTGATTTCTTACAACCAATTCTAGGTGAATACAGCTTATTGAAAGCCGACCTTGAGAGTGATCTTCAAGTTAAAGGCTCTCTGATGCACCCTCAAGTCTTTGGCCAATTCTCTGTTGATGGTATTCAAGTCAAAGGCGATGTTACGCCTGTTGATGTGAAAGATGGCCGCATCGACCTCGACTTTGATGGTTATAGTGCAAAACTGGATGCGAATGTCGAAACGCCTGATGGTCACCTTGATATTGAGGGAACCGGAGATTGGCAAGATCTTAAAGCATGGCACTCTAACGTTAGAGTTTTCGCGGATGAGTTGATGGTTGATATCCCACCGATGGTTAAGGTCAAGGTCGTGCCTGATATGACCATTGATGTCACACCAGAACTGGCAAAAATTACCGGTGATATTGCATTACCATGGGGACGCATTGTTGTAGAAGACTTACCACCGTCAGCGGTTGGTGTCTCTTCTGATCAAGTTATCTTGAATAAAGATCTAGAGCCAGAAAACGAAGATACGATTCCATTTAATGTCATGACCAACATTAATATCTCCATTGGTGATGACTTTAAATTGTCTGCTTTCGGTCTTGAAGGTGATTTGGTCGGTAAGCTCAACGTGGCTCAAAAAGACCAAGGTCCATTTATTACAGGTGAAGTGAACATCGTCGATGGTACTTATCAATCATTCGGGCAAGACCTGTTGATCGAAGAGGGTAAGATCCTAATGAATGGACCACCGGATCAGCCATACGTAGCCATCAACGCGATTCGTAACCCTGATAATACTCAGGATGATGTGACTGCCGGTATTCGAGTGACAGGCCCTGCGACAGAGCCGACCATCGAGATTTATTCTGACCCCGCGATGCCACAAGCTAACGCGCTGTCTTATATTTTGCGTGGCCAAGATATCGACGGTGAGTCGAGCGGTTCGATGACAACGACCTTAATCGGTTTGAGTTTAGCGAAGAGTGGTAAGGTTGTCGGCGAAATCGGTGAAGCCTTTGGTGTACAGGACTTGCAACTGGATACCGCAGGATCTGGCGATGATTCTCAGGTGACGGTAAGTGGCTACATCCTACCTGGTTTACAGGTGAAGTATGGTGTGGGCATCTTTAACTCGCTCGGTGAATTTACGGTTCGTTATCGATTGATGCAGGATCTCTATGTTGAAGCTGTTTCTGGCCTAGACAGTGCTGTGGATCTTCTCTATCAATTTGAGTTCGAGTAGAGCGGTTTAGGTCGAGAGTGTTTAGCCATTCATCGAATTGCAGAGATGAACGGCTTATGGAGGGTTTATGCAACATCTTGTGTTCGTCTATGGAACCTTGAGACAAGGCCAATCGAATCACCATTATTTGAAGGGCTGTGATTTATTAGGGAAGTTTGATACACCTAAGGAATACGCGCTTTTTGATTTAGGTACCTATCCGGCGATGATTTTGGGAAAGAAAAGTGTCGCTGGCGAGGTCTATATCATTAACGACGAAATTTTAGAGTCGCTCGATCGGCTAGAAGATGTTCCTGTTGAGTATCGTCGCGAGCAAATAGAGACTATATTTGGATTAGCATGGGTATATTTGTATCAGCTTGATCTAACAGCTAATAAAGAAATACTTTCGGGTAACTGGTGTAAGCGGAATAACGCTTAGTCGCTATATATTCTGAGTTACCAAACAAAAAGCCAGCATGTGAATGCTGGCTTTTTTAATGACGCTATTTTGAGAAATGAACGAGGGGTTTAGTCTCGGTTCAACTCAAGAAACTCTTCTACTTTACGAACCATGTCTGTTGAGCCAACAAAGAAAGGTACACGTTGGTGTAGCTCAGTTGGTTTGATATCCATGATACGTTGAGCACCGTCTGAAGCGATGCCGCCCGCTTGTTCCATAAGGAAAGCGATTGGGTTGCACTCATAAAGCAGGCGCAGTTTACCTTGAGGGTGACTTTGCGTGCTTGGGTACAAGTAGATGCCGCCTTTCAGCAGGTTACGGTGGAAATCTGAAACTAGAGAACCGATGTAACGTGATGTGTAAGGACGGTTGTCGCTTGGCTCATTCTCTTGGCAGTACTTAATGTACTTTTTCACACCCGTAGGGAAGCGGATGTAGTTACCTTCGTTGATTGAGTAAATCTTACCTTCGTCTGGAATCATCATGTTTTCATGAGATAGGCAGAAGGTACCCAGTGATGGGTCGTAGGTGAAGCCATTTACGCCAGCACCTGTTGTGTATACAAGCATGGTTGAAGAACCGTAAATCACGTAACCCGCGGCTACTTGCTTGTGTCCTGGCTGTAGGAAATCTTCTTGTGTTGGTGGCGTACCGATCGGTGATACTCGACGGTAGATAGAGAAAATTGTACCAACCGATACATTCACGTCGATGTTTGAAGAGCCATCAAGTGGATCCATCAGTACAACGTATTTTGCGTTTTTGTTGAGCTCTTTATTGAAGGCGACAGCTTCGTCTTCTTCTTCACTTGCAACACCACAAACTTGGTCACGAGCTTCTAGAGCCGCTTTAAATTTGTCGTTCGCGTAAAGGTCTAGCTTTTGCTGCTCTTCACCTTGCACGTTGTCTGTACCAACAGCGCCAGTGATGTCGACTAGGCCAGCCTTGTTGATCTCACGGTTAACAATTTTTGCAGCAAGTCGAATAGACGACAAAAGGGATGATAGATCACCGCTTGCATGGGGGAAGTCACTCTGTTTCTCAACAATGAACTCACCAAGGGTGCGCATCTCAGACATGTTATTTCCTTAAACTTCTCTCAATATTAGGGGGGATTTGAGCACTGTAGATTCGGCCTCTTGAGTGGGCTTTATTCATCTAGACGCTTACCTAAATTCTAAAGGTTAGATCTTTTTAATGGTAATGAACTAAGCGACACAGATCTCACTTACTATGTCGACTAAATTTGTTTTGCATTGCCGCTCGCTTTTAATCGCCATTTAATGATAATGAGTGCAAGCCGTTTTAATTAGGCATCGTTTATTTAGCCAAGCGTTTGGAAGTAATTTATGCATATTCATATCTTAGGAATTTGTGGCACCTTCATGGGGGGGGCTGCGGTATTGGCTCGTCAATTAGGTCACAAGGTTACGGGTAGCGACGCGAATGTTTACCCACCAATGAGCACCTTGTTGGAATCACAAGGGATTGAAATTATTGAAGGGTTCGACCCTAGCCAATTAGAGCCAAGGCCGGATCTCGTGGTTATCGGTAACGCAATGAGCCGCGGTAATCCGTGTGTTGAGTATGTGTTGGATAACAACCTTAGATACACCTCTGGTCCTCAGTGGTTGCAAGAGTTCCTGCTGCATGACCGTTGGGTGTTAGCGGTATCTGGAACGCACGGTAAGACCACGACATCAAGCATGTTGGCTTGGATCTTGGAAGATTGTGGCTATGCACCGGGCTTCTTAGTTGGCGGTGTGTTGGGTAACTTTGGTATCTCTGCGCGCCTTGGTGAAAGTATGTTCTTCGTGGTAGAAGCCGACGAATACGATAGTGCTTTTTTCGATAAACGATCTAAGTTCGTTCATTACCACCCAAGAACCTTAGTGATGAATAACCTAGAGTTCGATCATGCGGACATCTTTGACGATCTTGAAGCGATTAAGCGACAATTCCATCATTTGGTGCGTACTGTGCCAAGCAATGGTCGCATTTTCTCACCTAAGCAGGATATCGCTATTCAAGATGTTTTAGCTCGCGGTTGCTGGAGCGAAACTGAATCGAGTGGCGAGCAAGGCGATTGGGATGCCAAAAAACTGGTCAAAGATGGCTCTCAATTTGAGGTTTACTTCCAAAATGAATGTGTTGGAACCGTAGACTGGGATTTGGTTGGTGATCATAACGTAAGTAATGCCTTGATGGCGATTGCGGCGGCAAGACATGTCGGTGTGACACCCGACTTAGGATGTGAATCACTGGCGACTTTCATTAATACCAAGCGTCGCTTAGAGTTTAAAGGCGAGGTGGCAGGTGTTTCTGTTTATGACGATTTTGCTCATCACCCAACGGCGATTGAACTTACTCTGGGCGGATTACGTAATAAGGTCGACACTAAGAAAATCATTGCCGTTTTAGAACCTCGTTCTGCCACCATGAAACGTGGTGTGCACAAAGAAACCCTGGCTGATTCGTTGAAGCAGGCGGATTCTACCTACTTATTCCAACCGGATAACATTGATTGGTCAGTTCAAGATGTTGCCGATGCGTGCCATCAACCTGCACACGTGAGTGATGACATGGATGCATTCGTTGCTAAAATTGTCTCAGAGGCACAAGCGGGCGACCAAATCTTGGTAATGAGTAATGGTGGCTTTGGTGGCATTCACCAAAAATTGTTGGATGGATTGGCACTCAAAGGCTAACGGCATCCACGACCTTATAATTTGAAGTAATTGAGAACATGACAAAACACGATAAAGCGATAACTCTTGCTTTCACTGGCGCATCCGGTGCGCCTTATGGCCTGCGTTTACTTGAATGCCTTTTGGCAGCCGATTATCAGGTCTACTTGCTGATTTCATCGGCAGCGCGAGTGGTATTGGCGACCGAGCATGAACTTAAGTTACCTGCTGGGCCAGATGCGGCGAAACAAGCTTTAGTTAAACACCTTGGCTGCGACCCTCAAAAGCTGGTGGTGTGTGGCAAAGATGATTGGTTCTCGCCGGTTGCCTCTGGTTCAGCAGCGCCGAAGCAGATGGTCGTTTGCCCATGTTCCGCGGGAAGCTTGGCTTCGATTGCTCATGGTCTATCGGATAACCTGATTGAGCGAGCAGCCGATGTGGTCATGAAAGAGCGAGGCCAGCTGTTGTTAGTGGTTCGTGAGACGCCATTTTCGACGCTTCATCTCGAAAACATGCACAAGCTTTCGACCATGGGTGTGACGATCATGCCTGCAGCCCCGGGTTTTTATCATCAACCTAAGTCAATTGAAGATTTGGTCGACTTTATGGTGGCGCGTATCCTTGATCACTTAGGTATAGAACAAGGTTTAATGCCACGTTGGGGCTACGATCAACGTAATTGATCCAAACTTGATAGCTTATTGTTAAAAATCAAATTACAATCCTGAACACTCATCGGGGAGCAAACCATTCAAATAATGAATGCGAGCTGAGATCAAGCAGATGCTTGGGACCCGTAAACCTGAACCAGATAATGCTGGCGTAGGAATTGAGTTAGGAACAACCTCAACCGTTCTCCTCCCTCAAACCTGTGCCGCTCAGACCATGGAGAGCGTCCAGTGAAATTCATATTAACTACCCTTGCTGTTACTACAGCTATTTCTTTTTCTGCCTTTGCTGCAGAGAACACTTTGACTGTATACACCTATGACTCTTTTGCTGCGGATTGGGGCCCTCGTCCTGCCGTTGAAAAAGCATTCGAAGAGAAGTGTGGTTGTGATGTGAATTTTGTCGCTCTAGAAGATGGCGTCTCTATCCTGAACCGTTTACGTCTTGAAGGCGAAAACAGCAAAGCCGATATCTTGCTAGGTCTCGACAACAACCTGATGGCTGAAGCGAAAGCGACGGGCTTATTGGCTGAGCATAATGTTGATACTTCATCAGTAACGCTTCCTAATGGTTGGAACGACAGCACTTTTGTTCCCTATGACTTTGGTTACTTTGCTTTTGTTTACAACAAAGAGAAGTTAGCAAACCCACCGAAGAGCCTTAAAGAGTTGGTTGAGCAGCGTGATGATCTTAAGGTTATCTACCAAGACCCACGTACATCAACACCTGGCCAAGGCATGATGCTTTGGATGAAGTCGGTATACGGTGATGAAGCAACTACAGCATGGAAGAAGCTTGCCCAGAAAACAGTGACTGTAACCAAAGGTTGGTCTGAAGCTTACTCTATGTTCCTAGAAGGCGAGTCAGATTTAGTCTTGTCTTACACAACGTCTCCGGCTTACCACATTATTGCTGAGAGCGATTCTAAGTATGCAGCAGCAAGCTTCGAAGAAGGGCATTACACTCAAGTGGAAGTGGCCGCTAAAGTTAAAGGCAGTAAGAACGAGAAACTTGCTGATGAGTTTATGGCGTTTATCCTAAGTGATGAATTCCAATCGGCGATGCCAACAGGTAACTGGATGTACCCAGTGACGGATGTTGAGTTACCAAAAGGGTTTGAGCAACTTACGGTTCCTCAGAAAGCGCTGAGCTTTAGCTCAGAAGAGATCGCCGAGAAGCGTAAGCCTTGGATTCGTGAATGGCAGAGTGCACTTACTTTCTAACTTACTTTAAAGAAATAGGCTTTCTGTATTTAAAAGTTCGTTCGATATACTTTGAGTGAACTGTTTACGGTAAAAATCAATTTATGATAAAGAAAACACCTAAGGTAGGTATCTGGGTTGCGATACTCATTACCGCCTTCGTGGTTTCAGCAGTTGGGGCATTGCTTAGCAATGCCCCTTCTCTTGATATCAGCCAAGTATGGTCCGATCCCTACTATTGGCATGTAACGAAATTCAGTTTTTATCAGGCGACACTCTCAACGGTGCTGAGTGTTGGCTTTGCTATACCTATTGCTCATGCGCTGTGTCGTAGACAATTTTTTGGACGCGCTTTATTGTTAAGGCTGTTCGCGTCGACCTTAGTCCTGCCGGTGTTAGTCGGTGTATTTGGCTTACTTGCGATCTATGGCAATAGTGGTTGGTTAGCTAAATTTTTGGCGAACTTCGATATTGAACTGCCATTCTCCATATACGGATTGAATGGTATTTTGCTGGCACACGTTTTCTTTAACTTGCCTTATGCCAGTCGCTTACTTTTACAAGCCTTAGATACCGTGCCTGCCGAGCAACATAAGCTGTGTGCTCATTTGGGTATGAGTCATTGGAACAAATTCAGGTGGGTCGAATGGCCGCGATTGAGACAACAACTGCCTCATGTATGTGGCTTAGTCTTCATGTTGTGCTTTACTAGCTTTGCTACCGTGATGGCGCTAGGTGGAGGTCCGAAATCGACCACTATCGAACTCGCTATTTATCAAGCGATTAAATTCGACTTTGACCTGCAGGCTGGTGCCTTGCTCGCGATATGGCAAATGCTGCTGTGTGGAGTGCTCGCGGTCAGCATTCAACGCCTATCGAAACCTATTTCTGTGACGGCTAGCCAGTTGGCGGAAGAGAAATATTTGGTTAAGGACAGCTGGTGGTCAAAAGCTTGGGACAGCTTCTGGATCATCATAGTCTCAATGCTGGTATTGCCGCCATTAGCTATGGTTATCGTCAGTGGTATTAACTCGCAAGCACTGACAGTACTCAGCAGTGAGCCGTTTTGGGCGGCATTAATGACCTCGGTTAAAGTCGCGTCATTAGCAAGTGTTATCGCGGTTGGTATTGGTATCGCGATACTACTGACCAGCAGAGCATGGCGCTTACAGAATAAGAACTTTCGAGCCGATAAAATCGAGCTGATTGGCACTATTATCTTAGTCACTCCGGGGCTAGTGATCAGTACGGGTATCTTCCTACTATTACGCTCATTTACCGATGTGTTCAGCTTGGCTTTCTTTATCGTGATTGCCGTCAACAGTTTAATGGCACTGCCTTACGTAATTAAAACCTTAGCTCAACCTATGCTGCATTTGTCTCAGCAGTACCAGTATGTGTGTGCAAGCTTAGGAATGACAGGATTCACTCGCTTTAGGTTGGTGGAGTGGCGCGCATTACGTAAGCCGATGGCGCAAGCCTTCTCGATCAGCTTTATGCTGGCGATGGGCGACTTAAGTGCGATTGCCTTATTTGGTAGCCAAGACTTTAGAACACTGCCTTTGTACCTATTCCAACTGCTAGGCAGCTATCAGATGGAAGCCGCAGCCGTTGTTTCGGTTAGTCTGCTGCTATTGAGTGTGGGCAGTTTTAGCTTCATTGAATTTTTATTTACTCGAACCTCAAATCTCAATGCTAAAAAGTTAAGGAACCGATGATGTTAGTGATGAAAGATGTGGATTACCACTATCACCAAGAGTTGTTTAGTTTTGATTTCCAAGCAGAGCAGGGCGATATTGTTGCTCTGATGGGACCAAGTGGTGCGGGCAAATCAACACTGTTGGCGCTAGTTGCTGGATTTATCGAGCCTACATCGGGTGAGATCTCAGTGGCTGGGCAGTCGCTGATTGGTAAAGAGGCACATCAACGCCCGTTGGCGATGTTGTTTCAAGAGCACAACCTATTTGCCCATCTCACGGTGCGTGAAAATATTGGATTAGGCTTACATCCGGGGTTAAAGCTTACCGCAACCCAAAAGCAATCTGTGGAACAAGCTGCAGCGCAAGTTGGCGTCGCTGAGTATTTGGATAGATTGCCTGAGCACTTATCCGGCGGTCAACGCCAGCGTGTCGCACTAGCGCGTTGTTTTGTCCAACCTCATGATATTTGGCTGCTTGATGAGCCTTTCTCTGCGCTTGATCCTTTGCTGCGTGAAGAGATGCTTAGCTTAGTGAAGCGATTAGCGGCAGAGCGAAATATTACGGTCTTGATGGTGACTCACCATTTAGGTGACGCACGCAGTATCGCGAATAAGTTTGTGTTTGTGGCGCTAGGCAAGGTGTTGGTGGAAGACTCGATAGAGGCACTGACGGCGGATCATCCACAGACAGAATTAAGCTCATTTGTTAAAGCGGGTGAGTGACGACTCATCACTCCTGTTTAATCTCCCTGATATTGAGTACGTAGAAAACAAAAAGACCTAGCATGTGCTAGGTCTTTTATTCACTCTATGAGTAAAGCGAGATAACGATTAGTCTTCTAGCTTTAGCTCTTTTAAGATTTGGAAGATCTCACGAGAAGACTTTGCAGGCTTGTTCGCTGATTTCTCTTTGTTAGCTTGGCGAGCTAGCTGACGAAGACGCTGACGGTCTGCTTCAGGGTACATTTCCATTACTTCTGAAATAGCCGCATCACCTTCAGCAACAACACGATCACGCAGTTGCTCAAGCTTATGTAGCTCAGCTGTTGCTTGTGAGTGTTTGTTACGTACTTTATCCAAAGCCGCTTGAATTGGCTCAGGATCGACATTACGCATTACTTTACCAATGTATTGAAGTTGACGACGCTTCGCTTCATTTTTAAAGCGTTGTGCATCTTTAATCGCTTGTGCCAAATCTTCAGACAGCGGAAATTTGTCTAATACAGAAGGCTTTAGACCAACAAGCTCTTCTCCCAGCTTTTGCAGGGCATCCATGTCCGTTTTCATTTCTGTCTTACTTACCCAGATGATTTCTTCTTCTGGTTCCCATGGGGCTTTTTGGTTTTTGCGAGCCATCTTTTCTGCCTATGTCACTATCTCAAACGAATATATTGCCTATTTTAGCAAGAATCTTGGGGAGAAAGCGAAATTCTTGTTATCCTACGTAATATTGACCTAAAAAATTAGAATAGATATGGATGTAAAACAGCAAGTCGCCCAGCAAAGAGTTGAGCTAGAAGCCGCAGTAGCTAAAGCGTTGGATATGGCATCAGTGAGTGCAGACGCAGCTGAGGTCGCTATTACTAAGTCAACGGGTTTAAGTGTTTCAACACGTATGTGTGAAGTGGAAAACGTTGAATTTAATAGTGATGGTGCGCTAGGTATTACTGTTTATCGCGGCCAGAAAAAAGGCAGCGCATCTACATCTGATCTGAGTGAAAAGGCGATTGCTCAAACCGTCGCGGCTGCACTTGATATCGCTCAGTACACGTCTGAAGACCCATTTGCAGGTCCTGCAGCAAAAGAATACATGGTAAAAGAAATTCCAGACTTGGATCTTTTCCACCCTGATGAACCAAATCCTGATTATGCTGCTGAGATTGCGATTGCTGCTGAGAAGCAGGCGTTAGCTTATAGCGACAAGATCAAACAGAGTGATGGCGCAAGCTACGACAGCCACTATGGCGTTAAGGTTTATGGTAATAGCCATGGCCTACTAGCAAGCTACGCTTCAAGCCGTCATAGCACCAGCTGCTGTGTGATTGGACAAGGCGCCAACGGTGAGATGGAGCGAGACTACAGCTATACCGTTGCACGTCACCGTGATGAGCTATGGACGCCTGAGCGCGTAGGTCAAGAAGCAGCAGAAAAGACCATTAGCCGTTTGGATGCGAAAAAGCTACCAACAGGCCAATACCCAATTATGTTCGCTAACGATGTTGCTACTGGCTTGATTGGTCACCTTGTGATGGCGATCAGTGGCGGTAACCTTTACCGCAAGTCGTCATTCCTATTGGATCATCTCGGTCAGAAAATCCTACCTGACTGGTTTAACATTTCTGAGCGACCACATATCTTGCGTGGTTTGGCTTCAAGCCCATTCGATAGTGAAGGTGTGTTCACTCAAGATCGCGAAATCATCACTGATGGTGTTCTGGCGACTTATCTACTGACGAGTTACGCAGCACGTAAAATGGACATGACACCAACCGGTCATGCGGGCGGTATTCATAACTGGTTCGTTAAATCGACCGGCCAAAACTTTGAGCAGATGCTAAAAGAGTTGGGTACGGGTTTCCTAGTGACTGAAGTGATGGGCCAAGGCGTTAATACTGTAACGGGTGATTACTCTCGTGGCGCTGCGGGTTTCTGGGTTGAAAACGGAGAGATCCAATACCCAGTATCAGAAGTAACAATCGCCGGTAACCTAAAAGACATGTTTACTCAGATTGTTGCTGTGGGTAACGACGTAGAAACACGTTCGCAAATTCAAACGGGTTCTATCCTGCTTGAGTCGATGAAAGTCGCGGGTGAGTAATTTGCTTCAGTTTAAACTCCAAGTTTAAACATGAGATTTAAATCTGATGCATTAAAAAAGGGAGCCAATGGCTCCCTTTTTGTATTTACCGAGTCGCTAATCAAGCTAGATAAGTATGGTTGCTAAGCCTAAGAACACCGATAGGCCAATAACATCGGTTACTGTGGTCAGTGCCATACCGCCAGCAAGGGCTGGATCGATATTCATCTTTTTCAGCATTACCGGGATGGTTACACCGGCGATACCTGCGACAATCAAGTTAGTCATCATCGCCGCTGAGATGATGCCTCCCAGTATCCAGTTACCTTTCCAAGCCACCACGATACCACCAATGATAACGGCCCATAGAACGCCGTTTAGGAAGCCGATGGCTGCCTCTTTGAGTAGCAGTTCGCGTTTGTTACTGTCACCGATATGACCAAGTGCTAAACCACGAATCACCAGTGCAACGGTTTGGTTACCAGCAACCCCGCCCATCGAAGGCACGATAGTCATCAGAACCGCAATCGCTGCCATTTGATCGAGCGTTGCTTCAAACATATTCGATACTGATGCGGCAGCCAGCGCAGCGAGTACGTTAGCACCAAGCCACACACTACGACGACGAGCGGATTTTACGACTGGTGCGAAGGTATCTTCGTCATCGTCCATACCCGCCATACTCATCATTGAGTGCTCGGCATCTTCACGGATAACATCAACCACGTCATCGATAGTGATACGACCAACAAGGTGTTGATTACTATCGACTACTGGCGCTGAAACCCAATTACGACGTTCGAACAGGCTCGCAATGTCGGAAGCGCTGGTTTCAACCGCGATCGCTTCGTCGGCATCATCCATCACTTCTGAAACAGGGACATCAGGTTGAGTCGTTACTAGCGTGGTAAGTGATAGGTTACCGATAAGACGTTCTTCTTCATCAATAACATACAGAGCATCAGTTGCATCTGGCAGTTCGCCACGCATACGCATGTAGCGCAATACAACGTCAACATCGACATCACCACGAATCGTGATTACGTCGGTGTTCATGATCGCACCCGCTGAATCTTCAGGGTACGACAGGGCAGTTTCAACTAATGCACGATCGACGGAGTCCATTTGAGAAAGGACTTCGCGAGAAACATCGTCGGGTAGGCTTCGAAGTACGTACGCGACGTCATCGGTTTCCATACCTTCGGTTGCTTCTGCCAAGGTCTCAGGTGCCATTTTCGACACAAGAGCATCTTTGACGTCTTCGTTTAGTTCATCAAGAATTTCACCGTAGTCTTCAGGATCGGTGAGTTGCCAGAGTACGTCACGACTTTTGCGAGGGGAGGCTTCTAAAAGGTGTGCAATATCTTCAGGCTCCATGTCCTGAAGTTGTCGGCGTACGTGAACAAATCGGCCGTTTTCTAGGGCTTCGCTGACTTCTTGGAGGGTTTGGTGAGCTTGGTCGAATTCTAATTGCTCTGCCATATTTTCCTCCTATCTCATTATTCTAACAATGGTTGGAATAGTAACTTAATTCTGGGGCTTATTTAAATCATAAACTTAGATAGAAATAAGATTTAATATTGGTTGGTTCGTTGTTTGAGTCTTAGGCGTTGTGAGTGAAGCGTTTTCGCTACTCCCCCTCATCAAACTTGTCTTCAATGAGATGACAGACGGCATCCAGTGCTTGCTGTGAATCGGTACCTGCAGCTTGAATCGTAATATGTTGCCCTTGCGCTGATTCCAGCATAAGTAGCCCCATAACGCTGTCTGCTGTTGCTGTTTTATCTTCTTCGCTATGGATAGTGATGGTTGCATCAAAGCTTTGTGCAAGCTCAACCAACTTTACGGCTGCTCTAGCGTGAAGACCCAAGCGATTTTGGATCAGTACAGTTCGAGTTAATTCCATGGTTAGCCCTGTTGGTGCTTCTCTAGGGAGGCGTGTCTGATTTGAACTTGATGGCCAAGTTGCTCAAAGTACTCACCAATTTTTTGAGTTAGATAAACCGAGCGGTGTTTACCGCCAGTACAACCAATCGCGACCGTTAGGTAACTGCGATTATTCTTCTCTAACATTGGCAACCACTGTTCAACAAAGCCTTGGATCTGTTGCTTGAGCTCAAGAACTTCTGCGTGTTTTTCTAGAAAAGAGTGAATTGGTGCATCAAGACCTGTTAAAGGCCGTAGTGCTGGTTCCCAGTGAGGGTTAGGCAAAAAGCGAACGTCGAACACATAGTCGGCATCACTTGGCAGGCCATACTTAAAACCGAAAGATTGAAAGACAATAATCAGCTCTTGCTTCTCTTGACCTTCAACTTTAAATCGAACCTTTTCACTCAATTCGTAGAGGTTGCAGTCGCTACTGTCAATCACAATGCATGCTTGCTCTGCGAGAGGTGTCAGGAGTGTCTTCTCTAAATCAATCGCTTGCTCAAGAGAGAGCTTTTCTTGGCCGATCGATAAAGGGTGAATTCTACGTGTTTCGCTGTAGCGCTTGAGTAACGTCTGCTTGCTCGCATCTAGGAACAAGACGTTCACATCAATATTAGTGGCAGACTCTAGCTGTTCTAGCATCTCTGTAACTAATTGAGGCTCTTTCGGTAGGTTACGAATATCAATGCTAACCGCGACGTTTTGATTTATCTCACGTACCGATTCGACAAAGTCGTTGAGCAGGTTTACTGGCAGGTTATCGACACAGTAATACCCCAAGTCTTCAAGGACTCGTAGCGCAACACTTTTACCGGCCCCTGATTGGCCACTAACAACGATTAACCGCATGTTATTGCTCGCAAGTTGGCACTTGAATCATGATGTCGTAAAGCTCTTGATCGCTTTGAGCATTACGCAACTGTTTCAGAGTCTGCTTATCGTTTAGTCGCTCTGCCATACAAGAAAGGGTTTTTAGATGCTCCTTACATTGTTCACTTGGAACAAGCAGGGCAAATAGTAGGTCGACAGGACGGTTATCAATCGCATCAAATTCGATGGGATCTTGGCATTGCAGTAATACAGCAATCGCTTTATCACTGACATTCATACGAGCGTGGGGAATAGCAATGCCATTACCAATACCTGTACTGCCCATTTTTTCACGGCTCAACATGCACTCAAACAGTTCTGTTGAATCTTGACCACAGCTTTCTGCTGCGATCTGACTGATGAGCTCAAGGGCTCTTTTTTTGCTTGTGCATTGGACTGCACTTTTGGTGCAGTCCAATGAAAGTACTTCGCTTAATTGCATGTTAGTGACTACTTAGCTTTTCTTTGTGCTTGTTGAGTTGGCGGACGAGTTTATCAACCAATGAATCAATCGCGGCATACATGCTTTCATCTGTTGCTGTCGCATGGATTTCCCCCTGATTTATATGCAGGGTAGCTTCTGCGATTTGATTGATTTTCTCAACTTTTAAAACAACCTGAACACTATTGATATGATCAAAGAAGCGCTCAAGTTTGTCGAATTTGGTGTGAACATAGTCTTGCATTGAATCGGTAAGATCAACGTGATGGCCTTGAATATTGATTTGCATAGACTTTCCTTTTCAGTTAGTTGCCTGATTATAGCTGCTGAGTAAATAGCGACTAAATTAGCTTATAGCAGGCGTTTACGCTGACTCGATGGGGCAATGCCCAGAGACTCACGGTATTTCGCTATGGTACGTCTAGCTACCTGAATTCCTTGGTCAGCCAGTAAAGCAGCAATCTTACTATCACTTAGAGGCTTCGCGGTGTTTTCCGCTGCGACAAGCTTCTTAATGAGTGCGCGAATTGCTGTAGATGAACATTCACCGCCATTGTCAGTGCTGACATGGCTTGAGAAAAAGTATTTGAGTTCGAAGATTCCACGTGGTGTGTGCATGAATTTTTGAGTCGTCACACGAGAGATCGTGGATTCGTGCATATCAACAGCTAACGCAACATCATTCAGAACCATTGGCTTCATCGCTTCTTCGCCATGTTCGAAGAAATCACGTTGATGTTCAACAATGCATCGCGCAACTTTGAGTAGCGTCTCATTTCGGCTCTCTAGGCTTTTAATTAGCCACTTTGCTTCTTGCAAATTTGAACGGATGTATTGATTGTCGGCGCTGTTGCCTTTACTACCCAGATCAGCGTACTGCTGATTCACTTTTAGCTTAGGCACGCTATCAGGGTTTATGGTCACTAACCATTTGCCAAGGTCTTTAAAGACAGATACATCCGGAACCACATACTCAGTTTCATCCGGAGTAATCTTACTGCCAGGGCGCGGGTCCAGTTGTTGAATCAGTTGCAAAACTTCACGTAGTTCTGCTTCTTTCAACTTGGTCTCTTTGATAACCAATTTGTAATCACGGTTACCAAGTTGGTCAATATGGCTAGTAAGTACTAACTTAGCTTCGTTGAGCCAAGGAGTATCTTGAGGAAAGGTTGCCAGCTGCAGTAATAAGCAATCTTGCAGATTGATTGAACCGACACCTAGCGGGTCAAATTGTTGAATTCGTTTACGTACGGCTTCAATTTCATCAAGCTCGATCTCTTCATTGTCGAAGTTTTCAAGGATGTCTTCACAAGTTACAGTGAGGTAGCCATAGTCATCGATAGCATCTATTAATGCAAAAGCTATGCTTCGGTCGGTGTCAGTGAATGGCGTTAGGTCGAGTTGCCAAAGTAGATAATCGTGCAGGCTTTGAGTGGTTTCACCTTGGTAAACAGGCATGTCGTCATCAACTGCGATACCTGTATTACCGGTGTTTGCGCTGTAGACGTCTTCCCAAGTTGTGTCGATTTCTAGTTCGTTGCCAATCTCTGATTTTTCGATTAAGTCTGAACTATCAGGTAAGTCTTGCTCTGTGGCTTCAACGGTTTCTTTTTCGTCACTGCTAGGTTTTTCTTCCGATGTTGGCGTGTCTTCATTGCCTTCTTCGACATCGAGTAGTGGGTTAGATTCAAGTGCTTCTTGAATCTCTTGTTGCAAATCTAAAGTAGACAATTGCAACAAACGAATCGCTTGCTGCAATTGAGGAGTCATTGCTAACTGTTGGCCTAGCTTAAGTTGTAATGAGGGTTTCATTCAGTGTGACTTACCTAGTTATTATTCTTAGAACTCTCGATACTCTCTATATAATCATAGACGGAATTGTTCGCCTAGATAAACTTGTTTAACTTGTTCGTTATTGAGAACATCTTCAGGAGTACCCTCAGCGATCAGGTGCCCTTGGCTTACGATGTAAGCTTTTTCACACACGTCTAATGTTTCACGAACGTTGTGGTCGGTAATCAAAACGCCCAAGCCACGATCGCGCAGGTGAACAATGATTTTTTTGATATCGATAACCGAGATCGGGTCAACACCAGCGAACGGTTCATCCAGAAGAATGAACTGCGGGTTTGCTGCCAATGCGCGAGCAATCTCAACACGACGACGCTCACCACCTGACAGAGCCATACCATTGCTGGTGCGGATATGTTGGATGTGGAACTCTTCTAGCAGGTCTTCCAGCTTATCTTGGCGTTGTTCGTTGGTCATCTCATCACGGGTTTGTAAAACCGCCATGATGTTGTTCTCTACAGACAACTTACGGAAAATCGATGCTTCTTGAGGCAGGTAACCGATACCAAGACGAGAACGGCTGTGCATTGGCAAGATACTGATGTCTCGGTCATCAATGCTGATGGTACCTTCATCACGCGCAACCAGACCAACAATCATATAGAAAGACGTGGTTTTACCCGCACCGTTAGGTCCAAGCAGACCGACGATCTGGCCTGACTCTACCTGTAAGCTTACATCGGTAACAACCTTACGCTTACTGTAGGTTTTCGCTAGGTTTTTTGCTTTAAGAACAGCCATCGTTACTTATTCACTTCCGTTGGTTGTAAAACCGTTGACACTCGTTTGTTTTCACCACTGTCAGCGACTAATTTCTGAGAACCGATCTGGTAAGTGATCTTAGAACCGCGAATGATGCTGCCATCTTGAGATAGCATCGCATTTTTGGTCATGATCAGTCGGTCGGCAACAAGCTGGTAATGTAGGTCATCAGCTTCGCCGTAGAGTGTCTTACCGTCGTCAGTAAGCTGAGAGAAGGTTGCTGGCTTACCGAAGCCTTGAATCTCTTCAATCTCACCATTTACGGCGTTACGAGTAACAATAACCTTGTCGGCATTGATATTGATGCTGCCTTGTTTAAGGTTCACATCACCAAGGAAAGTCACTTGGTTACTTTTCATATCCAATTGCTGGCTGTCTGAGTCAATGTAGACAGGTTGCTCGCTATCCGAAGACAGAGCATAGACATTAGGTGCCGCAAGGGTCAAAGCGAATAAACTAAGGTGTAAGAGTTTCATATCTACCTTGAACAGAATTAAAGAGGGTTGCATTGTTGGTACCGAAGTTACCTTTCATTGCTTGTCCCTCAGTTTCAAAAAATGTACCGATCATATGGACCGGAGTATCTGAATAAAAATCTCGGCTAGGCAGCTCAACAACCATTTTATCAGTGGTCATTGTATCGAAGCTGGCTTCTGGCAACAGGTTCTTTGCCACAACGTTGTCATAAAAAGTGACAACTTGATTCTTATCCATAATCGCGCGATCAGCGGTGACTTGCCATTCAATCGTGTGCCCTTCACGGAATACCGAAAGAACTGGGTTTTGAAAGTGCGTATCGCCAACCACTGAGTAGTGTTCTAAATATGTCGATTCAACCTGATAGCTGCGAATACCGCTTTCGTCGTAGCTAATGTTGTTCAGGCTTTTGCCACTAAACGCGGGCAGCTCCAAATTGGGAGCCACTTGTATCGTTGATGTTTGCTCTTTGTCGTACAGGTAATAGGTCGACCAAGAGGCAATAAATATGAGTATTAAATAGATAATACGAGTAAAACTCATATGCTTAAACCTTTATGCACGTCGAGTTCATTTCTTGCTTGTAAAATAAGGTCGCAGACTTCACGTACCGCACCATGACCACCGTTAATGGTTGTCACGTAGTTTGCACGCTTTGCAAGTAGCGGGTGCCCATCTGCCACGCAGACCTTCAAGCCAACTTTTTCCATTACAGGCCAATCAATCAGATCGTCTCCGATGTAACCTGTATTTTCAGGGTTTACAGAAAGCTTATCGCAAATATCTTGGTATGCCTTAACTTTATCGTCTTGACCTTGATAAATCAGCTTAATGCCTAGAGCGGTCATACGATTCTCAACAATTTGAGATTTGCGACCCGTGATGATCGCGATTTCAATGCCTGCATTCATCAGTGATTTGATACCGTAACCGTCACGAGTGTGGAAGGTTTTCAGCTCTTCACCGTTGTTGCCCATGTAGATGCGACCATCTGAGAATACGCCGTCTACATCACAAATTAGGAGTTTGATCTCTTTTGCTACTGCAAATACATTAGCATCGACCGTGCCGTATAGAGTTTCGACTGTCTGTGTCATTACATTACTCCTGCTTTCAGTAAGTCATGCATGTTTAGCGCTCCAACCAGTTTACCTTCTTGGCACAACATCAGGCCATTGATGCTCTTAGCTTGCATCAAGTTTAGGCCTTCAACTGCAAGCATGTTGGGTTCAGCTACCGTCGGATTAAGTGTCATTACATCACCGATCTGCGTGTTATGGATATCAACGCGTTTGTCTAAGATACGGCGCAAATCACCATCAGTAAAAATACCGGCCATTTGACCATCTTCACCAACGATGGCCGTCATGCCTAAGCCTTTCTGAGATATCTCTAGTAGAGCGTCTCTTACTAGTGCGTCAGGTGCTACAACAGGAAGTGAATCGCCTGTGTGCATGATGTCGTCGAGCTTCAACAACAGTTGACGACCTAAAGCGCCACCTGGATGAGACAGTGCAAAATCTTGAGCGGTGAAGCCTCGCGCTTGTAAAAGTGCAACGGCTAGTGCATCACCCATCACCAAAGTAGCAGTAGTGCTAGTTGTTGGCGCTAAGCCCAGTGGACATGCTTCTTCTGGTACTGAAATTTGTAAATGGATATCAGACAAGGTCGCCATGTTCGATGCTGGCTTACCTGTCATGCTGATGATCTTAATGTTCAAACGCTTTAATACTGGGAATAGGCTTAGGATTTCTCCCGATTCGCCTGAGTTGGATATTGCGATCACAATATCACCAGGTTCGATCATGCCTAAGTCGCCATGTGCAGCTTCTCCTGGGTGTACAAAGAAAGCCGATGTCCCGGTACTTGCCAATGTGGCTGCGATTTTATTGCCAATGTGGCCTGATTTACCCATGCCCATCACAACGACTTTGCCTTTGTTGTTTAGGATAAGGTCGCAAGCTTTACAAAAATCATCATTAAAATATTGGTCTAATTGAGTGAGACCTGCAACTTCGGTTTCCAAAACTTGTTTTGCGACACTGCGGTAATCAAATGGCTGAGACATCAAATACTCCAAGTACGGGAAGTTAAATCAACAATTAAGCCGACATGTTCATTAGTAGGTAACTTTGGTAGACAACGAATGTTACGATTAACACGCCGCCTTCAATACGATTCACGCTACGAGATTTCCCTAGTGCCATGACCACAAGCAGTAGCGATACGCCCAGCATTACCCAGAAGTCGCGACCCATCGCAAACTCGCTCAAGATCGAAGGGTTTAGGATGCCCGGGATACCCATAACAGCAAGGATGTTGAATACGTTTGAACCAATGATATTGCCCACGGCCATATCATCTTCACCTTTCATAACACCGGCTAGTGATGCTGCAAGCTCAGGCAGACTAGTACCTACGGCAATGATGGTTAGACCAATCACAAGGTCGCTCATGCCAAAGTATTTCGCGATGATTACCGCATTATCAACCAGCATATCAGCAGCTAAAGGCAGGATGATCAGACCAATCACCACCCACATTGCGGCTTTAGGGTTGCTTACGCCCTCTGGGATTTCTGATTCTTGCTCGTCAAGGAAGGCATCACCGTTCTTTTTCTCACTGCGGCTGATTTGTAGCATGGCAAACAAGAAAGCGCCGAAAAGAACAAATAACAACACGCCTTCGTAGAAACCTAAATGGTTATCCCAAAGTAGTGCGCCAGCTAATAAAGTGACACCTATCATCAAAGGTAGTTCACGACGAATTACGCCTGAGCTGATTGATAGCGGCTTGATAAGGGCTGTAATACCTAAAATTAGCGCGATATTGGCGATGTTTGAGCCTAATACGTTACCTACAGCGGTATCGGTTTTGCCATCAAGCGCTGCTGTAGCTGAAACCATCATTTCAGGAGCCGAAGACCCCATTGCTAAGATCGTCATACCGATAACTAGTGGTGAGATACCGAAGTTGCGAGCAAGAGCAGCGGCGCCGTAAACCAGCTTATCTGCACTCCACACCAAAAAACCTAGACCGATAATAAGAAACGCAATCGCTTCAAGCATGATGATTCCTAAAAAATTAATAAAAAACGGAGAATTAACCGCTAATTTTGACCTGTTGCTAGATAAAAGGGAAGTCACTCGGCAAATTAATTACCAGTTAGCAGGCAAGAAAGAGAGCTCAATAGATAATTTTCTAATGCTTTCAAATCCCTGCATAGATTCCTGTTTAATATGAATTAATTGAACAGTGCTTTTAATTCTAAAGTAGACTCATTATTATTGCAGCCATAATTGGCGTTTTTTAAAGCAAGGAAACAACAAAAATATGTTGAACACTGAGCTTGTGAAAGTTAAAAACCTCAGCTTCTCACGCGGTGAGCGCGTTATCTTTGACGACATCAGTTTAGAGGTGCCTCAAGGCAAAATAACCGCAATCATGGGGCCGTCTGGGATCGGCAAAACGACTTTACTGCGTTTGATCGGTGGGCAATTGCCGCCAGATGAAGGCGAAGTTTGGTTTGATGGCGACAATATCCCTGCATTATCACGTCGAAAGCTGTATCAAGCACGTAAAAAAATGAGCATGCTATTTCAATCGGGTGCGCTTTTTACGGATCTCAATGTCTTTGATAATGTGGCGTTTCCGCTGCGAGAGCACACTGAACTTAATGAAAAATTCATTCGTACCATCGTATTACTTAAGCTTGAAGCGGTGGGATTACGTGGTGCTGCGCAATTGATGCCGAGTGAGTTGTCTGGCGGAATGGCTAGGCGTGCCGCACTGGCGCGCGCAATCGCACTGGATCCAGAACTTATCATGTACGATGAGCCGTTTGTTGGCCAAGACCCCATCACCATGGGCGTATTGGTTGAATTGATACGAAATCTCAATCAAGCCTTGGGCTTAACCTCGATTGTTGTTTCTCACGACGTGCCTGAGGTGATGAGTATTGCTGATTGGGTTTACCTCATGGCGGATAGCAAGATCATTGCTGCTGGAACACCTGATGAGTTGTACAACAATAGCGATCCGAGAGTGCAGCAATTTTTGCAAGGCGAAGCTGATGGCCCCGTACCATTTAGATTCCCTGCGAAGAGCTTAGAAAAGGATTTGTTTTAATATGATTGCTAAAACTATTGCGGGTGTCGGTAAGCGCACACTTGCGATCTGTGAGTCATTTGGTCGAGCAAGCCTGATGTTATTTGGGGCTTTGTTTGGCATCCCGCGACTAAAAAACTTCCCTTTATTAGTAAAACAACTTTATAGCGTTGGCGTTCAGTCATTGGCTATTATTTTAGTTTCGGGTCTGTTCATTGGCATGGTGCTCAGCCTGCAGGGCTATGTCGTGTTAATTGACTACGGCGCTGAGGGTAACCTTGGCCAAATGGTCGCGCTTTCACTGTTACGTGAGCTGGGGCCTGTGGTGACTGCGTTATTATTTGCAGGTCGAGCCGGTTCAGCACTCACGGCAGAGATTGGTTTAATGAAGGCAACAGAGCAGATCTCAAGCCTTGAGATGATGGCCGTTGACCCTCTTAAACGCATAATTGCACCACGTCTTTGGGCCGGGCTTATCTCAATGCCATTGCTTGCTATGATCTTTATGGCGGTAGGCATTTGGGGCGGTCAGTTAGTGGGTGTTGATTGGAAAGGTATTGATCACGGCAGTTTCTGGTCTGCGATGCAGTCTTCAGTTGAGCTTGGCCGAGATATTGGTAACAGCATGATCAAATGTATGGTCTTCGCTATCACCGTAACTTGGATCGCACTTTTCAATGGTTATGACGCGGTACCGACTTCTGAAGGTATCAGTCAGGCAACCACACGCACTGTAGTGCACTCTTCTCTAGCGGTACTAGGGCTAGATTTTGTTCTTACCGCATTGATGTTTGGGAATTAATCATGCAACAAACTCGAAAATTAGAATTATGGGTCGGTACCTTTGTTATTGCCGGAATTTGCGCAATCTTAATCATGATCTTTCAAGTCGCTGACGTAAAAGGCATAGGTTCGAACCATACTTACAATCTAAAAGCGACCTTTGACAACATTGGCAGCCTAAAAGTTCGTTCTCCAGTGAAAGTGGGTGGCGTCGTTGTTGGACGAGTTAAAAGTATTGAACTTGATACCGAGAGCTACCTTCCTGTCGTGGAACTGTCTATTGACGGGAAGTACTCACAATTTCCAGATACCTCTAGTGCTCAAATCTTAACATCTGGCTTAATCGGTGAGCAGTACATCAGCTTGGTGCCGGGTTTCATTTTTGATGATGAAGAGATGTTGGTTGATGGTGACTCGATTGAAGACACCAAATCAGCATTAGTACTAGAAGATTTGATTGGCCAAGTGCTGTATAGCGTTGGTGGTTCTGATGATAGCGAAGCTAAGGAGTAGACACATGTTAAAGACGAATAACTTATTCAAGGTATGGTTTCTAACAGCCGTCGCTTTTCTTATGTCGGCTCAAGCTTTTGCTGCAGAGTCGATTGATCGTACTCAGCCATACCAGATGATGACTCAAGTAGCAGAAGTTGCATTTGAGCGTTTGAAGAGTGAACAAGACAACATCCACCAAGACCCAGAATTATTGAAGGTCATTGTGGAAGAAGAGTTGATGCCTTATGTGAATGCGCAATATGCAGCACTTAAGTTACTTGGGCCAAACTTGAAAGGCGCGGATAGAAAAGACGTGGGCGTGTTTATCGATTCATTCCGTAAATACCTGGTTTCTTCTTATGCCCAAGTGCTGACTCAATACACAGATCAGACGATTGAATTTGGTCCAGAACCAAAAATCAAAGCGGATAGCCGCATTACGAGCATCAAGGTTGATATCATCGATACGCCGCGACCAAACATTAAGCTTGAATTTAAGCTTCGCAAAGACAAGAAATCTGGCGAGTGGAAAGCATTTGATATGGTTGCCGAAGGTATTAGCCTGTTGTCGAGCAAGCAATCGGAGTGGAATACTAAGATTCGTCAAGAAGGCATCTTACAAGTTGCTGACGAACTAGAGAAATTAGCAGCACAACCGATTCGTTTTGAGAGTAACAAATAATGAGCCATTCTCAATGGCAAGCACTAAGCTCTAAAGAGTATCAACTGCTCGGTGATCTAGACCGAGACAGTGTCCCTGCAATCTGGCGTATATTGGAAAAGTGGCAAACGACGGAATCGAGCGTTGAAATTGACCTTAGCCATATAAATCGCGTCGATTCAGCAGGAATGGTGATGCTAATTCACTTATTAGAGCATGCAAAAAATCAAAACTGTCATATAATGCTCAGTTTCGTGCCAGAACAATTACGAACGTTGTTCCAATTGAGCAATATCCAGCCAATGATGGCAGAACACATAAAAAATTAGGCAGGAGCTATTTGTGGACAGCACAAAAGTACAAGAATTATTAGCAGAAGCACTGAACCTTCAGGAAATTTTCGTGAAAGGGGAAGGCAGTCATTACGAAGTTGTTGCGGTTGATCCATGTTTTGACGGCATGAATCGAGTTAAGAAGCAGCAACTAATCTACGGCCCACTAATGGAATACATTCAACGCAATGACATCCATGCTCTTTCCATTAAGGCTTTCACGCCGGAAGAGTGGGAACGTGATAAGAAACTGATGTCACTTTAAGGTTTATGATGGAAAAGTTTCGAGTTATTGGATCGGATAAGCCGCTAAGCGGTGAAGTGACGATCTCAGGCGCAAAAAATGCAGCGCTACCTATCTTATTTGCTTCAATTCTTGCTGAAGAGCCAGTGGAAGTAAGTAACGTTCCTCACCTACGTGACATCGATACTACGATGGAACTGCTTAAGCGTTTAGGCGCAAAAGTATCACGTAATGGCAGTGTTCATGTTGATGGCAGCGAAATTAATGAATTTTGTGCGCCTTACGATTTAGTGAAAACAATGCGTGCTTCTATCTGGGCTTTAGGTCCTCTAGTGGCTCGTTTTGGTGAAGGCCAAGTTTCACTTCCAGGCGGTTGTGCAATTGGTGCTCGACCTGTTGATCTACATATCCACGGCCTAGAGCAACTAGGTGCGACCATTAAGTTGGAAGATGGTTATGTGAAAGCAAGTGTTGATGGCCGTCTGAAAGGCGCGCACATCGTGATGGATAAAGTAAGTGTGGGTGCCACCATTACTATCATGTGTGCAGCAACGCTAGCGGAAGGAACAACAGTACTCGATAACTCAGCGCGTGAGCCTGAGATTGTTGATACAGCTGACTTCCTAAACAAACTGGGTGCTAAAATTTCTGGCGCAGGTACAGATACGATTACTATCGAAGGCGTTGAACGTCTTGGTGGTGGCCAACATTCTGTGGTTGCTGACCGTATTGAAACAGGTACTTTCCTGGTTGCTGCTGCTGTTTCTGGCGGTAAAGTGGTTTGTCGCAACACCAACGCTCATCTTCTTGAAGCTGCCTTAGCGAAGCTTGAAGAAGCGGGTGCGAAGGTTGAAACGGGCGAAGACTGGATCAGTCTTGATATGACGGGTCGTGAGCTGAAAGCGGTGAAAATCGTAACGGCACCTCACCCTGGTTTCCCAACCGACATGCAAGCACAGTTTACTCTGCTTAACATGATGGCGAAGGGCAGTGGTGTTATCACTGAGACTATCTTTGAAAACCGTTTTATGCACATTCCTGAGTTACAGCGAATGGGTGCAAAAGCGGAAATCGAAGGCAACACGGCTATCTGTGGTGAAACGGAAAAACTGAGCGGCGCTCAAGTAATGGCAACGGACCTTCGCGCATCTGCGAGCCTTGTTATTGCTGGCTGTATTGCTCAAGGCGAAACCATCGTTGACCGTATTTATCACATCGATCGTGGCTACGATAAGATTGAAGATAAATTGTCAGCCTTAGGCGCAAACATTACACGATTTAGTGAGTCGAACTAACCTAGGTTAGTGGATTCATGAATCAGTAAGATGAAAACATAAAAGTCGGAACCTTGGTTTCGGCTTTTTTATAGTTGTATTTACCGCGAGTAAATCTATTGCTTATTTTTGCGCGAATAGATGAATCAACTTGGCGGTCGGTGAGGAACAAAATGATAGCAATATTACGTATTTTCGCAGTGGCGATATTTGCGATTCTTATGTTTGTATTTGGTTGTGGTTACTGCCTATTAAGTCCACGCAATCCAAAACACGTATTTACCTTTGGCCGTTATTTCGGTCGAATGTCGAAGATCTTCGGCATGAAGTTAGAGCTTCGCATCCCAGAAGATGCCTACTCTCGCGGCCAACATGTTTATGTAGCGAACCACCAAAACAGCTGGGATCTATTCACGATTTCATCAGCGGTAACGCCCAAAGTAGTGACGGTTGGTAAGAAAAGCCTAGTGTGGATGCCTCTATTTGGTCAGCTTTACTGGTTAACGGGTAACATCCTAATTGACCGTGCTAACCGCAGCAAAGCGGTAGGTACGATTGATCAGGTCGTGACGAGTCTAAAAGAGAGCGATGTTTCAGTTTGGATGTTCCCTGAGGGCACTCGTTCTCGTGGCTGTGGTCTGCTGCCATTCAAAACAGGTGCATTCCATGCTGCGATTGGTGCTGGTTTGCCTATCATCCCTATCGTATGTAGCTCAACCGGTGGCGTGAAGCTAAACCGTTGGAACAATGGTCACGTGATTGTTGAAATGCTGCCACCAATCAGCACTGAAGGCTACGACAAGTCTAATGTTCGTGAACTGGCTAACCTAGCTCGTGAGCAGATGGCTGATAAGCTTGAAGAGTTAGACAAAGAAGTGGTTGAGCTTAATAAAAAGTAATTATCTAAGCGAAACGATGAACAATAAAAAAGGTTGCCAACGGGGCAACCTTTTTTGTATCTGATAAACGTCCAGCATTTTGCCAATTCGTTTACTAGAAACCATTTATTCTAGAGAGAAAAACCTATTTGCGAACCGCAATAGCTTCGATCTCGATACCTACATCTTTTGGTAGACGAGCTACTTCAACACATGAACGTGCAGGGTAGTTTGCAACGCCGTGCTCATCGAAGAATTTGCCGTAAACCTCGTTTACTGTGCCGAAGTCGTTTAGGTCTTTAACGAATACCGTTAGTTTTACGATGTCTTTTACAGTAAGGCCTGAAGCTTCAACAACCGCTTGAACGTTGTCTAGAGATTGGCGAGCTTGCTCTGCGATATCAGCAGATACTTCACCAGTTGCTGGGTTTACTGGGATTTGACCAGAAGTCAGTACCATGTTACCAAGGTCAACGCCTTGTACGTATGGGCCGATTGCAGCTGGAGCAGATTCTGTGTGAAGTACTTTAGTCATTGGTTTATTCCATCAGTTATTAGATAAAAATCAATTTTCAGTGTGCCTTCAAACTTTGGATAGGTAAAGCGTAAAATACCCCGCACAGGCGAGGTATTTGATAGTTTTTACATTCGGTCTTCTTTGCCGTATTGACGTTATCTTTCTGTCACGATCTCACGAGAGAAGACTTTTTCGCAATACTTACACTTCAATCGAATATCTTCTTTCTTTTCAAAGATCTTAAAGCTGCTTTCAACCGGTTCATTGTGAGTAATACAGTTTGTATTTGGACACTCGAACACATCGTTGATCTGCTCAGGAAGTTCTAGTGGTAGCTTCTTAACCACTTCGTAATCTTCGATTTGATTCACGGTTGCGTGAGGTGCGTAAAGAGCCAGCTTGCTCGCCTGTTCTTCAGTGATAAACACATTCTCAATCTTGAGCAGGTCTTTTCCGCCTAGTGCCGAAGAGGGCAGGTTTAGGCCAATCGTCACGCGCTGATGAGAGTTGTGCATGTCGAACAGTTTTAGCACTTTGATCCCGATATTGGCAGGGATATGGTCGATAACAGTACCGTTTCTGATTGCTTCAACTTTTAATTGAGTCTCTTTAGACATGATATCTCTCCTCTACAGCGTTTCGTTAAGAACAAGGGCTAGCAATGCTTCACGAGCGTAAACACCATTCTCTGCTTGCTGGAAGTAGTAAGCGTAAGGTGTTTTATCGACATCGACAGTAATTTCATCAACGCGAGGAAGAGGGTGCAAAACCTTCAGGTTATCGCGTGCATTTTCCAGCATCGAAGCGGTCAGGATGTATGCGGATTTGATGTGCGCGTATTCTGACTCATCGAAGCGCTCCTTTTGAACTCGAGTCATGTACAAGACATCAAGCTCAGGAATCACATCTTCCATGTCGGTCAGTAGTTGGTACTTGATACCCGCTTCATCAAGTTCTTCACAAATGTAGTCTGGCATCGCCAACGCTTCTGGCGCCACAAAGTAGAAACAGATGTTGTCGAATTTCGCTAGTGCTTGCGTCAACGAGTGAACCGTACGGCCGTACTTAAGGTCACCAACGAATGCAACGTTTAGGTTGTCGAGGCGGCCTTGTGTCTCAGCGATAGAGAACAGGTCTAATAACGTTTGTGTTGGGTGTTGGTTTGCGCCGTCACCTGCGTTAATAACAGGTACACCGTTTGAGAACTCAGAAGCCAGACGCGCTGCGCCTTCTTGAGGGTGACGCATCACGTAAGCATCAACGTATGAAGAGATAACCTGTACCGAGTCCGCTAACGTTTCGCCTTTCTTTGCCAAAGAAGTGTTACCACCACTGTCGAAACCAATCACATCACCACCGATGCGTTGAATCGCAGTTTCAAAAGAGAGACGAGTTCGCGTAGAAGGTTCGAAGAAGCAGCTGGCAACAACTTTGTTCTTGATGAGTTCTGGGTTTGGTTCAGCCTTTAGCTGACCTGCCGTTTGAACAATTAATTCTAGCTCTTCACGAGAAAGCTCTGGAATTGAGATGATGTGCTTTTGATAGAGCGAATTCGCCATGATCTTCTTCCCCACAATAATGTATTGGCCATAAAAAAGCCCCCCATAATGGGAGGCTTTAAAAAAGTGCTGAAAAGCAGAATAGACGGCCTGGTAAGCATCTTAGCTTACGAGCAATATTTGGTGTTTTCACAATATTACTATGTGTTATCACAATATTGGTTGGCGTCATTTTCACTACTCTCAGACAAATTGCCGAGAATTATACGCTTTCAATTTGTGAGCGCAAGCGATTACATCAAGCTTTTGTTTACTTTCAATATTCGCTATTGGCCTAGTGTCGCAACCATTACCGCTTTGATGGTATGCATGCGATTCTCAGCTTCATCAAACACAATTGAGTAATCCGATTCAAAGACTTCGTCAGTGACTTCTAAACCGTTCATTCCATACTTATCTGCGACTTGCTGGCCGATCACGGTTTCATTGTTGTGGAAAGCGGGCAGGCAGTGCATGAATTTCACTTGAGGGTTACCAGTGAGCTTAATAACATCCATATTCACTTGGTAAGGCGTCATAACTGCAACACGTTCGTCCCAAGCTTCTGGTGCTTCGCCCATCGAAACCCAAACATCAGTATAAAGGAAATCACAGCCTTTCACGCCTTCAGCAACGTCTTCCGTTAGAGTGATTTTAGCACCTGTGCTTTGCGCGATAGCTTGGCACTCTTCGACAAGTTGCTCTTCTGGCCAGAATGCTTTAGGCGCGACAAGGCGAATATCCATGCCCATCTTCGCGGCACCGACTAACAGAGAGTTACCCATGTTATTGCGTGCATCGCCTAGATAAGCAAAGCTGATTTGGTGCAGATGTTTTCCGCGGCCATGCTCAAGCATAGTGAGGAAATCAGCCAAGATCTGAGTAGGGTGGAACTCATCGGTTAAGCCGTTCCAAACCGGCACGCCAGCATAAGCGCCTAAGTCTTCAACGATACTTTGACCAAAGCCACGATATTCGATGCCATCGTACATACGTCCCAATACACGCGCCGTATCTTTCATTGATTCTTTTTGACCAATTTGAGAACCAGAAGGGCCAAGGTAAGAGACCTGAGCACCTTGATCAAAGGCGGCCACTTCAAACGCACATCGTGTTCGAGTTGATGCTTTCTCGAAGATCAAAGCAATGTTTTTGCCGTTGAGTTTCTTCTGTTCCGTACCTGCATACTTAGCTTTTTTTAGGTCAGCAGACAGGTCGAGTAAAAACTGAATCTCTTTAGGAGTAAAGTCGAGAAGTTTTAGAAAGTTACGATTGCGAAGATTAAAGGCCATCTCTCGCTCCTTGCATATATAGAATCAATGAAGAACTCAGTTAAACATAAAAATGCTATATTTGTGAATATTTATTTTATTTAATTGATAAAAAAGGCCAGTACAATGGTACTGGCCTAGATAAGTGATTGTGTTTGCTCTATTGAGTTATCAGCTTAGATACCGTCTCTTTCGATAGGGCAACTCATACAGCGCGCGCCGCCACGACCACGGCCTAGCTCGTTGCCAGGAATCGTTAGAACTTCGATACCCGCTTTGTCGTATTTCTCATTGGTGTAAACATTACGCTCATAACCAATCACGGTACCAGGTTTCACTGTCAGTACGTTGTTAGCGTCATTCCACTGTTCACGCTCAGCTTCGTAGTTATCACCGCCGGTAGTGATGATCTTCAGTTGATCAAGGCCTAGTGCGCCTTCAATCGCTGACAGGTAGTTTTCAGCTTTCTCGACACGCATTTCGCCGTTTTCTTTTGGCGTTAAGCGCCAAGTGTCGAGGTCTTTACGAACGATCTCTGGATAGACAGAGAACGTGTCGATATCCATGTGTGTCATCACCGTATCAAGGTGCATACAAGAGCGGTGTTTTGGTAGATCGATCGCAATCACTTCGGTAGCTTGGCCTGATCTAAATAAGCTAGCCGCTAGGTTTTCGACACCTTGTGGTTTAGTACGCTCTGAAATACCAACCAGTACCGCACCTTTACCGATAACCAGTACGTCACCGCCTTCAATGTTAGCGTTGTCGTAGTGAAGGTCTTCATCACCAAAGTACTTAATGAAATCTTGACCTGCGAACACTGGGTGCCAGCGGTAGATAGCACGCAGGTGATTCGTTTCACGTTGACGTGCCGGTTTCATCATCGGGTTAAGCGATACACCGCCGTAAACCCAGCAAGAAGTATCTCGCGTAAATAGGTGGTTAGGCAGTGGCTCGATAACGAAATCGAGTGGTCGATGCATTTTAGGCAGCATCGATGATGATTTGATAGGAAGCTCAGAGTAAGCCAGACCACCGAGTAAGATCGTTGCTAGATGCTCATTGTCCATTTGAGCAAGGTAGTTTCTTAAGTCACGGGCGAAAGTCGGCCCATAACGGAAATCTGAGATTTGAGTATTCAGCAACCACTCACGAGCCTGAGATACGGCAAGCGTTTCTACTAGAAGGTCGTGCAGCAGTAGCACTTCTACGTCTTGGCTGCGCAGCGTTTCTGCAAAGGCATCATGTTCTTCACCAGCGGCTTCAACGGCAAGTACATCATCAAATAGAAGATCATGACAGTTTGAAGGGGTGAGGTGGGTGAGTGCTCTTTCAGGTCTATTTAGGAGAACTCGTCTCAATTGACCGACTTCGGAGCCAACGTACAGCTTACTCATTTTGCATCCTTACTATTAATCCAGCGTCTATTTATGACAAGCTTGTCCGTAATATGCAAGTTTTGTAGATTGAGTTAATACAAGGTATTTGGCTAATAATTGGTCATAAAACCTGTAATTTTTAAGTTTATACAGATTAAATTCCAACTAACTGACTATCGAGCGGAACAACGTTTTTGAGGATCTATGCTCAATTCGTGGCTTGTTAGAATTTAATTTTGCTTATTAATCGTGATTTTTTATTCACTATTATGCACTTTTTGATAACAAGCTGAGGATTTATGCACCCCAAAAGCGGTTTAGCGTATGCACCTAACGTGACTAATCACGCAAGTTTTATTCAATAAGATCTAAAGTGGTCATAAAAACGAAATGCTAAAATACGGCGCAGTTAATAAAATGTTGAAAATTTGTTTCTGTGATTTTGATTTCACTTTTGAATTGATATTGGCTCTGCGATCTCGCGATAAACTTACCTTTCTAGGCCTGATCTGGGTGGCTTTTCTGGACGATCCGTGCCATATTTCGTGGCAATCAAATTTGATCTTTTCATAGTCAACACTCTGGAGCAGACACATGTCTCACGAAGATGAATATCTATCAGTAGCGGAATTAATTGAATTTCAAAAGGAAGAGACTCGCGACATCATTACAGCATTAATTGAAGATGGTAGCGATCCTGAAGCTCTATACGATATCGAGCATCACCTATTTGCTGAAGATTTCGATGTGCTTGAGAAAGCGGTTGTTGAAGCATTCAAAATGGGCTTTGAAGTGCTTGAAGCTGAAGAGACAGAAGACGAAGATGGCAATAAGCTACTTTGTTGTGATGCAACGATGCAATGTACTCTGAATGCAGAAGCGATTGATGAGCAAGTTGAGAAGCTTGTAAACCTTGCAGAGAAGTTTGACATTATCTACGACGGTTGGGGCACTTACTACGAAGGTGAAGATGCTATCTACCCAGACGAAGATGATGAAGGCGAAGAGTAATTCTTTCCCAGTTTTAAAAGATGCCAGCCTCGAGCTGGCATTTTTTACCCTCAGAAAAATAAATGTCTTTATATGCATTCATTCATTATAATGCGGTCAAAATTGATCTAGCTCAAGGAATGGTATGCGGTTGCTTCTCGATGGTCTTTGGCAAATTTCGCCACTGACGGATCTCTCTATCCCACAAGATGACATCACTTTTCCGGCTCCGTTAAGCTCAAAGCTACCTGATAGCTTGAGTGAAAATGAAATTGTAGAGCAAGAGTGGCACCTGATGCACGACATCGAAGTAGATGACGCTATGTTGGCGTGTCCATTTGTTGAGTTAGTGATGGCAGGAGTCGATTACTTTGCTGAAGTTCGACTTAATGGTGTGGCTGTGTTTGATTGTGATGGTAGCCAAGCTGAATACCGTAAAGATATCCGTCCTTATATGCAGTCCGGCCGAAACCGTTTCGAGATCCTTTTCCTTGAAGAAGAGGAGAGCCTGTTACTTGAAGAGGATATGGATCCGTCTATCTCTTCACAGGCTATCGCTAAATCTGATTCACGTATCGGGATTTGGCAAGCGCCATACCTGCAATTCGTTCGAAACGTCAAGCTAGAGCAAGTTGTTACAGAGCAGATTTGGCACCACGGTGGTGGCTGTGAGTTTAAAGTGGATGTTATCTATCAAACGCTAAAGGCGGGGTTAGTATCGGCATCCATCAAGTTTAATGGTATGACACTCGTAATGCCGATCGATGTGCGCGCAGAACATACTGGCGTCGTGTTCCAGGTTGAGGCGCCTATCATTTTTGATATTGAGAACCCTAACCCTAAGCATCTATACCCATTAGAAGTGGTACTTGATGGGCAAGAAGAGAGTTCTTTTGTTGCCTTGAACCCAACCTCTTGCGTCAGTAACTTTCTACGTTAACTCCGTATATTTTAGCGCTATCTTCTTTCGCTATAGCGACGCATTCTGCTTATAACGACTTGGCCATGACAACCTCACAAGCGTCGTGGCCTGTTTCTCCCCAAGCTGACTCGAGATGCTCAAACCCAAACTTCTCATAGAGTTTGACCGCAGCACCCAAGCACTCCGTCGTTTCTAAATACATGTGTTGATACCCAAGTTGCTTGGCTTGCTTTAAGCTCAAAGCGACAATTCGCTTGGCTAGGCCATGCCCTCGAGTTTGCGGTAAGAAGTACATCTTTTGTAGCTCACACACATTGGGTTTACCTGCTAGAGGGGCAAAGCCACCGCCTCCGACGATCTTTCCGTTGTGTTCGATAACCCAGTACATTGCATTCGCTTGGCTATAGACAGAGTACATATCATCGAGTGTTGGATCGGCCACGCCATAACCTTTATCTTCTGTGAGTCCATGCTCAGCCGAAACTTGGCGAATGACTTCGGCTAATTGTTGGTTGTCTGACTCTGTGAGTGGACGCAATACAAACTCATCCGCTTGGCATACTTTCGTTAGCCCTTTTAAATAGCTCTCAAGTCCTTGCTTAAGCAGTTGTTGTTCGTTGTCATTGAGTGTCGAGATTACTTTTTCAAAGAAGATGCTTTGCTGCTGGTCGAGTTGAGATAACGCATCAATACCTTGAGCGGTCAGGGCGACTAATTGGCTACGCTTGTCTGTTGGGTTCTCTAGGCTCTCAACTAAACCAAGCTTGATCAGACCCGTGACAGTGCGGCTAGCATTGGATTTATCTACGTTGAGTTGCTGCGCCAATTGGTTGATGGTGATTGGCTGCAACTGGATTTCACCAAGAGTATGAGCCTGGACTGGAGTGAGGTCGACATCACCACACTGTTTATCAAGCATGCCAAGTAAACGAACCGTTTGACGAGAATAGTCTCTTAACTGTTGAGAATTCATAACTACCTACCTTTGAATTAAGAAATAAAGTTGCGCACCGCAATTAATTTAATTGCGGTGCGCAATTTTGTCAATGGTAAGCTGAATTTTGTTATTCGAAGCAGGTTATTTCAATCGCTCAGTGAGCTTTAGATTAAGCGTGTTGATGTAAGCAAAATGGAGCTTGTGCTGTTTGGCTTTCAGCTTTTCGTAACCAGACTTTCTCGTGGAAGTAGTAAGCAACTGTATTTAAAGTTGGCTCTAGCAAGGCCATCACACCGCCGATGAAAGCATCTCCAGTCAACAAGTAGACAACAGTAAAGGCAACACTAAAGTGGATGGTAGCAAAGCTTGCTGTTTTTAATTTGGTCATCCACTGACGAGCTTTAAGAGCAAGAACTTGAGCCCAGGCTTTTTCATGAAAATAGAAGGCAACAGTATTCACAGAGGGCTCAATCATAGCGATTAAGCTACCAATTAAGATGTTGCCTGTTAGTACATAAGCGACACTAAATGCGATAGTAAAATGTAATGCAGCAAAGGTTAGTGTCTTTTTCATGATAATTACTCAATCGTTGTGTTGTTTCGATAGGTCTATTATTGAGAATTATTATCATTAAGTATAATGGGGAGTAGAGATTAATTTGATAGATGAAACCTATCAATCCGTGAGGCTAAAGTGAAAAGCATTGGAATATTAGAATCAGGGACATAAAAAAAGGCTGGTCACCAAGAACCAACCTTTCTATTTAGAGCGAGAAGTTCTAAGGCTTCTCGTTCACTCGGTTTTAAAGCGCAGCGATTGTTGCTTTTTGCTCTTCAAGCTTCACAAGAGTCTCTTGGTAGCCTTCAAGTTTTTCACGCTCTTTCGCGATAACCGCTTCTGGCGCTTTAGCAACGAAACCTTCGTTACCTAGCTTACCTTCGATACGCTTAATCTCGCCGTGAGTCTTCGCTACTTCTTTATCTAGACGAGCAAGCTCAGCATCTTTGTCGATAAGACCCGCCATTGGGATCATCAGCTCAGATTTTCCAACAAGTTTAGTTGCACAAGCAGGAGTCTCTTCGCCGTCTGCTAGAACTTTAATATCGTCTAGCTTAGCTAGAGAGTTCAGAACGATCTTGTTCGCTTCGATACGAGCAGCATCTTTCTCATCAGCCACTTTGATCATTACTTCTAAGCCTTGGCTTGGTGCAATGTCGTATTCCGCACGTAGGTTACGGATAGCTGTGATGAAAGTCTTAACCCACTCGATGTCTTCAACGATCTCAGCATTGAAGTTATCTTCGTTAAACTGAGGAAGCGCTTGAGTCATGATTGTCTCGCCTTCAACACCGTCTACTAGCGGCTTAACACTCTGCCAGATAGATTCAGTGATGTAAGGAAGAACAGGGTGAGCAAGACGTAGAGTCTTCTCAAGAACCGTGATAAGCGTGTAACGAGTCGCTTGTTGTTGAGCTTCAGTACCTTTCCAAAGAACAGGTTTAGTTAGCTCTAGGTACCAGTCACAGAATTGATTCCAGATGAATTCGTAAAGCGTGTTTGCTGCCATGTCTAGACGGTAGTTGTCTAGGTGAGCGTTAAACTCTTTCGCTGCAACTTCAAACTGAGATTCAATCCACTTATCCGCTAGAGAGAATTCCATGTTTGCACGGTCTGGAGCAGACAGTGACATGCCACAATCGTGTTCTTCTGTGTTCATCAGTACGTAACGGCTTGCATTCCATAGCTTGTTACAGAAGTTACGGTAACCTTCAAGACGCTTCATGTCCCAGTTGATGTCACGACCAGTTGAAGCCATAGCAGCAAGAGTGAAACGCAGTGCGTCAGTACCGTATGGTTCGATACCGTTTTCGAAAGTCTTACGTGTTGCTTTTTCGATTTTAGCAGCCAGTTTAGGTTGCATCATGTTGCCACAACGCTTCTCTACTAGCTCTTCAAGACCGATGCCATCAATCATGTCGATTGGGTCAAGTACGTTACCTTTCGACTTAGACATTTTGTCGCCGTTTTCATCACGGATAAGACCCGTCATGTAAACCGTTTTGAAAGGTACTTGAGCCTTGCCATCTTCATCTTTCACGAAGTGCATGGTCATCATGATCATACGTGCAACCCAGAAGAAGATAATATCAAAACCGGATACTAGAACTTCAGATGGGTGGAATGTTTTCAGCGCTTCAGTATCTTCAGGCCAGCCTTGTGTGCCGAACGTCCAAAGTGCAGAAGAGAACCAAGTGTCTAGTACGTCGTCGTCTTGCTTAAGCACAACAACTGGCGCTAGGTTGTTCTTTTCACGAACTTCTTCTTCAGTGCGACCTACGTAAACTTTACCATCGTTGTCGTACCATGCTGGGATACGGTGACCCCACCAAAGTTGACGAGAGATACACCAGTCTTGCACGTCACGCATCCACGCGAAGTACATGTTTTCGTACTGCTTAGGTACAAACTGGATCTGACCATCTTCAACGGCTTTAACTGCAGGTTCTGCAAGAGGCGCAGTGCGTACATACCACTGGTCGGTTAGCATTGGTTCAATAACCACGCCACCACGGTCGCCGTAAGGGACAGTCAGGTCGTGATCTTTGATCTCTTCAAGAAGACCAAGCTCATCGAATTCAGCAACGATAGCTTTACGTGCAGCAAAACGCTCCATGCCTTGGTATTTAGCAGGGATGTCAGTTGAGTAAACATCGCTTTCTTCGCCGTTGGTTGTGAAGACTTCAGCAGCATCACGGATATCAGCGTTGAACGTTAGGATGTTGATCATTGGTAGGTTGTTGCGTTTACCAACTTCGTAATCGTTAAAGTCGTGAGCTGGTGTGATCTTCACACAACCTGTGCCTTTTTCCATGTCAGCGTGCTCATCGCCTACGATAGGGATAAGACGGTTCACAACTGGAAGTAGGATTTCTTTACCGATAAGATCTTTGTAACGAGGATCTTCTGGGTTAACAGCAACGCCAGTATCGCCAAGCATGGTTTCTGGACGCGTCGTCGCTACAACGATGTAGTCTTTACCATCTGCCGTTTTAACACCGTTCGCTAGCGGGTAGCGGAAGTGCCACATGAAACCTTTTTTGTCTTTGTTTTCAACTTCAAGATCCGAGATTGCAGTGTGCAGTTTAGGATCCCAGTTTACTAGACGTTTACCACGGTAGATTAGGTCTTCTTCGTAAAGACGAACGAACACTTCTTGAGTCGCAGCTGATAGGCCGTCATCCATAGTGAATCGTTCACGATCCCAATCTACAGATGCACCAAGACGACGAAGTTGTTGAGTGATCGTGCCACCTGATTCGCCTTTCCATTCCCAGATTTTGTCGATGAAAGCTTCACGGCCGTAGTCGTGTTTTGTTTTGCCTTCTTCAGCAGCAATCTTACGCTCAACAACCATTTGAGTTGCGATACCAGCGTGGTCAGTACCCACTTGCCAAAGCGTGTTTTTGCCTTTCATACGTTGAGCACGGATAAGCGTATCCATGATCGTATCTTGGAACGCGTGACCCATGTGTAGGCTGCCAGTGACGTTCGGTGGCGGGATCATGATGCTGTAAGCTTCTTTTGATGTGTCACCGTGTGGCTTAAAGTAGCCTTTCTCTTCCCAAGTCTTATACAGAGCTTGTTCGATTGATGTTGGGTTGTATGTCTTTTCCATAGTGCTCTTAAACGGATACTGTGAATGGTTAATCGTGGTCAAACTTCATAAGTGAAGCTTCTTGAATCTAAATCCAAAGATAGCTTTAACTATGAGGTTTGACTATGGATGTTGAATCTTGATAGTTTGTAGCTGATATCCAGCCTGACGGTAAATTTTATACCTTTCTCGAGCGAGTTGCTTAGCTTTTTCTTCGCAAGGGACGAAGTCTATCACCTGAGCAAAGGCGTTCGCAAAGGTTGTATGATTATCGGCCAGATTAATTACTAGCTGACGATTCCAATTATGTTTTACGCCTTGATAGCCAATTTCGATGTTGGTTGAATACTTCGGGCCTTCGCCAACCAAGTTGTGCGCAATAAAATCACAGGGTTCGACTTGCCAGAAAACTTCAGCAATACGCTCGGCATGCTCTTTGTCATTACAGTTGAGATAAAGTTTAGCGCCTTGTTTTGCAAAGTGCTGAGCAAGAAACAGCACATAGTGAGCAAAACCATCTTCGCTGGCTTGCGGGCTGTCTGAAGGCACAATGTAAAATGTAGCAGTCTGCATACTTAATACTCGAACTGAAAATCGTGGATATCAATGTTACTTGGTTAACAGGGTCTAACAAATAGCGCTTATTAAAAAAGGGCCCGTAGGCCCTTTTTATTATTTTGAAGATTGCTCTTCAGTCTCTTGGCCGCTGCGGTTCAATAAGAATTGGACTAGCATTGAGACAGGACGACCTGTCGAGCCTTTCGCTGCGCCTGACTTCCAAGCAGTACCAGCACTGTCGATATGTGCCCAGTGGTACTTCTTAGTGAATTTAGACAGGAAGCAACCAGCAGTAATTGTGCCGCCAGGACGGCCACCGATGTTCGCCATATCAGCGAATGGGCTGTTTAGCTGCTCATGGTACTCGTCTGCCATAGGTAGACGCCATGCACGGTCACTTGCCTGCTCAGAAGCATTAACAAGTTCGTGAGAAAGTGGGTTGTGGTTCGATAGAACGCCACTGATGTGATGACCTAGAGCGATAACACATGCGCCAGTTAGCGTAGCAACATCGACAACACAATCTGGTTCAAAACGCTCAACGTAAGTTAGAGCATCACATAGAACCAAGCGACCTTCAGCATCAGTATTGAGTACTTCAACCGTTTGGCCTGACATTGTCGTTAGGATATCACCTGGACGGTAAGCATTGCTGCCCGGCATGTTTTCACAACCGGCTAGGATACCAACCACGTTAATAGGCAGGTTAAGCTTAGCCAGTGCTTTCATTGTACCGAATACAGACGCCGCACCACACATGTCGTACTTCATCTCATCCATGCCTTCACCAGGCTTAAGCGAGATACCGCCTGAATCGAAAGTCAGACCTTTACCTACTAATACAATCGGCTTCGCATCTGGATCCGGAGCGCCTTTGTATTCCATGATAGACATCATAGATTCATTTTTAGAGCCACGGCCAACTGCTAGGTATGATGTCATACCCAGTTTTTCCATTTCTTCTTCGCCAATGATCTTAGTCTTCACTGTCTCGTAATCGTCGGCTAAACGACGTGCTTGAGAAGCAAGGTAAGCAGGGTTTGCGATGTTTGGTGGCATGTTGCCTAGATCTTTAGACGCTTTTACACCTGAAGCAATAGCAAGGCCGTGAGAGATTGCTTTCTCACCCAGGCTCAATTCGCGACGTGTTGGTACGTTGAATACCAATTTACGTAGTGGGCGACGAGTCTCTGGTTTGTTGCTCTTGAATTGGTCAAATGTGTAAAGACCATCTTTAGTCGCTTCTACTGCTTGGCGAACTTTCCAATAAGTGTCGCGACCTTTAACGTGAAGTTCTGTAAGGAAACATACTGCTTCCATAGAACCTGTTTCGTTTAGTGTGCTGATGGTTTTTTGGATAATTTCTTTGTATTGACGTTCGCCTAGCTCACGTTCTTTACCACAGCCTACCAGTAGAACACGTTCTGAAAGTACACCAGGTACTTGATGCAGTAGTAGCATCTGGCCAGGTTTACCCTCTAGATCACCGCGACGAAGCAGTGAACTAATGTAGCCATCGCTAATCTTATCTAATTGCTCGGCTACTGGAGAAAGGCGGCGCGGTTCGAATACACCGACAACGATACATGCGCTGCGCTGTTTCTCTGGGCTGCCACTTTTTACACTGAACTCCATGCGTACTCCTACATCCTGAAGACAAATCGAACTAAATGTTAGATAATGGGTTCTTACTTGTTGGATCCTATAATGGAACTAACCTTAATGAAGAACGCTAACACTTAGCTAAAAATTTAAAAAAATAAAAGGTTCAACGGGAAATTATAGTGATTCAATCAAAAAAACAAGTTTTGTATAGGTAATTTGAGCGTGATTATTGTTAGATATTTGATCCGCGAGACAATCAAGAGCCAATTTGCGATCTTTTTTGTTCTCTTTCTCGTGTTTCTCAGCCAAAAATTCATCAGTGTTTTAGCGGACGCCTCTGATGGTGATATCCCTGCGAGTCTTATATTGTCGATTGTTGGCTTAAATATGCCAGCGATGGGCCTATTGATGCTTCCACTCAGTATCTATATTGGTATTTTGCTTACTTTTGGCCGCCTTTACGCTGAAAGTGAAATAGTGGTCATGAACGCCACCGGTATCGGTAATAAATTCCTGATCCAATCTGCGCTCTACCTCGCTTTGATTACGGCGTCTGTTGCAGCCTTTAACTCATTTTGGCTATCTCCTTGGTCACAAGACAAAGTTGAACAAATGTATGAAGAAGTAGCCGCAGAGAACAGCGTTGATTTACTACCAAAAGGTAAGTTTGAAGGTACGCCGGATGGTTCTTCTGTCGTGTTTATCGATGATATCGACGGTAATAAGTTAGAAAATGTGTTCGTTGCTCAAATGCGTCCGCGTGATTCTGTACTGCCAAGTGTGATGTTCTCGAAGTCAGGTGATGTAAAAGAGCTCAGTGATGGTCGCCAAGTGATCGTAATGTACGATGGTACTCGTCATGAAGGCATTCCGACTCGCCTCGACTACAGGGTGACGCACTTTGAAGAATACGAAGGCCTGATTGGTCAGCGTGAAGTTGAGAAGAAAGGTCGAGACTGGGAAGCGATCCCTACGCTTGAACTGATTGGTAACTCAAATAATAGTGCGAAAGCAGAGTTGCAGTGGCGTATTTCTTTGGTACTTTGTATTCCATTGTTGACCATGCTTGTCGTGCCACTGTCTGCGGTAAACCCTCGACAAGGTCGTTTTGCGAAAATCGGCCCAGCAATACTGATTTATCTCACCTATTTCTTAGCAATCAGTGCAACCAAGTCTTCAATTGAAGAGGGGAGCATTCCTGCGGTAATCGGCATGTGGCCAATCAATGCGTTATTGTTATTTGTCGCGATTGGTGCAAACTTTATGGATAGCGTGCCAGTAAGGCGTTTGAAAGAAAAATTCAAGAATAAGAGGTTGGCTTAAGCCGTGTTTAAGATTCTCGATTTATATATAGGCAGAACCATCATCGCAACGACGTCACTGGTATTGGTGACGTTTGTTGGTCTCTCTGGGATCATCAAATATGTAGAACAGCTGAGAAAAGTTGGCCGTGGTACATACGATCTATTACAAGCGCTGTACTTTGTTTTACTGAGTATCCCTCGTGATATCGAAATGTTCTTTCCAATGGCTGCATTGCTTGGTGCGTTGATTGGGCTTGGTATGCTTGCTGCAAGTTCTGAGCTTGTCGTTATGCAGGCAGCTGGTTTCTCTAAGTTAGATATCGGCCTATCGGTACTTAAAACGGCTATTCCACTGATGATCGTGGTGACGTTGCTTGGTCAGTGGGGTGCACCGCAAGCACAGAAAATGGCTCGTGATTTAAGAACCATCTCGATTGCTGGTGGTAATATTATTTCGACGCAAAGTGGTGTCTGGGCTCGTGATGCCAATGACTTCATCTTCATTGTCAAAATCGATGACCAGAAGCTATATGGAATGAACATGTGGCGCTTTGATGAAAACAAGGCACTTAAGACCGCTATTTATTCTGACGAAGTTGATTACGTTGGAGACAACGTTTGGACGATGAAGGATGTGGAGATCACGTCTTTTGAAAACGAACTTCAAATTACCAAAGAAAGCCTACCAACTTACTCCTGGGAAACATCATTAGCTCCAGATAAGTTGGCGATAGTAACGGTTAAGCCAGAAGAGCTGTCGTTAAGTGGGTTGTATGATTATGTTTCTTATCTGAAGGCGTCAGAGCAAGACGCATCACGCTATGAATTGGCGCTGTGGAGAAAGATAACCCAGCCAATTTCGATCGCGGTTATGATGTTGATGGCACTGTCGTTTATCTTTGGTCCTTTGCGTAGTGTGACCATGGGTGCGAGGATTCTGTCAGGTGTTATTGCCGGCTTTACCTTCTATATATCCAGTGAGTTCTTTGGCCCGGTGAGTTTGGTTTATCAAATACCGCCCGCCTTTGGCGCAATAGCCCCGAGCGTGGTGTTCCTTGGAATTGCCATCATGCTCTTGAGGCGGAAACTGTAAATAGAAAAAAGGAAGGCATAACGCCTTCCTTTTTTGATCTTGATTGGAGCTAACTTAAATCACATTATCGTGCTTGTGGTAACACAACGACTTCGGTCTTTGCCCAGATATCGTGAAAGCCACGTTTTTCAGGATCGAATGGAACACATAGGTTTGCCAATCCAAAACCTGAAGTACCTAAACGAATCAGCGCCTGAGTTACAGTGATAGCTGAGCCATCTTTGTTTTGAACGCGCAGCTTCCAAGCCCTCATACCGAGAGTTTGACCAGCTCTAGTCCAGAAGAACACGAAGAAATATACCCAAACGGCCACTAAGTAAAAGGTATATGCAGGGCTCCAAATCGGATGGTTGGTTAAGAAGTCACTAACATCGGCATATCCGCTGTGGTTAAAAATGCCGAGAGCCATGAGCGCGTGCAGTAGAGCGACAATGACGCCAGCCGCCAACATTTCAATAGCGATTACGATCAGAGCGTCGTAGAACAAGGCACCAAATCGGCGCATGACTCCTGCTGGTGGCAGAGTGTTTGTTGATGTCATGTGTTATTACTTCTTTAAAAATTGAGGCGTCAGAATATAGTTTAAGGCTTAGCGTGAAAAGAGACATGACGCACAGCTTATGACTTAGTGGCGAAATTATCGGCAAACACACATGAATTCAAGTTTTTATACTTGCCACATCAGTTCGCATACGTATAATGCCAAACATCGAAAGGGCAATGCCCCAAGATAATGCCGGTATGGTGAAATTGGTATACACGACGGATTCAAAATCCGTTGCCTTCGGGCGTGGCGGTTCAAGTCCGCCTACCGGTACCATATTTTAAGATAGAGCCTCAACGAAAGTTGGGGCTTTGTTGTATCTGGAGTCTGGAAAGCGTTGCCTTCGCGGTGGCGGCAGGAATGCCTGTCCAATCAGTCCGCCTACCGGTACCATATTTTAAGACAGAGCCTCAACGAAAGTTGGGGCTTTGTTGTATCTGGA
>NZ_AJZD02000094.1 GCF_000272105.2 Vibrio splendidus 12E03
ACCAACTCAAAACCCTACGCTTGAGCCATGCAGCGAAAGCATTAGAGCAGCAGCAAGAGCAACTGACCACCTACGCAGAACTAGACTTCGAGGAGAGGCTAAGCCTGCTTCTGGAAAGTGAAATCCTGAATCGTAACCAGACCAAAATCCAACGCTTAAAACGACAAGCCAAGCTGAGAGTATATGCGCAGCCGAGCCAACTCATCTACAAGGAGGGACGAAACCTCAATCGTAAACAGATGAGCGAACTTCTGACGGGCAGTTATCTATACAAACACCAGAACATCTTGATCACAGGCCCAACAGGCGCAGGTAAAACGTATCTTGGCTGCGCACTGGCAACCAGCGCCTGTGACCAACAACAAACGGTTAGGTACTACAGATTAACTCGCTTGCTTGACGACCTGACCGCTGGTCGTATGGATGGTAGCTATCAAAAGCAACTCCAAT
>NZ_AJZD02000095.1 GCF_000272105.2 Vibrio splendidus 12E03
TATTGATAGAGCTTTGGCGCTATACACCGACTTTTTATCACCCCCACGGGAAAATTATTTCCCATGGTGGAATGTGATTTTTTCTCGTGCAGCCTGTCTCGGAGAAAACATTATGTCTGATAACAATCAAAACACTTATTTCGACCTTCACACTCATGGATTTGGTTTTCTAAACCGCGTGAGAAAAGTGACACCGAAAAAAGGTGACCCGTTCTACGCGACCACCATCACGTGTTTACGTGGTGATGATAACGAAAGAACGTACATTGACTGCAAAGTCGTAGGGAAAGAGGCGATTGAGCTTTTTGAAGCGCATGGTCTTGATAACTACGACTTTAGCCAGCAAGGTGGCGATAAAGGCTCACTGAGTTTTACTATCGGTGATATCTCGCTCGACACCTTTACTTATCAAAGCAACCACAGTACGAAAGCGGGTCAGTTTGGCGCAACCATTAAGGGGCGCCTACTCAAAGTGAAGTATCTGAAGGTGAATGACGTTGTACTTGTACAATCGCCAGCACCCACTGGTTCTGATGCAAATCAGCAAGCGGCTTGATGTTTAACTGCCCCAATACACTGTTGTGTGTTGGGGCTTTTTATTACTGTCATTGATTACCCACAGGGGATACGTTCCCCTATGGCGACGTTTCTCCTTTTTGCCAATATTAGGAGAGCGACAATGAACAATACAATGATGATTCAAGAGACGTATAACGC
>NZ_AJZD02000096.1 GCF_000272105.2 Vibrio splendidus 12E03
ATAGGTTTAAATTGTTAAAGAGCTTTGCTTATCGAAACTTTCTTTTTACAAAGAAACCCTTGAAAGCGGACGTGAATTCTAGCGATTTAATCTTAAGTGTCAAACACTTTTTAAAATTAATTTATTTCGAACTTTCCGTCTTACTGATTACCGCTGAAGCCTTGTGGCGTCTGCCGTGTCAGTGAGGCGGCATTATAGAGATCATCGAAAACATGGCAACCCCTTTTTTGATAAAAATTCAAAAAATTTGCTTAAGCGTCTACTTTTACGTCAAAAGCTTCTTTCACAGGTCAAAGCTCATACAATTACAGGCATATCACTTAATATTTCGCGACTAGATCTTTCGAAAATACCTCTATATCTAGTTCAATGCTCCATTTATCACTCAGTTCTACGATGTTATCTAGCGACTGCTGAACCGTTTTTATCGTTAACGTATTATTGTCTAGGTCGTATACCTGTTTTTGCGTAGTGTAATAGAAGTAAAGAATGGTCAGCGCGTCTCGGTCACCTTGTTCCGCTTTTGGCTGAATGCGCTTGAGCTTACGATAGATTTGATTGTGGATTTGTTTCAGGTTCCAAACATAAAGCGCTTCTTTGAAATACTCATGCCCTTTCACTCGGCTTGCGATAAACGCATTCAAAGCGACAGATAAGATCACCCCAAGTACGTTCAAATGAAAGTTCCCTGTCGATTCACCAGTAATTGAAGTCGCCGAGCCAAACAATTCGATCAGAATGGTGCCGAATACAATGGCAAACAATGCAAGTGACCCAACTAATGACACCAACAACAGGTTCATCTTCTTTCTATATTCTTCTTTATTAATCTTCTGTAACTTCACCGACAACTTCCTTATGTAAGTCACTTTATAATTTTGCGCATACTATCTATGTAAACATTGGTTCGCTTCAACCCTTACCGTCTTGTAATGTGGTCATTCTCTATTTAATACGCAGAGTTCTTCTGGTTGGCGCTATAAGCAACTCTATTTGACTTCATTAATAGAAAAGAGTTACATACCGCCACAATTTTGGTTATTCATAAATTCATGTTGATAAAGTCCGTTTCGCTTTATCACATACTGACAAGGTACATTCCATGCGTTCATTTGTATTACGCGCTCGCGCAGCCCCTACAGAGAGCAAACTTATCTTAGAAGGTGTTGGGCAAGATGCCCATACTGAGATTCTGGCTCATACCCTGATGAACACGATCTTCGTTGCTCAATCTCACCGTGAGAATGTCACCGTGCACCTTGTATTAGAAAGTACTAAAGACTTTTCACGTACGATTACATTTGATTCAAACGAGATCACCAACATTGGCGGCTTCCATGAGTCTGCATTGTTATCAGCGGTAGTAAGAGCGGTTGACGCTTCTCAAGGTATGACAAAAGAACAGGCGCGTCAGGTTGAGCCGGGCATCACTGTTCGTACTATGAGTTTTGAAAAGCTGGTTAAAGAGCTAGCTGAAGACCACCAACTGTACATGATGGATAAGAAAGGCGACTTTATCCGTGACGCAGAGATTGCAGAAAACCCATGTTTCCTTCTAACTGACCATATCCCTATGCCGAAGAAAAGCTACAACAGCTTAAAGCGTTTAGGAACAGAGAAAATCAGTTTAGGTCCGAACATGCTGTTCGCTTCTCAGTGTGTGGTGTTGATCAACAATGAGCTTGATTTAAGAGATTTCTGATTAAACCCAATAGTTGTTGAAATAAAAATGGAGCGATCATCGCTCCATTTTTATTCCTTTGTTCAGTTAGCACCCGCACTAAAAACGGGCTTCAACTGTCATCCCTTCAACCCAATACTCTTTTGGTGGGGCTGTAATAAAGTCCAATACAACTTTCAAATACGCCGGCTGACCTTCAAACGGGCTTACTAACTGGGTTGGTAATTTACTCACAACTTCTACCGAATCAGACACTTCAGCTTCAAAAGAGCTACCGTTAGGAAACTTTACTAACGCATTTGCTCCCTTTACCGCGTCTTCTAAATATTTAGGGTCTAGATAAGCCACGATATGAGGAACTGTATTTTTTGCTATCGTCACAAGCTCATCGCCTTCAAAAACACGCTGCCCTTCGACAACATGTATATCTACGACGCGACCCGCGTAGGGAGACTTTATCGATAACTCCTGCTCTCTTACACGCTTAAGGGCTAAGTCTTTCATCAATGAACGTCTAGCCTGACTAACTGGTCCAGCTAACTCCCGATCCTCTTCAGCTAATTTTGCACTTTGATAATCAAGCTTTTGTTGGTTCAACTGATTGTTCAGCGAGTTACCCATCCCAACAATACTGGCATAATCCACATCCGATACTTGTCCTTTTTTACGATATTCTTCATAACGTTTTTGAATTTGCTGTACTTTACTGAGGTTCCGACGTGTTTCTGCAATACCGTTTAAGTGCAGTGCTTCCATATCGCTTGGTAAATTCACTTTTAACCCTAACAGCTCCGCATGTATAAACTCAATTTGAGCTTCAATTTCCAAATTCGTCAATTGAATTGCAGTCTGTGCTCGTTCCACTTGAGTTCCGTCGTCTATAGGAATCGGCCCAACGATGCCTGCAACCTTAGCAGTCAGAGTAACTGGATAAGATGTAACAATAGCCGGAGCAATCACGAGAAAATTTGTCTTCAAGAAAAAATAAGCCACAAATAAAAGTGGGCTTATTACCAAGCTCAAGATCAAATACCAACGAAAGCGATAGCCCCCTCTTTTTGCTTGTCCATAAGCAACCTTTACACCGTCATCCGATTGAGGTTTGTTTTTTTTATCCAGATGAAATTTTACTTTCATTGCTAAAACCTTTTGCCTTTTTTGAGTACCCACCAAGGAGCCATACTCGATTCTTCGTGGCTTCTTCTAAATAATTCATTAATCATAGAAAACGCAGTAATCAACCGCATAAAAAACTGGTAAAAAGGATATAGGGGTAGCCATTTTGCCATTCTTAGATCCTCTTTCTCTCTTTCAGAAACTAAACCAATGTAAACAGCAAAAAATAGAAGCACTGTAAACAAATACACGCAATAAATTAGAATCATCAATGCAGCAACAAAATCAATTGAGTACACCCAAAATATATAAAACATGAACACTGAAACTAAAATCGGCAGCAATACATTTTGCAATACACCATAAACGAGAGTGAAAATGAAGTTCCCCCACCCCAGTAAACGGGGAGTTAATCCTTCATTGTGTTTCCTTAAAAACAGAAACAATAAATCTCCGTCCCATCTTAGCCTTTGTTGTACCAACCCTTTCAGTGTATCGGGCACATCAGTATGACCGACAGCTCTCGGTGCAAAAGCCAACCTATTATTTGGGTAGCGTTTCTTGTATTGCTTAAGCCTCATAGTTAAATCTAGGTCTTCAGCCGTATGCGTATCCCAACCTCCAACTTGTTTTAATACATTTTTTCTAAATGCGCCAAAGGCTCCAGAAATATTATTCAGCACTCCCCAATTTGAGAGCCCTGTTTTTCCTGCTTGCATAGACAACATATATTCTAGAGACTGCATGCGAGTAAGTAAGTTGTCCTGCCAATTTCTTACACGCAACGCGCCACCCGAAGCAATCACATTCTTGTCTGTAAATTGCTTCATCATTTGCAGTGCCATATCGTTATCAAAAGAAGTATCGCCATCAACATTTATAATAAAGTCGCCGGTAGCATTATCTAAACCAGCATTCAACGTTGATACTCTCCCTCCCCTTTGCCATTTAGGTATAACTCGAACATTTCGATTTTTTACAGATTGATGCCTCAGCTCGCCTCGAATCGCAGCTTGGTAAGTATCTTCATTATGAGCTGCACCATCAACTACCGCTAACACTTCAATCTTTCCGGGATACAGTTGCTCAACTAGTGTATCTATCGTAATTTCAATCGCATCCCCTTCGCCATAACAAGTAATGACGAAAGATATGCTCGGGTATTCTGTTATCTCAATATCACCTTCAGAATAAGACCAACGAAATATCCCTGTTAACACGAGTAAAAAAAGTGGAAGTTCAACAATAACCATCATGGGGAACAACATGAGCCATAGCTCTGTATTTTCCAGTAACATCCCCCAAAAATATTGTTGAAGATTTAGGCTATTCGACAGCATAAATCTCACCGACTTTACTCTCTAGCCAAACCCCTACGTCCTCTTTAACCATGGGGTCAGGAAGGCTCCAAGCAAACACATTCAATGTAAAATCGTCGTCTTCAATAAGTAGACAAAGGGCTTCTATTTTTTCACGCAGAACATTGATATGTTCCATCTTAGCTTTAGGCATGAATACGAAAAGAACATCGCTTTTGTACTGACAACAAATATCTGAATCTCTAAACAAACCGTTAAGGCGCTCAGTAATTTGTTCGATCAAAGCAAACATTTTCGCATCTCCATTCTTAGATACATATTGAGCTAAATCAGGGAGATGTAGCCCTAGGAGAAGGTGCTCTTCTTGATGACGGATAGCGATACGATTTACCCAATCAAGGAGGTTTGAAAAGTACCCGCTGTCTACTTTTCCACGTAGTGTCAGCTCCGGAGCAGATAGCTTCACGCCGTGACGGAATATATACTCCCCCTGCACACCTAATTTTAATGAGTAAATTTTCCTGACAACTAACTGAGATACATCATTTTTGGCGTCACAACTAAAACAAAGAGCCAAAGTCTCAGCTTCAGCAAATGAATGAGAACAAACGTTACATGAATGAGTTTCTAACGGGCGGTCATAATCTACACCGATATGGCGAAGTTGAGTTAAACATTTAGGACATTCCAATTTATGGTTACGTTTAAATTGTCCTTGTTCGGCTACATGACCACAGGTGAAACAATGTAATGAGACACGCTCAGTAATATCAATGTCTTTACATGAAGGGCACACTTCGATGTAATTCAAATGAGCGCTAGCGCAGTCAGAACATACACGAACTCGATTGATCAACTCATCATATTCAAACGTATCACGCTTGGTTTCTGACAAAACAAAACGATATGTAGAACTTAGTTCTGGATAATATAAGTCGACTAAAGGGTAAGAATATATCGATTTCAGACTCAGGGATCGATGAGGGACTAGTCGTCGATGTTGCTCTAACCCTAACCACCCAATTAAAGGGTCTAAAGCGTCCATCGATTCAGAAACACTGTTCAACGTTCTATTATGTTGGAGCAGTTCTTCTTCAATAGTCTCTTGATTTAAAACTCCATCAGATAAACAAGCTGATAATTCGCTAGTTTCAAAGACATAAATCTTCCAAGACCAAAACTTTCTGCAACGATGAAGTTGACTTAATGCATCATCTTGTACACTGGCTTCTGTATTTATAACAGCTACACCACCTAACAACTCTGGTAGTTGGTCAATATCACTTACTTGTTCAATATCAAATCGGTCTTCCGTATCAACGATTGGGGCACCAAGACAGTAAATTTTTAATTTATCTCTCATTCATTAACTCCATAATTTTGACACTTCCACCGTCAAATAAACGTAACATTCTGAATATTAATGAATGCTATTGGATTGATCGACCTTATACAAATACTAGATATCAATGTAAAAACAATCCAATTATTAACTAACGATATAAAATACCGACACCATTACATTAACAATACAAAAACATAAGTATCAGTGATAACTTTAAAGTTATAGATAAACAGTACGCTAGAATTGAATAGTGATATATTTCCCAGGCTAATTACATCAACTTTCGGAACTACGCTTCTCTAACTCATTAAATCTTATAAATTTCTCATATCACATCTATACTGATTCTAATCTCTAATTATTGGTGTTAAAGGCAAAGGATGAGCGTATTAACCGTATTCTTCTGTGGAACAGGATCCAACTCAGAAGATAATAACCATAAGAACTATGTTTCTGGCGAGCTGATATCAACATTGGCGAAGAATACTACTGGGCGAGACATAATTGACTATATCCAGGTAGACGGCGTTGGCAGCTTTAACCAAAACGAATGGTTAAAGCAAGGCAAGGACGATACATACTCTGCTATTAGAGGGACTCTGCAAGGCAAAGGTATCGATAGCAACATGCGCCATGTATTGAACATCATACGCGGTAACCAACAAGACAAGAATGATTACCTCAAACGAGCTAAGGGATTGCTCAGTAAATCCCGCCCAGAGAAATCCGCTTGGCCTTTTGCAACCAACCGCAAATATCAAGATTGGCTCAAAGATTCAAAATAGTTAGCCGCAGATCTAAAACACGGTATTGCCGCTCGTCAACAAAACATAGCGATCGAGCGCCAGATTAAACCGATCAGCCAAGTGAACATTGTTGGATGGAGTCGGGGTGGTGTCAGTTGCTTTGAATTGGCAAACCGTATGCTCAAAGACCCGGAACTTAGCCATATCCCAGTCAACATTTTTGCTTGCGATCCTGTGCCGGGTGAAATGAACGCGTTCAAGGATTACAAGTCACTTGGTAAAAACGTAAAACAGATCGTTTGCGTATTTGCGGAAGACGAACGATCTCTAGCGTTCAAAGCAAGAATGCCCCGCCTATCTCGCTCAACCCAATATTACACCACCTATATGCCAGGTCGACACGGTACCTTAGTTGGTAATGCCAATACTTCTGGCGGAAGCAAAGGTGTAGGGTTGCTCACAGGCCCTGGCCTCGTCACACGAGACTTTATGGAAAAGGTATTAACAGGATGGGGAACCAAGCTTAAAAGCAGCTCAACACTGAACTTTTCTAGACAGCGTATTATTGAGTTGTACGAACAGATGCGTAGCCACGAAGAATACTTCAATAAAATGCACGGCATGACTTACACTGCCAAGAATCGACTGCTTTGGACAAGCAAAGACCGAATCGGGCAGCAGAGAAAGCGTCGCTTTGGTATTCCAATGTATCGTTTTCAATTTCCCGGTATCACCAACAACTATGGCGATGCAATTAATCGTCACCACTGCGATGTGTTGGCAACCAATGCTTTCGCGACTCAGGCACCTCTTCTGCACTGCCAAACCCTGTGTGATATTTCGCTGCTACTTTCCTTTAAAAACAAAAAGAGCTCAACAAGGTGAGCTCTTTTTTATTAGCTATATTTTCGTATCGATGGTGTTATCTAAGATTAACCAAAGATGAAGCTGTATAGGAAGCCTGCCCCCATCGCCATACTTAGTATTACGAATAGGAAAGCCGCAATCATCTGATTTTTGAAGATAGACTTAAGCAAAATCACTTCCGTCAAACTTGCGCCCGCACTACCAATGATCAATGCCATTACTGAACCCAAGGCCATACCTTTTTGCACTAGGGCTGCACTCAGTGGAATCACAGCTTCAGCACGGATGTACAGTGGTATACCAATTACTGCTGCGATTGGAATCGCGTACCACTTGCCTTCACCTGCATATTCAGCAATCAAGTCAGTTGGAATGAAGCCATAGATGAATGAACCAATTGCGATACCCATCATCAAGTAAGGGAAAACTTGTTTGAAGTCTTTCCAAGTCGAGAACCAGATTCTCATCCAGCGGCTAGGCTCCTTCTTCTCAACGACTGTTGCTGTCGCTGTACCATCAGCAGAGCAGCATGATACTTCTACTTTCGGCTCTTCTTTCTTAGTACCACAGCATGCACTTTCTTTTGCCATTACTGGTGCAGGTTCACCACATGCGCTTGTACCACAAGAAGATTCTGCTTTTTTAGGTGCAGAGTCGCCACAGCTAGTACCGCAACTTGAAGATGAACCCGTTGATTCATACGCTTCTGCTTTCACGTAACGCTCAAAACCTAGTTTTTCCAGTGTGTAACCTGCGACTACTGATACCGTCATTGCCACTAAGAAGTAGAACGCTGCAACTTGCCAGCCGAAGGTAATCACAAACAAACCAATGATCACTGGGTTCAATAGCGGGCTACCAAATAGGAACACCATCATTGGACCGAAACCCGCTCTTGCACGCAGCAATCCTTTTAGGAAAGGAATGGTCGAACATGAACAGAAAGGTGTAATTGCACCCAATAGTGCAGCAACCACATAGCCCTTACCATTACGTGAGCTCAGGATAGATTGAATCTTTTCTGGTGTAAGGAACTCTTGAAGAATCCCAACAATGTAACTGATCGCTAAGAAAAGGATAATTAGCTCTACTGCTAAGAAAGCGAACATATCAAGTGCGTCTTTTAGCATTGTTAACATTTCATTGCTCATAATTAACTCCAAACTGGATTGAAGGTCGGGCTCTATGAGAAAAGTAACCAACCCTTAATTTCGAATATTCTCGAATTATAGAAATAAACAGCTCCAGATCAAGCATTATTTCGATAAAAATCGAAATAATTTTCGAAAACACAGTTTTTCAATGACTTAAACAGACACCGTTTTTAAATTTGAATTCGACATACATTTCGACTAACATCGAAATTAAATCTTGAGGAGTTAATATGAACTTAGAAGTCGTAGCAAAAGCACTGAAAGAGCTGGGCCACCCTATTCGCCTAACCATTTATAAGAGTGTCGTTAAAGCTGGCTACCAAGGCATTGCAGTTGGCGGCCTACAAGAAGAGCTAGGCATTCCCGGTTCTACCTTGTCTCACCACATATCAAGCTTGGCGTCTGCAGGCCTAATCAGCCAAAGACGTGAAGGCAGAACTCTCTTTTGTGTCGCAGAATATGAATGCCTAGAAGGGGTTATTGGTTTCTTACAAGACGAGTGTTGCGTAAATGAACAGTGCAACTAATGCACCTTTGAAGCTAGAACAAGTCTGGGCCAAGTACCAGCAAGCATTAAAGTCATTCCTGCATTCAAAGGTCAAAGCCAGCAATTGATGCTGGCTTTGTTGTTTTCATAATCTGCGAATCGAGTGCTTGATCGAACCGAACTATGCTGCTTCTGCTTTAACCACAGGTTGATAGCGCCCCGGTTTATGATTCATTGCTAGAATCAAGTTTGTGACTATCGCACTAAGCACAGACAGAAGAACCAATGACACATCAACAATGAACAGAGAAAGCACAACAATCGTGCAGTCTAATGCCATCTGAACCTTACCCGCTCGAATCCCAAAACGTTCTTGTAAGAACAACGCCAGAATGTTGAAGCCGCCTAAGCTCATCTTATGTCGGAAAATCACCAGCATGCCGGTACCAATCAAGCCACCGCCAAGTAAAGCTGCATACAATGCATGAATTTCGGCAATTTGAATCACGTGATACAAGTGATCCACGGCGAACGAAACAATCGAAACAGCGATAAACGTATTGATGGTGAAGCGCCAGCCCATACGAGCAACCGACAAAATATAGAAAGGTAAGTTAAGTGCGAAGAATACTTGGCCAAAGCTTAGGTCTGTTACTTTGGTAATGAAGATCGCTAGACCAGCCGTGCCTCCGGTGAGCAAACCGACTTGGTTGAAAAAGATAACGCCGAGTGAAACCAGTGCGCTACCTAAGATCAGTGCCAGTAAGTTTTCGCGAAGGTTATGATCTTTATCCATGTGAATGACTCTCCCTGAATCTTTTAACATCGTGTTTCAGTAGTCTTGAAACGATTTATGACCAAATTTACGATGTTTGACAGATAAGTCGAGTGAACGAGCAATGTTGCTTAGTGATTAGTTTGTATATTAGTTTTTACAGCTTTGTGAAAACTTAAATTAAACAGCTAGTTATAAACCTTAATTTAGGCTTTCATTCTTAATTAGATAGTTGTTTGTATTAACCAACGAGCTTCAAGTTTTCTTATTTATTGAACACGTTTTGTCCCAATTCCAATCAAGCGATAATCTATGCATAAAACGCATAGACTACATCACAAATGGTCATTTGATACATAACCTACTCATCACTATGATGCGCGACTTCTTACAACATTGAGCGCATGTCAACACCGTATGTTTTCACAATCTCTTTTTGCCCAACTGGCCAGAATGACGCTATTTCTCGTCATTAGTTTGGTTATTGTGCATCACAGTCAACCATTGATTGACCTCTTGGCTCAGCATGCCGTGAGCAGTGGCTGCCACCAGCAGTCAGCGCATGAGCATTCTGGGCACGAACATCACCATGAGATGACTGACCAACACATGTCAGCGCAAGACCACTCACATCACCACCATTAATTTAAGAGTATTAGAATGAGCATTTTCCGTTTTCCTTTACTGGTATGGCTAGGGATAGGCACACTTATTATCAGTCTAGGGATCAGACAATCATTCGGCATTTTCATGATGCCAATTTCAGAGCATTTCGGTACAGGTCGCGAGTTTTTCAGCTTTGCGATTGCGCTACAAAACCTATTGTTCGGCGTGTTCCAACCTTTTGTTGGTATGGCTGCTGACAAATGGGGAGCAAGACGCATCATTATCGCGGGTGCATGTGCTTACGGTTTGGGTTTGCTTCTTACCTCAATTTCTACCGAATCGAGCATGCTTTACGTTTCATTGGGTGCACTCGTTGGCCTTGGCTTAAGTGCGACAAGTTATGTGATCGTGCTTGGTGCAGTGGCGAAAGTTGTACCGGCAGAGCACGCAGCTAAGGCGTTTGGCTTAACCACAGCTGCAGGTTCATTTGGTATGTTCGCGGTAATTCCGGGCGCACAATACATGCTGAACGAGTTTGATTGGCAAAGTGCGATGCAAGTGTTTGGCGCACTGTGTTGTTTGATGATCTCTTTTGCGCTGTTCATGCGAGCGCCTAAAGCAGCCTCAAACAATCAAGCGCAAGCTGAAGAGAATCAAACACTGAAAGAAGCGCTGTCTGAAGCGTTTGCTCACAAAGGTTACTGGTTGATTCACGCGGGCTTCTTCGTGTGCGGTTTCCACGTAATGTTTATCGCAACGCACTTACCGAGCTACTTAGCAGACAAAGACCTACCAGCGAGTAGCGCTGCGATGGCACTGGCTTACGTTGGCATCTTCAACATCTTCGGTTCTTACTTCTGGGGCGTAATGGGTGACAAATTCAGCAAACGCCACGTTATGTCTGCACTGTACTTAGTGCGTACTGTGGTTATCGGTGCGTTTGTGACTCTGCCTGTGACTGAGTCAACTGCGGCTATCTTCGGTGCGGCCATTGGATTCTGTTGGTTGGGTACAGTACCGCTAACGTCTGGCTTAGTCCGTCAGATCTTCGGTGCCCGTTACCTATCAACGTTGTACGGTTTGGTGTTCTTTACTCACCAAGTGGGTAGCTTCTTAGGCGCTTGGGTGGGTGGTCGTATTTACGATTACTACGGTTCTTACGAGCCAATCTGGTGGTCAACGGTGGTGCTGGCATTTGCAGCAGCACTTATCCATTTACCAATCAATGACAAGCCCATTGAGCGACTGAAATTGGCAATGGCTTAACGTTTTATGCTGACTCCCCCACTAGCGTAAACAACAAGTCGTTCCAATAAAGCGAGTGAGTATTGAAAGGAAGCATCCTGAGATACTCACTCGCTTTTTTGTTGGTCGTTATAATAGAAATTATAACTAGCGAAACTGGCATAAACCTCACTGAATAATAAGACTATTCTTGTGGTTTTCATTTATAGTATCCACCCGCTCCTTTAAAACTAATCCGCAGGCTTATGGAATACATAGATCAGACTATCCTTATTGCAATGGCACTCATTTTTGTCGGCTCGTTTGTGCAAACCGCAATCGGCTTTGGTTTGGCCATTGTTGCAGCCCCACTGCTGTTTTTGGTCTCTCCAGATTATGTACCCGCGCCTATCTGTTTAATCGGTCTGTTTATCTCGTTATTCAACGCTTTTAAACATCGAGCAAATATCTCTATTGGCGGATTAAAAATCGCATTGCTGGGCCGCATTCCAGGCTCACTAGCAGGCGGAGCTTTGTTGGTGATGGTTTCAACGAGCGTATTATCACTATGGTTGGGCTTATTGGTGGTATTTGCCGTGATTGTTAGCCTACTGCCCTTTAGACTCGAACCAACCCCAACTAAGATGTGTATTGCGGGGTTCTTTTCTGGGTTCTTTGGCACCAGTTCGGGTATTGGTGGTCCGCCGATGGCACTGC
>NZ_AJZD02000097.1 GCF_000272105.2 Vibrio splendidus 12E03
GTGCTCTAACCAACTGAGCTAAGTAGCCATTTCCAAATTGTCGTTCATTTCGAGACGTTGCCGCTTCGTTGTGAACGGGGCGCATTATGCGTAGTTGAGCGAAACCCGTCAACTTTTTTTTTGAATAAATCGCGAATAAACATCTGTTCGGTTTCTTTTTAGGCAAAGAGGCGTATTTGTCGACAAAAAACAGGTCTAAAACGCGATATATATAGGAAGTTAAGTTTCTGATGAGGGGCAATTTAGAAAGGGGAAAAACAAAAAGGCCAGTGAATTCACTGGCCTTTTTTTAGATGTTTAATCAGAATTATACGTTGAAGCGGAAGTGAACTACGTCACCATCTTTAACGATGTATTCTTTACCTTCAAGGCGCCATTTACCTGCGTCTTTCGCACCGCTCTCACCGTTAAATTCGATGAAGTGATCGAATCCAACAACTTCAGCTCGGATGAAACCTTTCTCGAAGTCTGTGTGGATCTTACCCGCTGCTTGTGGTGCAGTTGCACCTACAGGGATTGTCCAAGCGCGAACTTCTTTAACGCCAGCTGTGAAGTAAGTTTGAAGAGTCAGTAGTTCGTAACCAGAGCGGATCACTCGGTTAAGACCTGGTTCTTCGATACCCATATCCGCAAGGAACTCTTCGCGATCTTCGTCATCAAGCTCAGAAAGCTCAGATTCGATTGCTGCACAAACAGCAACAACAACGTTGTTTTCGTTTTCTGCGTATTCACGAACAGCGTCTAGGTATGGGTTATTTTCAAAACCATCTTCCGCGACGTTTGCGATGTACATTGTTGGCTTAAGTGTTAGGAAGTTTAGGTAGCCGATTGCTGCCGCTTCTTCTTTGCCAAGTTCAACAGTACGCGCCATACCACCTTCAGTTAGAACTGGAAGTAGCTTTTCTAGTACAGTGATTTCGAATTTAGCGTCTTTGTCGCCGCCTTTCGCTTTCTTCGCGTTACGTTGAATTGCACGCTCACAGCTGTCTAAGTCAGCCAGTGCAAGTTCAAGGTTGATCACTTCGATATCTTCGATTGGAGATACTTTGCCAGCAACGTGAACAATGTTTTCATTTTCAAAGCAGCGTACAACGTGACCGATAGCGTCAGTTTCACGGATGTTAGCTAGGAATTTGTTACCAAGACCTTCACCTTTAGATGCGCCAGCAACTAGGCCCGCGATATCTACGAATTCCATTGTCGTTGGAAGGATCTTCTGTGGATTAACAATTTTTGCTAATGCATCTAAGCGTAGATCTGGAACCGGAACGATACCTGTGTTTGGTTCGATCGTACAAAATGGAAAGTTTGCTGCTTCGATGCCTGCTTTAGTCAGTGCGTTAAACAGAGTTGACTTACCAACGTTTGGTAGACCAACGATGCCACATTTAAAACCCATGATATAAACCTTATTCTGCTTTGAACGTATGTAAGCGATTTTGTGCTTTTGGTAGGCCATCTTTTAATAAGATGTCTAGGCTGCGAACCGATTCGTCAACGACGGCCTCGATACACTCTTGCTCTTTTTGAGGAGCTTTGCCTAATACATAACCTGCAACTTTATCTTTGTGTCCTGGATGGCCAATGCCTAATCTAAGACGATAGAATTCTTTATTGTTACCCTGCTTGCTGATGATGTCTTTCAGACCATTGTGTCCACCATGACCACCACCTTTTTTAAACTTTCCAATACCAGGAGGCAGATCTAACTCATCGTGAGCGACCATGATCTCTTCTGGTTTAATTTGGTAGAACTTTGCTAAGGCTGCAACTGCTTTGCCTGACAAGTTCATAAAAGTCGTTGGGATCAGCAAACGAAGATCTTCACCGTGAACCATGATACGACCCGTTAGGCCAAAGAACTTTGGTTCGTTCTTTAGTGTCACGTTATGTACACGCGCTAATTCTTCAACTACCCAAGCGCCCGCGTTGTGGCGAGTTTTGGCGTATTCTGGACCTGGATTAGCCAGTCCAACGAGAAGTTTTATTTGTTGGCTCAAGGTATGGATCTCTCTTGGGATTTCAAAAAGCGCCGTATGATATCACAGTTTATGAAAAAGGTGCGAGCTAGCTGATAGCTGCGCGATTATTCCTGTTTGTGATAACTAGAAGTGCAATATTACTCAGACATAAAAAAAGCACTTCATTGACTGAAGTGCTTAATATCTTTCTCTCGCGTGTTTCTAAAACCAAGCTTTTGTAAAAAAAGCTATTGGGCTTTGATTAGTTGAACATCGCTGAGATTGATTCTTCGTTGCTGATACGACGAATCGCTTCAGCAAGCATGCGAGAAAGGCTAAGTGTTGTCACTTTACCAGTCGCAGCCATCTCTGGAGATAGAGAAATAGAATCCGTTACGATAACTTGGTCTAGAACAGAGTTCTTGATGTTGTTCGCAGCAGTACCAGAGAAAACAGCGTGAGTTGCGTAAGCGAATACACGCTTAGCACCGCGCTCTTTAAGCGCTTCAGCTGCTTTACATAGTGTGCCACCCGTATCGATCATGTCATCAACGATAACACAGTCACGGCCTTCAACATCACCGATTAGGTTCATTACTTCAGAAACGTTAGCACGTGGACGACGCTTATCAACGATAGCGATGTCAACATCACCTAGCGCTTTAGCCGTTGCACGAGCACGTACAACACCACCAAGGTCTGGAGAAACCACAACTGGGTTTTCTAGGCCACGGTTAGCCATGTCTTCTAGAAGAACTGGAGTGCCGAAGATGTTATCAACAGGTACATCGAAGAAGCCTTGGATTTGCTCTGCGTGTAGGTCGATAGTAAGAACGCGGTCAACGCCAACGTTAGAAAGGAAGTCTGCAACAACTTTTGCAGTAATTGGCACACGAGCAGAACGTACACGACGATCTTGACGGGCATAACCGAAGTAAGGGATTACAGCAGTAATACGGCCAGCAGAAGCACGGCGCATTGCGTCAATCATTACCACCAATTCCATAAGGTTGTCATTGGTTGGTGCACAAGTTGATTGAATCAGGAATACATCGCTACCACGAACGTTTTCATTGATTTGAACAGCGACTTCGCCATCAGAAAAACGGTCTACAGTAGCATCGCCAAGAGAGATGTATAGACGATCAGCAATACGTTGGGCTAGTTCAGGTGTTGCGTTACCAGCAAATAGCTTCATATCAGGCACGGTGGAAACCTCGGGTTGCGTCCAGTTTTAAATAGATTGTGGGTGGGCTGATTGGTATTCAGCCAGAGTTTCTTTTAAAGGAGAAATGTTTCTTCCTTTCGCTACGAAAGCGGAAACTGTGTCAGGCAGTTGTTCTCGCACCAATTCGGCTTCTTTTTTGCTGTTAAATTCAGCAAAAACGCACGAACCTGTGCCAGTCAATCTCGACGGCGCGTATTGTAGCAGCCATGAAAGTTGCTTATCAACCTCTGGGTACAGCATTCGCACAATTTTTTCGCAATCGTTTACGTATTCTTGCTCTAGAAGCGTTGATAGCGCTCGCTTTGGCGTGTTTCGAGTTAATTCTGAATGTGTGAATATGTCTACAGTTGCTATGCTCACTTGAGGCTTAACCACAAGATACCATTTTTCATCCGGATTAGCGGGCTGTAGCTGTTCTCCAACCCCTTCAGCAAAGGCGGCGTGGCCTCGAACGAAGACAGGAACGTCAGCACCAAGCTTCAAACCGATCTCGGCGAGTTGATCGTCTGACAGGTTGAGTTGCCATAAATAATTCAGAGCGACCAATACGGTTGCTGCATTTGAAGAGCCTCCGCCAATACCGCCACCCATAGGCAGTACTTTCTTGAGTTCAATATCGGCACCGAAACAGGTTGAGGTATATTGCTGTAGCGCAGTAGCGGCTTTCCAGATCAGGTTGTCTTCAAGTGCTACCCCAGGAATTTCTGGTGTGATTGTTATTGAGTTAGTTTCTGAGTTTGCGGTCACCGTCAGTTCATCACCAAAATCGACAAACTGAAATAAAGTTTGAAGTTCGTGATAGCCATTGTCACGTCGACCAGTGATATAGAGAAATAAATTCAGTTTAGCCGGAGAAGGCCAATGGGTTGGCGTTGTTATCATTTTTTCAGTGTCCACTTCGAAACTACAATGTTGATTTTGTTATTGTCTTGCTTGAATGACAATCGAGTAGGGAGTGGGATTGTCTCTACCTTAGTGTTGTCTTCATCCGATAGTTGCTTATTCGGAATCTCTGTATTGCGATAGTTAGCAAAACTCAGTGTCCATAGTTGGTTGCTGACTTGTTTGGTGAGAGATTCAAGCGTGTTGGTGGTGTTCAATTGGTAGTTATCGGCTTGGTCTGGAATGCCAAGGAACCATTGTGGTAAATGATCAATAGGGATCTGTAAGCCTGTCAGCTGCTCAACCAAGACTGAAGCACTCGCATGAGTAAATACTTGATCATCATACGTCACGACTTTTGCACCCGATGGATCTATGGTTAGGTTCAATGCAGTTTGACCGAGAAAAGTCGTAAGCCTTAATTGACTTTGATTTGGTGAATGCTTCCAAATGAAATTTAGGCTTTGGCGTTGCTCCGGGGAAATGTAAGCGAGCTTGCCTGAGGCTTGATAGTTTTCTATCTGTAAAAGCCGATCTTGATGACTTTGCCATTCAACGCTGGTCGGTTGTTCTGGGGTAGACGAGCAACCCACCATAATTATGGCCATAAAAATAAGAGACGTGATTTTGAGAAGCTTGCTCATATTTGCTCACAACTTGTTCAAATTTATCTAAAAAACGCTTCAACTATAGCATTGAATTCACGAAGTCAGGAAAACAAATCCCGCTTGCTCTTTAAATAGAGCCATGCATCAAGTAAAATTCGCCCCTTGTTTCCATTCCCTGATCGAGAACTTCTGATACATGTCTTTGCTTGCCGTAGGTATCAATCACAATACAGCGTCGGTTGAATTGCGAGAAAAAGTTGCTTTTGGTCCAGATAAATTATCTGAGGCACTCAAGCAACTTAACGCGAATGCACACGTAAATGGAAGTGTCATACTTTCTACCTGTAATCGAACTGAATTGTATTGTGACGTCAAAGGCGTGGCAAAAAACAAGCTCATCGATTGGTTGTCCGTTTTCCATCAAGTGAGCCCTGAAGAGCTAAAACCGAGCATTTATGTCCATGAAGAGCAGGCGGCGATTAAACATTTAATGCGCGTAGCTTGTGGCTTGGACTCTTTGGTATTGGGTGAACCACAGATCTTAGGTCAGGTGAAGCAAGCTTATACAGACTCGCGAGAGAACAAATCTGTTGATGCTTCAATGGAAAAGCTGTTCCAGAAATCATTCTCTGTCGCGAAGCGTGTTCGAACTGAAACGGAGATCGGCGGAAGCGCGGTTTCGGTTGCTTACGCAGCTTGCACGTTAGCCAAGCACATCTTTGAGTCGATTGCCGATTCAACTGTGTTATTGGTGGGTGCGGGTGAAACCATTGAGTTGGTGGCTAAGCATCTTTCAGCGAATGGCTGTACCAAGATGATTGTGGCTAACCGAACACGTGAGCGTGCTTTAGGGCTGGCTGAAGAGTTTGGTGCTGAAGTGATCAGCCTCAATGAGATCCCTGATCACCTGCATCGAGCGGATATCGTGATCAGCTCAACCGCAAGTCCGTTACCTATCATTGGTAAAGGCATGGTGGAAACTGCACTGAAAACAAGAAAACATCAACCTATGTTGCTGGTTGATATTGCGGTTCCGCGTGATGTGGAATCTCAGGTTGGTGAATTGAATGACGCCTACCTTTATTCAGTGGATGATCTGCAGTCGATTGTTGATGGCAACATTGAACAACGCAAAGTGGAAGCGATTCAAGCGGAAGCAATCGTTAGCGAAGAAAGTGCGGCATTCATGAGTTGGATGCGTTCACTGCAAGCTGTAGACAGTATTCGTGACTATCGTAAATCGGCCAACGAAATCCGAGAAGAATTATTAAGTAAGAGTTTACAATCACTTGCCGCTGGCGGTGACCCTGAAAAAGTCTTACTTGAGCTAAGTAATAAGCTCACAAACAAATTGATCCATGCTCCAACGCGCGCACTTCAAAGTGCAGCTGAGCAAGGAGAACCTGCAAAATTAATGGTCATTAGACAGAGTTTGGGCTTAGAAAACCCTCAATAATATTAGACCTCCAACAGAATAAGACATTATGAAAGCCTCGATTCTAGTAAAGCTTGAAACACTTGTTGAACGCTATGAAGAAGTTCAACATCTACTTGGTGATCCAGATGTAATCGGGAATCAAGACAAATTCCGTGCACTTTCTAAAGAGTACTCTCAATTAGAAGAAGTGACGGCTTGCTTCCAGTCATACCAGCAAGCTCAAGAAGATCTAGAAGCTGCTGAAGAGATGGCAAACGAAGATGACGCTGAAATGCGTGAAATGGCTCAAGACGAAATCAAAGACGCAAAAGCGGCAATTGAACGTTTGACTGATGAGCTACAGATTCTTCTGATTCCAAAAGATCCAAACGATGAGCGTAACTGTTTCCTTGAAATCCGTGCAGGCGCGGGCGGTGATGAAGCGGGTATTTTCGCGGGCAACTTGTTCCGTATGTACTCTAAGTTTGCCGAGAAGAAAGGTTGGCGCGTTGAAATCATGAGCAGCAATGCTTCTGAACAAGGCGGCTACAAAGAGATGATCGCTAAAGTTAGTGGTGATGCTGTTTACGGCACAATGAAGTTTGAGTCAGGCGGTCACCGTGTACAACGTGTACCTGAAACTGAATCTCAAGGCCGTGTTCACACGTCAGCATGTACGGTTGCTGTTATGCCTGAAATCCCAGAAGCGGATCTTCCTGAAATCAAAGCGGGCGACCTTAAAATTGATACTTTCCGTGCATCAGGCGCAGGTGGTCAGCACGTTAACACCACGGATTCAGCAATCCGTATTACTCACTTACCAACGGGTACAGTAGTAGAGTGTCAGGACGAGCGTTCTCAGCATAAAAATAAAGCGAAAGCGATGGCTGTTCTTGCTGCTCGTATTGTTCAAGCAGAAGAAGAGCGCCGTGCAGCAGCGGTTTCTGATACACGTCGTAACCTACTAGGTTCGGGTGACCGTAGTGACCGTATTCGCACGTACAACTACCCACAAGGTCGTGTTTCTGATCACCGTATCAACCTTACAATTTACCGTCTTAACGAAGTACTTGAAGGTGACATGCAAAGCTTGCTTGATCCTGTACTTCAAGAGCACCAAGCCGATCAGCTTGCTGCACTTGCAGAGAACAACTAACCCGTATGCAGTCAGCATATACGGTTGAAAGTGCTTTAAAAGCAGCAATCGTAAAGCTTCAAGAGGGTGATAACACATCACCCTCCATTGATGCAGCGGTACTGCTTTGTCACGCCTTAGATAAACCAAGATCTTACCTACTGACTTGGCCTGAGAAGCACCTCACCTCAGAGCAAGAGTCTGAATTCAACGCCCTTCTAAAACGTCGCTTAACAGGTGAGCCTGTGGCTTACATTATCGGTGAGCGTGAGTTTTGGTCACTGCCGTTAAAAGTTTCCCCTTCTACATTAATCCCACGCCCAGATACCGAGCGTTTGGTTGAAGTAGCGTTGGATAAAACCTATGGCAAGCAAGGCGCGATTCTCGATTTAGGGACAGGTACAGGTGCTATCGCGTTAGCATTGGCGTCTGAGATGCCGAATCGACAGGTAACGGGTATTGATCTTCGCCCTGAAGCGCAGCAGCTTGCTACAGAGAATGCACAACGTCTCAATATCACCAATGCGACTTTTTTGCACGGCAGTTGGTTTGAGCCTTTGAGCTCTGAAGAAACTGTGAAGTTCTCTCTGATTGTTTCTAACCCGCCATACATTGAGAAGAATGATCCTCATTTGTCTCAAGGCGATGTGCGTTTTGAGCCAATCACAGCACTGGTTGCTGAGGAGAAAGGGCTTGCAGATATCCGATACATTTCTGAAAACGCTCGCGGCTTTTTGGAAAATGAAGGTTGGTTAGCATTTGAACACGGCTATGACCAAGGTTTGGCAGTTCGTGAGATTATGCAGGCGCTCGGTTATCTGGATGTTGTCACAGAGAAAGATTACGGTGGTAATGAGCGAGTGACATTGGGTCGTTACTGTTCATAGTTAGTGACTGTTCATAGATAGTGACTGTCCATCGGCTGCGGTTAATCGTCTTGTGAGCAATAGATGATGAACTTGCTAAATTTATACCTTTAACCCGACAATACATTTCACCCGATGATGCATTTAACGCAGAAATACAGAGCATTAACGGGTATTGTGTGGCTCGTGTTAACGAAAGCACATATCAAAATATAAAGGAATACCATGTACGAAGGTTTAAAACATTTTCACTTACTAACGATTGCGATAAGCGCACTGCTGCTTTCGATTCGTTTCGCTCTTATGATGGCTAACTCTCCAAAGCTTAAGCATCCTTTCTTGCAGCGTTTTCCTCATATCAATGATTCGTTGCTACTGCTATCGGGTATTGGTTTGATTTTTATCACTGGCTTTATTCCATTTACACCTGCAGCACCATGGTTAACTGAAAAACTAACCTGTGTTATGGCTTACATTGCATTGGGCTTCTTTGCACTTAAGCTAGGTAAGAACAAGCTATTGAGAGTTTTCTCTTTCTTCGGTGCACTTGGCTGGTTAGCAATGGCAGGCAAAATCGCAATGACCAAGACGCCAACATTTTTCGGTTAATTATCTCCTTATTTTCGGTTAACTATCTATGTACGAATTTTTTGATGAAGACTTTGACCAGCTAGAATTAGCTGAAGGTGCATTGATCTTAAATAAAGCGATTAACCCAGAGACTCAAGACAGTTGGGCTGAGCAAGAGCTGGCAAGATTGTTTAAAGAAGCTGAATTTGCTTTGGTTCATGAAACCGACGAACAACAGAAGTTTGAGTCTTTTATTCGACTATTCTTCTACGAGTGGGGCTTCGCTGGCGATAAAGATGCGTACTTCTCTTCAGAAAACGCATTCATTGATAAAGTGCTTGAGAGAAAGAAAGGCATTCCAGTAAGCCTTGGTGCGATCTTTCTTTTTCTAGGTCGCAAGCTAGGCTTTCCTGTAGAAGGTGTATCTTTCCCTACTCAGTTCTTGCTTAAAGTGAGCTGGTACGGGCAGGCTGCTGTCTATATCAACCCTTACAACGGTGAGTATGTTGGCGAGCAAACCCTGCGTGCATGGCTGATTGGACATGATGGCCCATTAGCTAAGCTTAAAGCGGAGCATTTAGAAGTGGCCGACCACCCAACCATTATTGGTAAGTGGCTAGCACTGCTTAAGAGTGCACTGCTAAGAGAAGAGCGTTATACGCTTGCATTGAAATGTACTGACCTAGCATTAACGTTTGTACCGGATGACCCGTATGAAATCCGCGATCGTGGATTTATCTATCAACAGTTAGACTGCCACCAAGTAGCAGCAACGGATTATCAATATTTTATCGACCAATGCCCAGATGACCCTGCATCTGAGTTACTGAAATCTCAAGTGAACGTCATGAACGAAAAGACAGTGGTCGTTCACTAATTAATAATTATTTAGAGAGAATATGATGGAACAGAAAACAGTTCACATTGGCGACATGCCAATTGCTAACGACAAGCCATTTACGCTATTTGCAGGCATGAACGTTCTTGAATCTCGCGATCTAGCAATGCAGATCTGTGAGCACTATGTGAAAGTAACAGAGAAGCTGGGTATCCCTTATGTATTTAAGGCGTCTTTCGATAAAGCGAACCGCAGCTCTGTTCACTCGTACCGTGGTCCAGGTATGGAAGAAGGTCTTAAAATCTTCCAAGAGCTAAAAGACACATTCGGCGTGAAGATCATCACTGATGTTCATACTGAAGCACAAGCTCAGCCAGTGGCAGATGTAGTTGATGTTATCCAGCTTCCAGCATTTCTAGCTCGTCAAACTGACCTAGTTGAAGCGATGGCGAAGACTGGCGCTGTAATCAACGTGAAGAAGCCTCAGTTCATGAGCCCGAACCAAGTTGGCAACATCGTTGATAAGTTTGCTGAGTGTGGCAATGACAATATCATCTTATGTGAACGTGGCGCTTGTATGGGTTACGACAACCTTGTTGTGGATATGCTTGGTTTTGGCGTTATGAAGAAGTCTTCAAACGGCAGCCCAATCATCTTCGACGTGACGCACTCTCTACAAATGCGCGACCCTTCAGGTGCTGCATCTGGCGGTCGTCGCGAGCAAACGGTTGAACTTGCAAAAGCGGGTCTTGCGACAGGTATTGCGGGTCTGTTTATCGAAGCTCACCCTAATCCAGATCAAGCTCGTTGTGACGGCCCATCGGCACTGCCTCTAGATAAACTAGAGCCGTTCTTGAAGCAGATGAAAGCACTTGATGACCTTATCAAAGGCTTCGAGCACATCGATATTAAATAGTCGAATTGCAATAATTAAGAGCCGGCACAAATGCCGGCTTTTTTGTACCTATTGCTAAGTGAGTTAACGTTATTTCGACATGTTCAAACCAAGCTAATGCATATTTTGAAATGTTATAACGTATCATTTAAGGCTTTGAATAATAAAATAAATTTAACGAGGATCACTTAATTACGGCGTTAGATTGAGTAAATCACAAATAATCTAAAAAATTATGAAAACGTTTGCCTGTGATCACTTATTTGCTCAAATGCAACTTTGCCGCTTTGTTACACACTCGATAGCGGATTAAGGTGATCTATCCTACATAAATATGAAATCACTCTGTTAGGTTTACTGTCTTAATTTAAACTACTTCAAGTTTTACCATTCTCTAACGATGTTTCTTAAGTAGACACTGGCTAAATGAGAGCGGTTGAAGCAGTGGATTCCCCTAAAAAGTTCAAAGGTATGACAATGAAGCAACGCCTTATTCTAAAGACAGCACTAAGTGCTGCAATCCTAGCTACTTTAGCTGGTTGTGCGTCTCAATCGACCCATGATTGGAACCAAGACGAAACTTACAAGCTAACTATTCTTCACACTAACGATAACCATGGTCGTTTCTGGCAGAACAAATACGGCGAATACGGCATGTCTGCGCGTAAAACGCTAATTGATCAACTTCGTGCGGAAGTTGAAGCTGAAGGCGGTAGCGTGTTGCTTCTATCTGGCGGTGACATCAACACAGGTGTGCCAGAGTCAGATCTTCAAGATGCTGAACCTGATTTCAAAGGTATGAACAAGATTGGTTACGATGCAATGGCATTGGGTAACCACGAGTTTGATAACTCACTAGACGTACTACAAAAGCAGATCGATTGGGCTAACTTCCCAATGCTGTCTGCGAACATCTACGATAAAGCGACAGGTGAGCGCAAGTTCCAAGCTTACGAGATGTTCGAAAAGCAAGGTATCAAGATTGCGGTTATTGGTTTAACAACTGAAGATACCCAAAAGATTGGTAACCCTGAATTCATCGCTGGTATCGACTTCCGTGACCCTAAAGAAGAAGCGAAGCAACTGATCGCTGAACTTAAAGAAACAGAAAAACCAGATCTTATCTTCGCAGTGACTCACATGGGCCACTACGAAAATGGTCAGCGTGGCGTTAACGCGCCGGGTGATGTGGCATTAGCACGTTACCTAGATGAAGGTGACCTAGACATGATCGTTGGTGGTCACTCTCAAGAGCCTGTATGTATGGAAGGCCCTAACGTTGCGAAGAAAAACTTCAAGCCGGGTGATGAGTGTAAGCCTGATCTTCAAAACGGTACTTACATCGTTCAAGCTCACGAGTGGGGCAAATACGTAGGCCGTGCTGACTACGAATTCCGTAATGGCGAGCTAGAAATGGTGAGCTACAATCTTGTTCCAGTTAACCTTAAGAAAAAAGTTAAGATTGACGGTAAGAAACAGCGTGTCTTTATTCAAGATGAAATCGCACAAGACCCAGAACTACTTGAGTTCCTACGTCCTTTCCAAGAGCAAGGCCAAGCACAGCTAGAAGTTCAAATTGCTGAAACTAATGGCAAGCTTGAAGGTGACCGTAACGTTGTTCGTTTCCAACAGACTAACCTAGGTCGTTTAATTGCGACTTCTCACATGGAACGCGCAAAAGCAGACTTCGCTGTAATGAACTCGGGTGGTGTACGTGATTCAATTGAAGCCGGTGATGTAACTTACAAAGACGTACTAACAGTACAACCTTTTGCAAACATCCTGACTTACACAGACATGACGGGTAAAGAAGTTCTAGATTACCTAAATGTAGTTGCGACTAAACCAATCGATTCTGGTGCTTACGCACAGTTTGCTGGCATCTCAATGACAGTGGCAAACGGTGAAGTATCGAATGTATTCATCGGTGGTAAACAGCTACGTTTAGATGAAACATACCGCTTCACAGTACCAAGCTTTAACGCTGCTGGTGGTGACGGTTACCCTAAACTGTCTGACCACCCTGGTTACGTAAACACTGGTTTTGTTGATGCAGAAGTACTGAAAGAGTACCTAGAAGCAAACAGCCCAGTAGACGTGAACAAGTACGCACCTTCTGGTCAAATGGTTTACAAGTAATTGAACCCAATAAATTTAATCACTATGTGCTGAATTAGATTGACTCTAGCACCATGATAAATTTAACTAAAGCGACGCCTCGGCGTCGCTTTTTGTTTATCTATCGTTTGGATTTGTTATGACCCCAGCCATCAATCTCGCCAAGAAAAAGAAAATCGCTCATAGCGTTCATCAGTATCATCACGATGCCAACAATACCAACTATGGATTGGAAGCCGTTGAAGCGCTTAGTCAGAATCCTAAACGCGTGTTCAAAACGCTTTTGTTCTGTTTGAACGGTGTGGCTAAAGACTTGGCTGTGGCGGTTATTCCTGTGGACCAAAAGCTAAACTTAAAGCTTGCAGCAAAAGCAGCGAAAGGTAAAAAAGCAGAGATGGCCAACCCAGATATTGCTCAGAAAACCACGGGTTATGTGGTGGGTGGAATCAGCCCGCTTGGTCAAAAGAAAGCATTGCCTACCTTTGTACACTCCAGTGCGACGGATTTTGAAACGATATGTGTGAGCGCAGGAAAGAGGGGCTTGGAAATCGAGCTAGATCCAAAGGACTTAGCCTTGCTTACCCGAGCTCAGTTTACTGATTTGTGTTTGTAGCTGACGGGCGATAATAAAAGCCATTAATCTGTCGAGCTAAATACCGTCTTCGTACCTAGTTTTGACTTAGCCAACAACAAAAAACGCCCACTAAGATAACCTAGCGGGCGTTTCTGTATTAGAGAGTAAATATTATTTCTTAAGACCTAAGGTACCACCAACGCGCTTAGGTGCTGGTTTGTTTGGTCTGTTTGATTCTTGGCTACGGTTTGTTGGTTTACCGCCTCTACGATCGTTGTTATTGCAGTCTGTACTATTGCGATCCGAGCTGTTTCTATCTGAATTAGAACGCTCTGAACGAGAGTTCGATTTCCAGTTCTCGGTATTGCCGCCGCTTTCATTATTCGATGAGTTACGACCACGCTTTGAATTAGGCGCATGACGGAATTCATCGGCATTGTTACCGCGGTAGGTGCGAGTACGGTTCTCTTTTTGGTTACGGCGCGCTGTTGAGGTTTGGTTCTCTTCACGGCTATCAAAAAGTTTAGCGTCTGTCGCTTTGCGAATGCGTTGGCCTTTCGCGTTCATTTTTGACGCATCTTCAGTACTTACTGAACCTTCACACATCGCTAAGATTTCAGTGATCTCTTCGTCGCTCAGGTAGCGCCATTTGCCATTTGGAATGCCGTCTAAAGAGATGTTCATGATACGTACACGGCGCAGTTTGAAAACTTCATAACCAAGTGCTTCACACATACGACGGATTTGGCGGTTAAGGCCTTGCGTTAGTGTGATTCGGAAAGAGAACTTAGTCTCTTTCTCTACTTTACATGGCAAAGTCACCGTATCCAGAATAGGAACACCCGCTGCCATTTTCTGTAAGAACTCACCCGTAATCGGCTTGTCGACACGAACCACGTACTCTTTTTCGTGGTTGTTACCCGCACGAAGAATCTTGTTTACGATGTCGCCATCATTGGTCAGGAAGATAAGACCGTCAGACGGTTTATCAAGGCGACCAATTGGGAAAATACGCTTATGGTGACCAATAAAGTCAACGATGTTGCCTGGAATATCTCGCTCAGTAGTACAAGTAATACCGGTCGGCTTATTCAGGGCAATGTAGATAGGCTTTTCTTTCGAACGAACAGGCTTGTTGTCGATCTCAACGTCATCACCTGGCATTACTTTCGTACCCATCTCTGGGATCTTACCATTGATAGTAACTCGGCCAGCATCAATGAGTTTGTCGGCTTCGCGGCGTGAGCAAAAACCAGTTTCACTGATGTACTTATTAAGGCGTTTAGCTTGGGATTCTTGTGACATGATATTCTCTTAGCGTTTCACAACGGAAATTTAGATAAACAAAAAGCAACTACAGGGCAGTTGCTTTTACGTTTGAATTCGTTAACTGACGACAATTTTAGCACCTAGTGTCTACTTCGGCACTAAATATCTATTGTCTAGCAAATTGGAATGGCAATGAGCGTGTCGTCGAGGTTATCAATACAACTGGTACTAACTTGATCGCTTCTGGTGTCGCTCTCTGTTTTCGAGCTTCTTGTCATTGCTCTTTCTCAACATGACGTAGACCGCGCCGGTTCCACCATGAAATTGTTGCGCCGAATGCACACATTGGACATCGTTAATTTGTGTTAGCCAATTTGCCACGTAGCTTTTCATCATCGCTGGTGGATTCGAACGTTCACCTTTGCCATGAACAATGATGACGGTACGAACATCCATCCTTAGACATTGACGCAAAAATGAAAGCACTTCATTACGTGCGTCTTTGAGTGTTTTTCTATGCAGGTCAAGCTTGGCTTGAATAGGGTACTTACCTAGACGTAGCTTTTTGTATACGCCTTCTTGAACGCCATCTTTCTTATAGGCGATAACATCATCTGGCTTCACCATCGGAGAGTAGTCGAGCGAGAGGTAATCTTTCTCGTCATCAGACAGCCACATTGCGGCTTCACGCTTGGCTAGCTGAGATTCCGTTACGCGGTGTACTTTCTGGTGTTCAGCGGTGTCATGGTCGATACGTTTCACATCGCCCATCATTTCTTGGAATAGATCTAAATCGTCATCATGAGACATAGTGTGCATCTCAAGTTAGAGAAGGATAGGTTAAGTATACCTAAGTTGGGGCAGGGTTTAAAAATGAAAAAACCGGAGGAGACAAGAGAAGTCAGCTCCGGTGCAAAGCGTTTTAACGTTTACTTATCAAGTAAATGATACTTAACAGCAAATGATTTAGGCTGAGCGACTCTAGTGAGGAGATTTGTCAGTCATAACTTTGTAGATGAAGAAGCCTCCATAAAACATCATGAGACCCAGAGCCCCGAAGATTACTATCATTGAAGATAGTCCCACCGCATTACCAAATAGGAGATCTAGCCAAAAGTCCATGTGTATACCTCAAAGTTATATGACATGGGTTAGTGTATTAACAAGCATTATCAATTCACTGATCTGGATCAATCCTGTTTCATAAGTTAAATACTTGTTGGCAACTGTGTGTTTTTCGTCACATCATGCTCGTTGTTGTATGTCTTTTGTTCGAACGATTCGAATTCACAATAAATATGAGAAAAAGCGCTTGCGGATAAATTCAGAATCCGTATTATACGCTCCATCGACAGGCAATCAGCCAGTTAGATATCTCGGTGAATAGCGCAGCTTGGTAGCGCA
>NZ_AJZD02000098.1 GCF_000272105.2 Vibrio splendidus 12E03
AGAGCCAAAAGCGGCGGTACTGCAAGCGAGTATCTTAGTGACGTTTTCAATGACAACAGTACGGAGAGTTCCCTGATGTTTATTGAGGTAGTTCAGCCAAGTATCGTTGGCATTGAAGAGTTGTTTGATGAGCTTATTCGGGTGCATGACCTATAGGATAAACGATCCATGTAAAGCACCCTAGTCTCTTTGTTTTCGGCTGTAATCCGCTCAGGCGACACCTTCGCCGGTTTAGACTTTATTGATCTGGTTTCGAACTACTATCAAACGGGTCGAGTGCGCAGCAAGGATTGGAACTATTAAATTGATAGATTGCATAAGTTAATTGCCATTTGTGCCACTTAGATATTCACCATGGTTGGGCTTTAATTCGTCCGACGTATGATCGCTACATGATAGCAACGAAATGATTAGAGCTTTTGAGCTAGCTAATAATTGTCCCGAAATCGTTACTTGTTAATAATCGCGTAGCTGCATATGATCACACACGCATACTTTTCCCACTCTCATCCAGTCTGACAGTGGGCTTTTTTTAGGTTCATCGCGGATTAGCGGGAACTAAAAACAAAAACGGTAGTAAGTGAGATGGTTTAGTCGCCAAACAAAAAGTCATACACAAACTACCGTTTTCATACCGAATCATACTTTCCTATCCCCATTCTGGGAAGGCTTTCAAATAGTAAAGTCTCACCAGACAGTATCACTTATTACCCTGACCCTTAAACCTAACTCTGAGGCTAAATGCCTTTGTGGTCTTGAGGCCGAGGCTATCCATGAGTATCAATGGCGTCATGTAAAAGAAGCCATGTTACTCGGTATTCCTGTTGAACTTTCCGTTCAAACTCGAAGGATTAAGTGCCGTGAATGCGACATAAAAACAGAGGCTTTATCTGGGTTAGAGCTTTATGCTCGTATAACGACGCGTCTAAAAAGCTATATAGAACAACTACTGCCTCTTTTTCCCATTAAGCATATATTCCAGTTAACGAGCGTTCATTGGCACACCATTAAAGAGATAGATAAACGCCGACTTAAACAAGTGGTACCTTCAGTGAAATGGGAGGAACTAAGGCAACTCGTCATGGACGAGTTCGCCATCTTTAAAGGGCATCGGTATACCACTGTCATCGCTAACGCTAAGACTCACCAAGTCATTTGGATAGGGTTAGGCCTTAGCCGCAAGGACATACGACCATTTTTCGAGCTGTTAGGTAAGCATGGCAACAGTATCGAAGCGGTCGCGATGGACATGAATACGGCTTTTGACCTTGAAGTTCAAGCGCACTACCCGAACGCAAAAATCGTTTACGACTTATTCCATGTTGTTGCTAAGGTCGGTCGTGAGGTGATTCGTAAAATAGGCGCGCCTTAGCTTGCATAAGAACAAA
>NZ_AJZD02000099.1 GCF_000272105.2 Vibrio splendidus 12E03
TCTATAAATTTAATTACGCAACAAAGCCCTCGGAAACCTCAGTTTTCCGGGTGTTTTTTGTTTTAAGACGTCAATTTTAAGTATAATTGCTTGGTAGTAAACGTGTTTTGCAAGCGTTAGCTTTATAGTTACAGGATTGATATTTATGGCAATAAAAAGAGACGACTTTCTTCTGTCTATTTGGGCTTTGCGTGACGATGGCACCAAAGTCTATCCTTACAAAGGGCAACAGGGAAAGATGAGAGGCTCATTTAGTGTTAGTCCAACAGGCAAGAGTACGGATTATGATCCGTATACAGAAGCAGAATTGATAGCTGCTATAGAAAATGGCCACTTTAAAGAACGTGGAACAGTACGAATGTTGCCTTTAGAATTTAGCTCTAAAGATGGCAGAAATGGATTCTCTCCTGTATTTTTCAATGGCATCAAAGTAAAAGACTTCCCTATTCATTCAAAAGAACCAACAACCAAAAAAATGGCTGAGTTCGAGGATGAAAGAGTGCTTTCCTCAATTAGGAATAGGAGAGGGCAGAAAGTCTTTAGAGACTCTTTATTAGCGGCGTTTGGCTGTAAATGCTGTATTTCAAAATCTTCGGTCACAGCCGTACTTGAAGCAGCTCATATTATTGGGCATGCAGAGGAAACAAATTATTCTATATATAACGGTGTTTTGCTAAGGGCTGATATCCATACACTATTTGATTTAGGTCTCATTAACATTTTTCCAGATGGTTATGTAAATATTTCTAGTCAGCTAAAGGGAACAGAGTATGAAAAATATCAAGGTGTAAAAATCTTGGATAGCATACCTAAAGAGTTGAGAGAGAATTTAGAGAGGAGATTAGACGAAAAATAGAGCTAACAAGAGACGATGGCCTCAATAGCTAACTTTGGGCGCTATCCTTATCCCATATAACACTGTCCAATAGCATAGAATTGATTATCACAACCATTTAAGGTCTCAAGAGATTTATTCTAAACTATACCGAGCATGTTAGCCCTCATACTCTAACGTGCTTTTGTCCAACTATGAGTTAGTCTAACTTCCCTCATACCCCAACACAGCCACAAACGCATCTAAATACTGTTCGATAGTTAAATCTGCAGATACTGGCGGTAGCTCCACGGTTATACAACTTAGGTTTCTTTCTTGGCACCAGGTGCCGAATGAGCCCGGGGTTTCGTAATCGACGTCTTCGACGAGCGGTAGGTTGAACTGTTTGCCTAGCCAAGTAGCGAGTTCTGATTGAGTTGGGTCGTCGACCATGGCGAGTGGTTCGTGGAAAGAGATGACGAACTTGGGTTTGCGCTGTTCTATGAGGTTGATGAGTGATTGCACTTCAGGTTCAAGTTGGTCGGCTTGCCCAGTTTTTACTTTTACATCTCTGACTGGTGTGTGAGAACTCCAGCGATAAACGGTGCCGTCTTCTGTCCAGTTTTGCGTCGGGAATGCGCGGTTGAGATCGACTTGGTTAGCGTTGGCACGAGTACCCAATTGATTGCCATCTGGGTTCATCGACAGAATCACATCGTGTCGTAAGTTGGCGGCAGGCAAACTTCTTAGGGCGCAAGACAAACCTGCGATAGATGCGGTTTCATCACCGTGTGTGCCTGCTAAAATTAGCCCGCGAGATTCGCTTTCTATTTGTGCGGGGAAATAGAGCAAGGGTGCGCCCAATACTGACTTTCCATATGACAGCGGCTTTATCGAAAACGCAGCTCTTTCCGTTCTTGGAATTAAACTCACCTTAATCTCCTGATTGATCAAGTAGTATCAAAGTGTCACTACTATTTAGATGACTTCTATTAAATAAACCATAGCGTCAAAACTCGTCAACCGTCGCATTGTTAATTTTATTACTTTGCTTCAAAGATAGGCTAGGAGAGCAAAAAAACATGGATTTTAAGAAACATTCAACGGCTTTAATCATCTCATCTTTATTGCCCCCTTTTATCTCAGTGACTGCCGTTGCTGAAACATTGCCTGCCGGAACTTCTCTGGCGAAAGAGCAACACCTGGTGCGTGCCAATGATGCAGAAGCTGCGACACTCGATCCGGCGAAGGCTGAAGGCTTGCCCGAAATGCACATTCTACGCGACCTATTTGAAGGTTTAGTGATCCAAGATCGCGATGGCAATATCACCCCGGGTGTTGCGAAATCTTGGGAAACCGAAGACAACCAGACGTTTGTATTCCACCTGCGTAAAGATGCTAAATGGTCGAATGGCGATCCAGTGACGGCCTATGATTTCGTGTATGCGATAAGACGAGCGGTCGACCCGAAACTGGCTTCGCCGAATGTTTGGTATCTTAAACTTACTCAAATCAGCAATATTGCTGACGTGGCGGAAGGTAAGAAGCCCGTTGAAGAGTTAGGTATCTCTGCTGTCGATAAACATACGGTGAAGTTCGAGCTTGATAGTAAAGTGCCTTACTTTGTGGCGATGACAGGCCACACCTCAATGATGCCAGTTCACAAGACAACGCTAGAAAACAGCGACAAGCCGTGGAGCGATCCTAAGCAGTTTGTGGGGAATGGCGCTTTTGTTTTAGACGAGTGGGTGGTTAACGAACGGATTGAACTGAAGAAGAATCCTAACTATTGGGACAGTTCAGATACGAACCTAACTCAAGTGACTTACATTCCGTTTGAGAACCAAAATTCCTCGATTAACCGTTATGCGGTGGGCGAGGTTGATATCACTTCTGACGTACCAACACATATGGCGCAGCAGCTGAAAACAAAGTATCAAGACGCTTATACCGCCGTCCCTCTACTGTGTACTTATTACTACGCATTCAATACCACACGACCTCCGTTTGATGACGCGAGAGTGCGTAAAGCGGTGTCTTACTCAATGATGCGTGATGTGATTACCAATGGCGTCACTCAGGTGGGTAACTTGCCGGCTTATACCTTTGCTCATGAATATACAGCAGGCTTTGATGCGACTCAGCCTGAATACAGCACGTGGACTCAGAAAGAGCGAGATCAAAAAGCAAAAGAGCTATTGAAAGAAGCGGGCTACGATGCGTCTAATCCGTTGGATTTCAAACTGCTTTACAACACCAGTGAATCGAACAAGTCGATTGCAGTGGCGATCGCATCAATGCTGAAAGGTAATTTGGGTGCTCAAGTCGAGCTTGAAAACCAAGAGTGGAAGTCTTACTTGGTGTCACGTCGCCAAGGTGATTTTGATGTAATGCGCGCCTCTTGGTGTGGTGATTACAACGAAGCATCAACCTTCTTGAGCCTATTGCGCTCTGGTTCTTCGGGTAACTTTGCTCGTTACAATAACGACAAGTACGACGCAGCAATGGACAGCGCCTTAGCTGCTACCAGTGAGCAAGATCGCCAAGGTTTCTATGACCAAGCAGAGCAGCTACTGGCAGAAGACATGCCTATCGCGCCAATCTACTACTACATGCAGGCTCGCCTAGTGCGACCAAGTGTGGGTGGCTTTGCAAAGAACAACGTGGAAGGGCGCATCTATTCTAAGGACCTCTACATCAATGAATAGATAGGCCGGATGCGAGTTCAGGCCTAACGCATAGATATAAGAAATAGAAGAAAAGGGACGTTGATCATAAATATTTGATCAATGTCCCTTCGTCATTAATCTGTAACTGGAACCGCAAAAAACTGAAACCTGATTGAAGTATTTTTCACTTTTATTTCAATCAGGTGAAGCTATGTTACCCCCTCTACGTGCTCTTGTTGCGTTCGAAGCTGTTGCTCGTCTTGGTTCCATTGGCGCGGCAGCCCGAGAGCTTTGTGTCACGCAAGCGGCGGTGAGCCAACAGCTCAAAAGTTTACAAGCTTTTCTCGCCTGCCATCCTTCTATAAGAAATACCCTTTATCAGGCTCGATATTCAGTTGGTGGACTGGCCATCAACCAACACTTGCCTGAATGTCGATATCGAACTGACTAACGGCAAGGTCGAAAGCGAAGACACTCATTGCGAGCGACTGTTTCAAGAACATTGGCAGTTTGTGTGTAGCCCTTTCAGAGAAATTACGCTCAGCAATTCAGAAGATCAAATTTGAGCAACAACCAACTCTAACAATTACGTCTAGTTTTGGTATTAGCTTGCTATCAGAAAATGAAAAGTGGAAAGACTGTGTCGTTCGCGCTGATAGGGCGCTTTATCAAGCAAAGCTTAAAGGACGAAATACAATTGTAATTGAAGAGTCATACCCGGCATCAACAAAAGCGATTGGCAGCTCTTAGTTTGGCTAGAGCTAATATTCTCACAAATTGTTCTTGGCATGTTTTAGCCTTAAAAGGTTTTCGTCGCGCAGAGTGATGACGAAAATCGGTAAACAAAAGTTAAAAATAAAAACGCGAGTGGTAGATTGCGATTTATGTTGGTGCTACGTTATGAGCAATTTATAACATATAAGTCATGACACATTAGACTGAGAGATAGCAGCTAACGATGAACAAGACAAAAAGATATCCGGCCAACATAGTATTCAGTTACTTAATACTGTCATCTTTATGGGTTTTATTTTCTGATCTCGCGGTTGAATCACTATCAAATGACTTGCGAGAACACGCCTTAGCACAGACAGTCAAAGGCCTGGTATTTATCATTCTAACGTCTGCTTTGTTATGGGTAATGGTTCGGAAAAATAATCGAGATTTAGAGAGCGCTAACGATCTTGATAGTGTTACTGGGCTTCATAGCCCATCAGTTTTTTATCGATATTTAAACAAAAGGCTAAAAAAGTCCCAGTCCAGTGACCATTATGTCCTCTTCTTACTCGACATTGATAACTTCAAATCTGTAGCTGATCAGATTGGGTTCGAAAATACGAATTTATTTTTAAAAGACATCGCCCGATCGATTGAACTTCCTATTGAGCATCAACCACTTTCTTCACGGGTACATTCCGATGGTTTCGCATGTTTAGTCAAACTCGATGATAAGGAAGATATTGAATCCTACATTGCTCTCGTACATCGTAGATTTAACCAATGTGCTTATCGTTATGATATCAACGCCACTTGTTGTATTGGCGCGGCTCTATTCCCCTCTGATGGAAATAATGCCAAGCAACTTATGGCATCAGCAACCCACGCCTTAACTGAAGCAAAGAAAAGCAAGAATACGATTGAGTTTCATGACCCAAAGCTCACTGAGCTTGAACGTCAACGTCAAGAGATGGTGCAAGAATTACGTAAAGCGATTGATGACAAAGCGATTGATATTGTGTTTCAGCCTAAATACAACATTGAAAGTAAATTTGTCGCTGGCGTGGAAGTGTTGTCTCGTTGGACGCATGAGCGCTATGGTGTCGTTTCACCGGATATCTTTGTCGCGCTAGCAGAAGAGAATCATTTTTGTCGTGATTTGACTGCGTTAGTTCTAGAGAAGACTGCGTCACAACTTAGGGCTAATGGCTTGTTAGGGAATGCGCTTAATAGTGTCTCGGTCAATATTTCAGCGGTAGAGCTAAATAGCGTTGATGACATGAACCATCTGGATGAATATCTACGAAAGGATCCCGAGTTTGCTCGCTTACTTTGTCTTGAAATCACTGAAACCGCTATTTTGAAAGATATAGATCAGTGTGCAATCGCTGTTCAGAAGTTAAAAAAACAAGGGGTATCCTTTTCGATAGATGATTTCGGTGTTGGCTACACGTCTTTTGGTATATTTAGCAAATTGGATGTAGATGAAATCAAAGTCGATCGCAGTTACATCAGTGGGTTAGAAGATGATTATCGTTCGAGAGCTATAACGTCTGGTATCATTGATATAGCGCGAGGGTTTGGCATTAGTGTAGTGGCTGAAGGGGTTGAAAATGCTCAGCAACTGTCAATTTTGAAAACGTTAAATTGCGAACAAGCTCAAGGTTATTATCTGGGCTACCCGATGCCATATAAACAGTTGAAAGAAAGTCTCACCTCTGAAATAGAACCATGTTCAACAACATAACTTAATACTTTTTCATCTAGGCGACAGAGATACAGATGACTTGTATCGAGAAGGATGCTGTTGGCCTAACTATAAACAAATCCCCATTCGTTGACTAGACGAATGGGGATTTTAGTTATTAGGGGGTAGTTACTTTATCAATAGTGAGCATTCACTAATCTATTGATTCTATTAGATAGCCTTTGGTTTTAAATAGCCACCATAGTCGCGGCTTTCTTCATTGCTTCCTTGGTTGAACACTCAATCACGTTCGCGTTAGCAAAGCGGTGAGCGTCTTTCACTTGAATATCGTGAGCTAAGATAACCAGTCTTGCGTTCGCTACATCTAGGTCAGTGATGCGGTTCTGAATACCGTTTTGACCTTGAGTTTCTACCTTAATCTTAATGCCTGCGGCTAAGCCTGCTTTCTCTAGTGCTTTCGCTGCCATGAAGGTGTGTGCAACACCAGAAGGGCAACATGTAACTGCTACGATGTCGTACTCGCCTTCGCCTGCTACAGGAACTGCTTGAGCTTGTACTGGTGCTTCAACCATGTCTTCTTCGGTTTCAACCGCTACCGGTTTCCAGAAGCCTACGATAACGGCTGTGGTTAGCGAGCCAAGCGCAATACCAACTACGTACATTGGAATGTTGCTAGATACTGGCGCAGTGATTAGGCCGCCCCACGGTGCGTGCAGTAGAACGTCTGTCATGAAGCCGAATACACAACCCACGATACCACCGGCAACGATTGAAGGAAGTACGCGCATTGGGTCGTTTGCTGCGAATGGGATAGCACCTTCAGAGATACCGATAGAACCCATGATTGCTGCTGCTTTACCTGCTTCTTGCTCTTGTTTAGAGAACTTGTTTTTGAATAGGAACGTAGCCAGTGCCATGCCTAGAGGTGGTGTACAAATTGCGATGCCTACGCCGCCCATTAGCCAAGGTTGCGTGTCTACTTGAGTTTGAGCAAATAGGGTCGCTACTTTGTTGATAGGGCCGCCCATATCAAACGCCGTCATACCACCAAGGATTGTGCCTAGAACCATCTTAGATGCGCCAGCCATTGAAGCTAGGAACTCGTTCATTGAAGACATGAACAGTTTGATTGGCTCACCGATGCCCCATAGTACGATACCTGCAGAGATTAACGTGCCTAGAAGCGGGTAGATGAAGTAAGCACCCAGCGCCGTCATGTTTGCAGAAAGCGGGATCTTCTTAAGCTGGAACACCACGCCACCGGCGATAAAGCCTGCCACGATACAACCAAGGAAGCCGCCGCCCATGTCAGCCATGATGCCAGAAGAGATCATCGCAGGTGCTAGTGCTGGTTTATCTGCAATGGAGTAACCAATAAAGCCGCCGAGAATGATTGGGAAAAGAACAAGGCCTTTGATACCGATATTAGAGATGTCTGCCAGCAAGCCGTCTGCTGGTACTGCACCTTTGCCTGATGCCATGACCGCTAACGCCAATAGAACACCGCCAGCTACGATGAAAGGCAGCATGTGTGAGGTTCCGAAAAGCAGGTGGCCTTTCATGGTACTAAGGATTTTTTTAAAGTCGCTACTACTGTTTTTATTATTGGTATTCGTAGCTTGAGTTGTTAGGGTGCTCATAATTTTCTACGCCTTATGAATTAATTAAAATATTAAGGATCTGTTGTTCGTCTTTTGCGTTATGGATATCTTGAATAAATTCATCGCTGAATTTTCCAAATAGTTCTTGTAGTACATAAATATGATGGTCAGCACCGTTATCGGGTGAGGCAATCATAAAAAATACGGTTGGGTTAATGCCGTCTTCGTCGCCATACTCAATACCTTCACGTTTAACACCGACTGCAATTGCCGGCTCAGTGACAGCCTTGCTTTTTGAGTGTGGGTAAGCGATGCCGTCCATCGAGGTAATGCTTTGAGATTCACGAATTTCGATATCTGCCAAGAAGGCTTCTTTATTACTGATTCGGTTGTTCTCAAATAACATGCCTGCCAACTCTTTAAACAGCTCTTTTTTATTATTCGCTTGAAGGTTGTTATTAATTAAGTTGACGTTAGTTAGCTGTGTGATCATTTATTAACTCATTCACTATTGAAGTTCTTGAATTAAAATTAATGGATTAACCCGATTCGCGAAATAGCAAATAAAAGCCCTCCACTGTACATTTGTACCAAGCAAAATTAAGTGTGATTTGCATCATTCATCCAGTGTGAGATGAGTCATATTTAATGGTGTACTTCGGTGTTGAAATAACTTTCTGTAGGAATAAAAAAGCTGTCGGAAGAAAAGAGCTATAGAAAAAAATGCCCCGCATGAGCAGGGCATTAAGACTTTGTACTGATTTGTGAGGGAACTAGCTGTAAGCGCGCGCTACGCGTCCAACGCAATCCAGTTTGTAACTCTCAGCATAAGCCGGAATGAATACCGACTGGCCTTTCTCTATCACGCAGGTTTCGCCACATTGGTGAGTGAGCACCATAGACTCGTCGAGCGGAAGCAGGATCTCTGCCCCCTCAGTGGTGATCTTTCTTTGATGTGAGTTTTGCACGATAGAGAACTTAAAGTCCTCAACTGGAATTTGGTATTCCATCACATCACCTTGCTCAATCGGGCTGAGCAGTAATCTATCCGCAGGCTTTTCATTAAATCGAGTACAAGAAACCAGTTCATTCACGTCCATGTACTTAGGCGTTAACCCTGCACGCAGCACATTGTCTGAGTTCGCCATGATTTCTAAGCCCGTCCCTTTGATGTAAGCGTGGGGTGTCTCTGCATCTAGATACATCGCTTGCCCAGGCTTTAAGGTGATCACGTTCAATAACAGCGGTGCAAACAGGCCTACATCACCTGGGTATTGATCTTCCAGTTCTGAAATCAATTGGAATACACGTTTATCAGAAAGCTTGGCCTTCATCAGCAGCATGGTTAACGCCATGCCTTTTTGCTCGCCTTCCAGAGACAACAAGCTTGCAAAGAAGCAGGCTAATCCATTAGGCGTTTGGTCGCCCGTGAGGTCGTTGACCATCGAATGCAACTCAGGAATGTCGAGGTAATCAAAATGCTCAAGGATCTCACTGATCGACCTAAAGCCATTCATCGCTGTGTAGTCGGTTAGGGCGTATACCAGTTCTGGCTTGTGATTAGGATCCTTGTAGTTGCGGTTGCCCGCTGTCATCGGAATACCTTGCTGCTCTTCAAGAGCGTAGCCTGATTCTGCTTGTTGCTTGTTTGGGTGAACTTGAACAGAGAGTGCTTTCTCTGCTGCTAATACCTTAAACAGATACGGCAGCTCACCAAAACGACTCGCCACTTTCTCACTTAGAAACAGGTTTAGGTTCTGAGAGATCAAGCTCGATAGGGTGGTCTGCTGCCCGTTATTGTTCACCATAGAACAACCATTGGGGTGAGCGCCCATCCAGATCTCCGCTTGCGGCTCACCAGATTGGTTATCAATACCAAACAGTTGGCTAAACGAAGAAGGGCTACCCCATGCGTAATTCTGAATCACGTTGGTCATAGGGTAGAAAAAGCGTTGCACGAACGAGTCGTTCGCTAAAGAAAAATCAGACATCGAAATCACCATGAAGGGAAACATGGCTTGAGCTCTATTCGGCCTATTTGCAACTAAAGTATTAGCTACTAAAAAAGTAGAGTAGAGGTGCTCAAGCCATTGGAGTTGAAATGGCTTAAGCCGCTGCTGTCGTTAGCTTGGCTTTGCGTAGGTTTTTAAGCGCGATACAAGTAACCGCAGTTACGCCCGCACCCGATACCATGCATAGAAGAGCGAGCATTGGGTAGTTCATTGCGCCTAGTAAAGCGACCACTGGACCACCGTGGGCAACGCTGTTGGTGATACCAAATGAGAACGCCATAACCGCTGCCGTCATTGAGCCAAGTACATTGGCAGGGATAACCGACATCGGGTCTTGAGCTGCGAAAGGAATCGCACCTTCAGAGATGCCCACCAAGCCCATCGCACCTGCTGCCTTACCCGCTTCAATTTCAGAAGATTCGAATAGGTCGAACTTACGGCCAAGTCTGGTTGCGATAGCCATACCCAGTGGAGCAACAGGAATTGCACACGCCATCGCACCCATGAATTGAGTTTGACCGCTGGCAATCATGCCGACCGAGAATAGGAATGCCACCTTGTTGAATGGACCGCCCATATCGAAACCGGCCATACCACCAAGGACAATACCTAACAGAACCACGTTACCTGTGCTCATGCTGGTTAGCAGCGCAGTAAGGGCATCCATCAGCCCAGCGATAGGTGCGCCAATAACAAAAATGAACAGACCTGCGATGAACAAAGAGCCAGTGATCGGAGCGATCATGATAGGCACAAGCGGTTGAACGAATTTGTGGTAGTTAAACGACGTAATCCATTTAACGAAGTAGCCCACTAATAGACCAGCGATGATTGCGCCAATGAAGCCTGTACCTGCGTCAGCGCCATAGAAAGAACCGTTGTTGGCAATCCAGCCGCCAATTAAGCCAGGGGTTAGAGCAGGGCGGTCAGCAATCGCGTAAGCAATGTAGCCGGCTAAGATTGGGATCATCAGGGTGAAGGCAACCACACCCACTTCTAGGATTTGGTTCCACATGCTGCCAGCAGGAATCGCCATGCCAGATTCACTTGGCTCACCACCAATGGCTAGTGCTAAGGCAATCAAAAGACCGCCTGTCACCACGAATGGGATCATGTGAGATACGCCATTCATCAAGTAACGATAAAGGTCTGAACGTGCTTGCGAGGCTTTCTCTGCAACAGATTGGTTGGTCGGTGCTTGTTCAGCTTGGTAGCTAGGTGCATTGAGCGCTTGCTTAATCAAGCCTTGTGCGTCTTTGATTGGTGCTTTTACGTTAGTGCTAATGACACGTTTTCCGGCGAAGCGAGCCATGTCGACCTGTTTATCACAAGCCACGACAATCGCGTCTGCACGTTCGATCTCTTCTTGAGTCGGGCTGTTTTTAACACCAATAGAACCGTTAGTTTCGACCTTGATGTCGTAGCCAAGAGCCGCCGCGCCTTTCTCTAGCGCTTCGGCTGCCAAATAAGTGTGTGCAACGCCAGCTGGGCAGCCTGTCACACCAATGATGAAGCCTTGTTTCTCAACGTTGTTTTCCGTTTCTGAAGGCTCAGGCTTGCTAAGCAGTAGCTCCAATGCTTCTTGTTCAGATTGAGCATTCATAAAGCTTTCGATAAAGCCTTCTTCAATCAGTTTTGAAGAAAGCTCTGCCAATACTTCGATATGGTGATTATCGCCGCCATCAGGAGAGGCAATCATGAAGAACAGTTTTGATGGCTGACCGTCATCGGCGCCGTACTCGATGCCCTGTTGATGGACACCGATAACAACCGCGGGTTTGATCACCGCGCTGCTTTTCGCGTGTGGCAAGGCAATGCCTTCTTCAAATCCGGTATTACCTTGTTCTTCTCTCGCCTTAATGTCGGCAAGAAACTGTACTTTGTCTGAGATTCGGCCTTGTGCGTACAGCACGTCTATCAGCTCTTTAAATACGTCTTCTTTTGAATTAGCGCTAAGCGAAAGCTTAATCAAATCTTGATTGATCAATGTCGTGATCATAATGAACCCCTACTCTATTTTTATTTTGTTAGGGGTATTCTGGAATTGATCACTCACCTTCTGTAGTGCAGAAAAAATGCATTTACTGGATGATTGTTGCGTTCTAAAAAGAGTGTGATTTTGATCGGTATAACAGTCGATTTTAGGCCTGTCTTGACAAGGTTTGTCGTGCTTTGACGCTTTTATTTATAAGGGCTACAGCGCGTTTTGTTATCTGGGGAATTACGTGCTTCATCGGTTTCTGCACTGGAGATTTATTTCTACGACTGGATTTTTGTAACCTAGATCTCAAATTGTGATTTTGCTCAATAGCGCTATGTTTCAGTTACAGGTATATCTATTTCCGTAGCCTTATTGCTGCCCATAAGAGTTCGAATAAATGATTTTTCATGACTTAATCTCGTCGGTATTAAACGAGCGAGAACCATTTCATAACATCTGGTTTGCGGGAGATTTCCATACGCCTTCAGCATGCAGTTATCAGGTGAACTTTCCACGTTTAGAGTTAGTGCTAGACGGAGAGTATATAAATGAAATGGAGAGTCATGATCGCAAGATCACAAACGTTATAGCTAAAGCAGGGGATGCGATTTTCATCCCGCCTAACTGTTGGAATAAACCTAACTGGGATACCGACTGTTCGGTGTTGAGCATGCTATTTGGTCGTCGTCAGCTTGGTTTAAGTTTGGTGAGTAAGCGTAAAGGCGAGGAGAGTTTTTACGATATTCAAAAGCACAGTATTCAGACTCGCTCAGGGTTTGCGATTGATAACATTCTGGAGGCGCTCAGCTCGTTAGCGAGAGAGAGTAACAAGCAGCCAATGGATGAGTTATTACTGCAAGCTCTACTGCAATACAGTAAGACGATGTTGGATGCGCCTGTCGAGAAATATCACAGCCGCGTGCAGGATGTGTATCAAGGGATTTGTATCTACATTCAAGAGAATTTCCACCGTCAAATCACCCGAGACAGCATTGCCTCACGCTTTAGCATTTCATCCAATCACTTGTCGCGAATGTTCCGTCAACAAGGCCACATGACGCTAGCAGAATACATCACCCGCGTGCGGGTCGACCGTGCCAAGTTCATGCTCAAGAAGTACAACTTCAAGCTCAATGAAGTGGCTGTACGTTGTGGTTTTAAGGATGTGAACTACTTCTGTCGAGTATTTAAGAATCGCACCGGAAGAACGCCGACTGAGTATCGAGGATCCATCTAGAACTAACGAGCTGGTAATCAAATCAGGCGTGACGAGATGTACATCAACAGAGCTTGTAGGTCGACACTGCTTCGGGTCTTTTGCAGACGCTCATTGACCTGATCGTGAAGGAGGTTTCTAGTTAGGTTGGTCGCCGCCACAATGTACTCTCGTTGTGGCTTGGTTGGTAGAACAAGAGCAATGGCGACATGCACTTCGCCGATACGTGATGCCCAGTCAATCGGGTCGTCACTGACGATAACCGCAATCGAGAGATCTTGAGTCGATTCAAACATCACATGCGGCAGTGCGATACCCGGTGACACGCAGGTTGAAGAGCGTTCCTCTCGTTTAATGAATGCCAGAATCAGTTCATCTGGATCTTCTGGATAAACAAGGTGAGCGAGCCCTTTTAAGCACTCAAATTTGGTCAGTTGGGTTTGCGCCTTAGCGTGGTGCCATTTGATACAACAAGGTGGGCATATCTGTGGCATTCTCTGGATCAAATCGCTAGAGAATTCATGGTTCACTTGCGAACCAACCATGTCGTAATGTTCTGCAATGACGTCTTTGAGAACGAAGCAGGCAAGCTCCGCATCAATACCAACCGCGGTTATCTGACACAAATCACCACGAAGTAAACCTACTTGCAGCATCGCGACGGATTTTGAGAGATCAGCGGTTCGATTTTGAGTGATGTTGATAATGCGGATGTTGCTTTTGAACTTCTTCGCTAAGCGAGTCAGCGGCTGCGCGACATGTGAGTTCGCGGCAGGATCGTTAACGAAGAAGGTGATCTGGTATTCGTTCATCAAAAGTTTAAGTTCGACAATGCTTAATAAAGACTTTATCGACACTCAACAACACCTCTTCCATTGGAATAAATACGGTTTTAGCTGGGTCAAATCGGCTTGGTTGTTCGATGTCGATGTCAGAGACGATCAACACTTTGTCTGCGAGGGTAATATCTTGGGCGGTCAGTAAGTTTTCAATACCCATAGCGCCTTGCGTCTCAACCTTGATTGAAACGTTGAACTTAGGGGCTGTTTTATTTAGAGCATCAGCTGCCATATAAGTATGCGCAATGCCTGTAGGGCACGCAGTTACCGCTACAATTCTCATTATTATTCTCGGCTTAATCTCATCCCTGTTACGTTACAAAAGCTACCTTTCAGAAGCTACCTTGGAGAAGCTATCTTGCATGGAAAATCCAGTATAGAAAGCTCGCATGGGGGAGGGACGATATTGTTATGGGTTCTGTGGATTTTATGGATTGGCGTTTTTTATTCCAAGGTGAAAGTCACACTCTGAGTTCTTGGTTACAATAATCCAGTTAATGCACCTTTCGTCCTATATATTGAGTGCCTTCACACCGTTAATCTTTTCATCTTATTAACCTTATCACTTACGTAATTACTTCAGTCTGAAATCAGGCGAGGCAGAGCAGCATATGGATATCACCAACATTATCGAGCCCGAGATTATCTGCTTAGATTTGAAGGCAGACTCTAAGCAAGCGGTATTTGAAGAGCTTGCTGAGATGCTTGATTCAGCAGGAAAGCTCTCCAGTAAAAGTGATTTCCTTGTTGATTTGTGGAAGCGAGAAACCATAGGTAATACAGGTTTTGATGATGGTATTGCGATTCCACATGCGAAAAGTTCTGCTGTCGCTAAACCAGCAGTGGCGGTTGGAGTTAGCCGGTCGGGTATTGATTATGGCGCAGACGGCGGCGAACTGTCGGATGTGTTCTTTATGCTCGCTTCACCAGACAACAACGACGACCACCATATCGAGGTACTGGCTCAGATTTCGACCAGACTTATCGAAGATGGCTTTGTTACAAAATTAAAGGCGGTGGAGTCGGTCGAGGAAGCTCAAGAGCTGTTTCTCGAAGCCAATTCTGAATCTTTCGATAGTTACGCCTCTAGCCATCATGAAGTGTATGTCGAACCACTAAGCCCTTGGGCACAATCTCTTAATCGCCTCAAAGAACACTTATTATACGGCACCTCACACATGATTCCTTTCGTGGTTGCAGGTGGTGTGCTTTTGTCTTTGTCGGTGATGATGTCTGGCCATGGCGCAGTACCTGAAAGCGGTGTTCTGGCTGACATCGCACAGATGGGCATCGCAGGCTTAACCCTGTTTACTGCCGTACTAGGCGGCTACATCGCCTACTCAATGGCCGACAAACCGGGTTTAGCACCCGGAATGATTGGTTCTTGGGTTGCGGTCAATCAATACAACACTGGTTTCCTTGGTGCGATTGTGGTCGGCTTTTTCGCGGGCTTTGTGGTTAATTTACTCAAGAAGATCAAACTGCCAGACAGCATGATCTCGCTGAGTTCTATCTTTATCTACCCCTTAGTTGGCACCTTCATTACCTGTGGCGCCGTGATGTGGGTGATTGGTTCTCCTATCGCGTATGTGATGCTTGAGATGAACCAAATGCTCACTGGCATGGCGGGCTCAGGGAAAGTGGTGTTGGGCAGTATTTTAGGGGCGATGACGGCCTTTGATATGGGCGGCCCAATCAACAAAGTGGCGACGCTGTTTGCTCAAACGCAGGTAAACACTCAACCTTGGTTGATGGGGGGCGTCGGTATTGCCATCTGTACGCCACCGTTAGGCATGGCTCTTGCCACTTTCATATCACCTAAGAAATTCAAACGAGACGAACGCGAAGCCGGAAAAGCGGCGGGTATTATGGGAATGATTGGCATCAGTGAAGGTGCAATCCCATTTGCAGCGGCTGATCCTGCACGTGTTCTGCCTGCAGTGGTTGCTGGTGGCATTGTCGGTAATGTGGTTGGCTTTATGTTCCATGTTATCAACCATGCACCATGGGGCGGTTGGATCGTATTGCCAGTGGTTGATGGCAAAATTGGCTATATTGTCGGAACATTAGTGGGCGCGCTGACAACAGCCTTTATTGTGATACTACTGAAAAAGAATGTCGTTGAAGACGAGTCGCGATTGAATCGAACAACAGGTGGTTCAGTCACGGAAGAAGGGTTGGCTGATGTGCTGGCTGTTACTTCTTGTCCATCTGGTGTTGCCCATACGTTTCTAGCGGCGAAGTCTTTGGAAAAGGCGGCTCATCATCTCGGGGTTAGAATAAAAGTTGAAACGCAGGGCGCCAGCGGGATAGGCAATCGCATCACACAAAAAGATATTGAACGGGCGAAGTTGGTGATCTTCGCTCACGACGTGGCGATCAAAGAAGTCGAGCGCTTTGCGAACGTCAAAACCTTAGATGTCAGCACCAAAGAGGCGATGCTCAATGCGCAGGCGTTGATTATGAGGAAAGTATAAAAGCAATCGGCTTTAAGATTGGCTGAAAAGCGATAAATAAAAAGACGCCCAAGTATTAGAGTAATACTTGGGCGTCTTTTTGTAGGTCTGAGCTTATATAAGCTCAGCTGCTAAAAAGGGTGGTACTTGAAGATGTCTTCAACCATTGAGTTGAGTAGTTCTGTGTCATCGCAGGTTTTTGCATAAGTGCGTAGCCCTGCAATTTGAACCTGAACGTGGCGAGCAAGTTGAGCGGGTTCTCGATCTTTACTTATCTCACCTAAATCTTGCGCTTCGGCAATCTGTTTGGCGAACTCGCCTTCCATTATTTTGAGTGATTTCTTTGCTTCGCCCAATAATTCTGCGTGTTCATCCGTCAGTTCAGCAACGGTTTTAGCCAGCATACACATGCCGTTAGGCGCACTCTGTTTAGATTCAACCACCGCGCGTTTGATAAAGCTTTCAAGCGCTTTAATTGGAGAGCCTGTCTCACTGCGGAAGCGGTTCAAATTGAGAATGCCGAGTTCGGTATAGCGAGCCAATGTCTCTTTAAACAAGCCTTCTTTGCTACCAAAAGTCGCGTAGATACTGCCCGGACGCATATCAATTACGTCCTGTAAGTTGCGCATAGAAGTTGCGTGGAAGCCTTTTTCCCAATACAGGTTCGTTGCTTTATCTACTACGTCTTGTCTATCGAACTTAGCGGTCTTAGCCATAACATCTACTTCATTAATCTGAACATATGTTCAATATTTTATGCTGAACGCCCGTTCTAGTAAAGGTGTGTTTGGCTGCTTTGCACAGGCTTAGTACATAAAAGAGTTAATAAAACGTCTCGATCATCAGGAAATCTCTTAATCATCAATAACTTCTACGGTCTTGTGCTGAGCGCCGTAGTAAGTGCCTTCATCGATGGTGTACATCAATGTTGCTTCGCACTCTGGACAATCGAATTCCTCATTGGGCTCAATGGCCGCTTCTTCTACCCATTCCCAACCGATATGTTCTTCGCAAGCGGGACAATCCATACAATGTCTCTCAGTTTTTGTCGCATATTTATTGCGAATCTCTACTTTAATAATTCGGCATTATACATATTTAGTTAACGAGGAATAGACAGTTAATCAGCGCAGAATAGGGAGTTGGCTAGTTGTGAGTCAATCGCTGGTGAGCGTTGAATCTATATTTAGTTCTGAATATATCGTTTTCTCTGAGCACATAATTGGTGCAGAACTACCCCTTTTGGGTAGTTAAAATGTGTCATATTTCAGTCGATTGCGTCAATTAAATGTTGTTGCGCGTGTTTTTGTTATCGTTAGGTCGCTTAGCTAACAGTTTTATCGGTAAGTCAATGTGTTTTGTAAGGTTAAATGTTACCTTCATCGCATCGCGATCTGTGTGGCACGGTAATTGATGCACATTGATCAAGTTGAATAATTATACAGTCACAATTGAGGCGCATCTTATTAAGGATGTGCGAGTTAGATGACTGAAAAGATTTGTTAGCTGCTAGGGAAATGATAATGAAATTAACCGATATGTCTTTTAAGCAAAAAATCATTGCTTTGCTTATTTTACCGATCTTGGGATTTCTATGGCTTAGCGTTTCTGCGATTTCGAAAGGCGTAGAAACCACCAGTGAATTGTCTTCATTAAACCAACTTACCCGTTTGTCGGTTGTGTACAGTGAACTTGTGCATGAGTTACAAAAAGAGCGTGGAATGACGGCTGGGTTCATCGGCTCACAGGGCACTAAGTTTGTCAGTGAACTACGTGCACAAAGAGCCAGTGCAGATAATAGACTTAATCTGAAAACCGAATACTGGCAATCTGCTGAAATCGATTTACCGCAGATCACTCGGCTGAACACTGAAATAAGCCAAAGCCTAAATCAAATTACTTCTATTCGAAATCGAGTCGATTCTCAATCGATTCGTCTGTCTGAAGCTTTGGGTTACTACACCAAACTCAATGCAAAGCTGCTGAGCGTATCGGCGTTAATTGCTGAGCTTAGCTCTGATGCTGCCATCACCACTGAAACCATCGCTTACTACAACTTTTTACAAGGTAAAGAGCGAGCAGGTATCGAGCGTGCTGTCCTAAATAATACCTTCTCTAAAAATGAATTTGGCCCAGGCATGTTGGTTAAATTCATCTCTTTGGTGACTGAGCAAAATACGTACTTCTCAAACTTTGAGGTATTGAGTAACCCAGCTAACGTTCGTTTCTTTGAACAGCAATTGAATGATCGTTCGGTGGCAGAAGTAGAAAAGCTACGTGGTTTGGCTGAATCTAAGATGAGCGGTTTTGATGTTGATCCTGTGTACTGGTTCTCGCAATCTACCGCGCGTATTGTTCAGCTGAAGAAAACTGAAAATCACCTAGCACAGTCACTTATCGCACTGACAGAGACTAAAATGTCAGAGGCGCAGTCTACGATGATGATGAGTATTGGTCTGTTTGCTTTGATAACCTTGTTCGCGACCTTTGTGAGCTATAAGGCGATCAGCGACCTAACGATGAGAGTAAAAGACCTTACAGTGATGTTGTCTAAGGTTCGTAATGACAACGACTTAACAGTTCGTGCTAAGTTCGTTGGCAACAGCGAGCTTGGACTGATCTCTTCGGCACTCAACGAAACGCTAGAGAAGTTTTCGAATGTCATCGATAACTTGTCTCAATCGAGTTTGACCTTGGCTTCTGCCGCTGAAGAAACATCACAAACCTGTCACTACAACTCGAATACATTGGTTCAACAACAAGACCAAATTGGCTTGGTTGCAACGGCGACAGAAGAGCTATCGGCAACGGTGAACGAAGTCGCGGCGAAAACACAGCAGACAGCAAGCTCCGCTAAAATGGTCGATGAGCAGTCGCAAGAAGGTTTGAGCACAGTCCAAGACTCTTACCACTCGATCGAGAAACTGGCATCTGAAATTAATGACCTAGCTGAAAAAATCACGCACCTACACGAAAGCAGCAACAACATTAACAGTGTGATTGATGTGATTAAGTCCGTCGCTGAACAGACTAACTTGTTAGCATTGAACGCGGCAATTGAAGCGGCTCGTGCGGGTGAGCAAGGCCGCGGATTCGCGGTAGTGGCTGATGAAGTTCGCACGCTAGCACAGCGTACTCAACAGTCGACAGCTGAAATTGAAGGTTTCATCAGCTCGCTACAGTCTGATGTGCAAACCGCGTTTAATGTGATTGATAACAGTAAGAAGATGTCGTCTAAAGCGGTTGAGGATTCAAAAGAGGTCGAGCACACTTTACAAGGAATCTCAGTATCGGTAAGCGAGATCTTTAGCATGACTGAGCAGATCGCAACCGCGACCGAAGAGCAAGCGGTAGTGACTCAAGATATTGCTCAAAACGTTATGGCAGTAGAGCAGAAGTCGACAGAATCTACGACAGGTGCAACGCAAATAGCTGCAACAGCCAAAGAACAAGCTCAGTTAGCAGCTTCATTGAAAGATATTGCGAGTACGTTTAAGAGCTAACTAGCAAGCACTCCAATAAGAAGTAAAATGCCCGTTAGTCTCTACTTTTAATAGCAGGACTAACGGGCTATTTGTATCTGCTGTCTTCTAAATGGCAACAGATAGTCCATTCAATTGGGATCTACCCCATAAACCAAGACACGAAAATCAAAGCGCCAAAACCGAATGTTGCCATTAGTGCTGTGTCGCCACCAGCTGCTGTGTAGCTGCCCTCGGTTTGTAGGTGAGGGAAGTCAGGCCTACGAACTTTAACTACCATTGCGAGTGGCCCCCAAATAGCTAGGAACACCAGCACCATGCCTGCATAGTCGAGCATGCTGACGAATTGGCTAGCAAACAATTCAGCCAATACCAAAGGCAGTACAAAGGTCAGAGCGTAAGCCATTAGCTTGTTGTTGGTTACCGCGTCTTTGTTTTGGTCATACAGCGCCATAGACACGCCGAGGAAAGAAGTCACCAAGGCTAAAGCAGAGAACAGCGCAATCACCACTTTCAACCAAGCAGATTGGCCGCTGAACGCAGAGATCAACTCAGAGATATTGTGGAACTGGCTGATCGCGTCTGTGCCGAGGTTGCCGATAATCGCGAACAACCAAGTTAGGTAGCAAATTAATGGAATCACTGAGCCAAGCAGAATCATATTGCGGATCTGCTTTTGAGTCGCTTCACGGTTGTAGATAACCAGTGACGGGATCACCACCATAGAGGCAAAGCTAGTAAAGATAACTGCGCTGTATTGCACTACGTCGTTGGCCGTGTATTGGCTGGTTTGAGTTAGGTAATCAAGGCGAATGTTGCTAAATAATGACGCGATAACGATAAACAGCATCACGACCATCAAGATGAATAGCCCGCGATTCAGTTTGTCGATATAAGACTTGCCCGAGACTACGATAGCACCCATCAATAGGCTGAAAATGGTATACGCAACAGATGCTGATACATCGACACCAACGTCGAGCAGTAGCTTATGAATGATGTCACCGACACCCAAGATATAAGCGATCAACATGCATACTAGCAACAGGTAAAAGAGTGCATTGATAAAGTGTTTACCTTTGCTGCCCAGAGTGAGGTAAGCAACACTGCTCATGCCACTGTTGTCTTTAGTTTTAGTGCATGCTTCTGCCAGGAGGAGTGCAGAGTATGTGGTGCCGATAAAGATAAGTAGCATCAGCACTGAGCTGATCATGAAGCCAAATTGGGCCAAAACCATCGGAATGGCTAACATGCCAGCCCCTAATGCAGTTCCCGAAAGGATTAGGGAACTGCCGAATAATTTCATATTCAAGAAAAACAACCTCTAGCGATCCAATTAATTTTTATTTGGATTGTAAATAATTGTTTCCAAGACTAACAAATTACTCAGTAAAATTAGGGGTTAATTTCTAATAAATTTTGATTTTTTCTAAAAAAGTTACAAAGAGATTTTTGCTTGTTATTGGTGTTCCCGGCATGCATTTGCTTGGTGATTGTATTTAGCGTTTAGTTAACGTTTATTAATTATTGAACGATTTAGAAGTAGACCCACTTAGCTAAAAAAAACATGTTTCTTGAGTGGTTTGTTTTTATTTCATCAAGTTTATACCTTACTTTTTCTGAGTGCGGTTTGGGTAATTTCGGTAACTAGTTTTCTATGGTTGAAAGGCATGTTTAGAGGCCTTTCCAATTTGGGCTTAAGGGCGAGAAACTAAGAAAAGAGGGACATGAAGTCTAATTTCATGTTGACCTGATTATAGCTTCATAGTTTACCTTGTAGATAGAAATGAGGGAGAAGTGCATGTATCGCGTATCTGAATTAGCTGAACTTGTTGGCCTGAGTCGTTCAACGCTCTTGTACTACGGCAAGTTGGGCTTGATTGAAGCGCAGCGCTCAAGTAATGGCTACCGAAGTTATTCGGAGCGAGACTTGCAGCGTGTTCGCTTGTTACAGCAGCTGCAAGCGGGCGGATTGACGTTGAAAGAGTGCCAAGCCTGTTTGGATGCAAAGATCGAACGCAACTTGTTGGAAAATCGCCTTAAGCAGTTGGATGAAGAGCTCGTTCAAAAGCAACGATCACGCGACTTACTAGCAGCAATGCTAGGTGAAGGTGGTTTAGAAGAGTGGCATGAATCGATGGATAAGCTTGCGCCAGATGCACACATTGATTGGTTAATTAAGCAGGGTTTTGATGAGAAACAAGCGCTGCGATTGAAGTGGTTATCGAAAGACATGAATGAACATGATCAATACATGGCGGATTTTAGCGTTATCTTTGAGGGCTTAGAGCGTTTAGGGCCAGGAACGGCTGAAGATACCTTAGCGGCATTGGCACAAGTTCCGAGTTCACCGAAGCGCGTGCTTGAGGTTGGTTGTGGCAAAGGCATCGCGACCAATGTGTTAGCGAAAGCCATCAAAAAGCACCAAGCTGATGTACACATTATTGCGGTCGATAATGATCAACCGAGTTTGGATATTCTAACTCAGCAAGCACAAGCATCTGGCTTAGAAAGTAATGTTCAAACTATGTGCGCAAGCATGATGGATTTACCGTTTGAAGTGAAGTCGTTCGACCTGATCTGGTCAGAAGGCAGTGCTTACATCATGGGTGTCCAGAAGGCACTTAAGCAGTGGCGAAAGTTACTTGCCGATGATGGCATATTAGTCGTGAATGATTTGGTCTGGAACACCGAGAGCCCTAGCGAATCAGCCGAAGTGTTCTGGCAGAAAGAGTACCCAGATATGACGACGGTTTCTGAGCGTATTAAACAGGCAAAAGCGGCGGGATATCAAGTCCTGAATGACTTTTCGATGAGTGATGCCGGTTGGCTTGCCTATTATCAGCCTTTGCATAAGCAAGTTGAAGCACTGAAAGCGGCGATACCTAATTCCAAAGCGCTCGTAGATTGCGACAATGAAATAAAACAATTCTTTAATAACAGCAAACTAGTGGAAGGCTCACCGAAGCGTGATTTTGATTATCACTTTTTTGTGTTGAAGAAAGTACAGTAAGTGAAGAACACCATGAAATTTAGACATTACGATTCAAGCGAGATCGAAACGATCACTCAGCTTTTCACTCAAACCTTTACCGATTCAGAAGGCGAAAACGAAGGTAAAACAGTGGGTAAGCTTGCCAACGATCTTTTAACGACCACGGATTCGACTGAGCTACTGTGCTTTGTCGTTGAAGATGATTCTAGTGAGTCAGATAGCACGATTGTAGGAGCGATTATCTTTACTCAGCTTTCATTCGAAGATGAAACTCAGGCATATTTGCTTTCACCTGTTGCCGTGAGCACTAAGGTTCAAAAGCGTGGTATTGGTCAACAGTTGATTAACTTCGGCTTAGAGATTCTAAAACAGCAGGGTGTCGAGCTTGCAGTGACATACGGTGATCCTAGTTACTATTCTAAAGTAGGCTTTGGGCAAATTACCGTTGAACAGATCCCTGCACCATTTGAGTTGAGCTACCCTCATGGTTGGTTGGCTCAGTCGTTGATTGGCGGTGAAGTTAAAGTAACAAGTGAAAAATCGAATTGCGTTAAAGGCTTGGCTCATGCTGAATATTGGTAGTTGCTTGAAATAAAAATTGAGAAGTAGAGAAAGCCCAATAGGTGTTTCCTATTGGGCTTTGTTGTATTGATCGGATTAAGTAATTTCATTGCCTATTAATTGGTGTTTAATGCTGCCTTAAGTCGTACCAATGCATCATTTAATACTTCAGCAGGACACCCTAGGTTCAAACGGATAAACCCAGAACCTTCCTCTCCAAAGGCACAACCCATACTCGGTACAATTCCGGCTGCAATGAGTTTTTTCTCAAGCTCAGTGTCACTTATTTCCATTGCTCGGCAGTCAAGCCATGCGAGGTAAGTCGCTTGAGGTTTTACAAAGCGAACATTAGGTAGTTCTGCTTTCAAGAATCCATGCAGCGTTTCGATGTTGCCTTGCAAATATTGCTTTAAGTCCGCTAGCCAAGTATCACACTCTTGATATGCCGTGGTCGCAGCGGACATTGATAGGTTGTTGAAGCAATCCATGCCATGAGCATCTAAACGGCGAACAAACTGCTCTTTCAATTCTGCATTTGGAATGATGAAGTTAGAGATTCTTAATGATGACAAGCCAAAAGTTTTACTGGCCGCAGTCGCCACAATAAGTTTGTCGGTTAGCGAACTTGGTAGTTTCAATGTTGAATTGAATATGTTGGATGCTAGCGCTAGGTCGCTCCAAATTTCATCACTGATTAGCCATACACCGTGTTTTTGGCAAAGCTCGGCAACTTGCAGGATCTCTTGTTCGCTCCATACTCGGCCTGTTGGGTTGTGTGGGTTGCAGAAAATCAACGCTTTGGCTCCACTCGCAAAGCAGTCTTCCAAATGTGCGAAATCAAGCTGGTAATGACCTTCTGATTCAATCAATGGGTTGTTCAACACCTTACGATCATTCAGTTCGATGATCTTACGGAATGAACCGTAGCCCGGGCTTTGAATAACGATTTGGTCATTCACTTGTGTGAGCATTTGCAACGCCATAGCAATACCGGGCAAAACGCCGTGTACCGTGGTGATCCACTCTCGTTTGATTTCTGTTTGATGTTGTTTTTTAAACCAATCAATCGCGGCTTGGTAGTAGTCGTCTTGACGTTCTGAGTAACCAAAAATACCATGCGAAATATCTTGAGCTAAGCGATCTAATACTTGTTGAGGTGCTTGGAAATCATAGTCAGACACCCACATTGGCAGCAACTCGGAGCCTTCTAAGCCAAGCTTCTGCTCCATAAAGTCCCACTTTACCGACCCT
>NZ_AJZD02000100.1 GCF_000272105.2 Vibrio splendidus 12E03
GTTGTTCGCATCCAATACCGCCATAACGTCAGTTGCAGTTAGGTTTACCGCCGCCATTTTTGATGGATCTAGCCACACGCGCAGTGCGTATTTCATACCACCATAAAGGTCGACTTTAGATACACCATTTACCGTAAATAGCTGCGGGTTGATTACACGCTCTAGATAATCGGTAATTTGGCTCGACACCAACTCATCACTGGTAAAACCAATGTAGAGTACCGCCGTCGTTGAACCGGTAGACATGGTTACGGTTGGATCTTCGGCTTCTTTAGGAAGCTGAGAACGCACCGAGTTAGTCTTGGCCAGTATGTCAGACAGCGCCGCATTCGGGTCGGTGTTCAACTTCATGTTAACGGTAATAGTAGAGCTACCGAGCACAGAAGAAGAAGTCATATAGTCGATGTTATCAGCTTGAGCCACAGCCTGTTCGAGGGGCTGGGTGATAAAGCCTTGGATAAGATCGGCACTTGCACCGTAGTAACTCGTGGTTACGGTTACTACGGTATTCGTCATTTCAGGGTATTCACGCACCTGCATTTTGAAGATTGCTTGTAAGCCAAGCAGCGCAATCAAAAAGCTGATGGATACCGCTAGAACTGGACGTTTAATAAAAACATCAGTAAAGCGCATTGTGCCTCCAGTTACAGCTTAGGTGTTTCAGATGGTGGAGTGATTGCATCACTTTCAACAACCTTAACTTTGGCACCGTTACTTAGACGTACTTGGCCAGAAGTTACAACCGTATCGCCGGCTTTAACGCCTTCAAGGATGTGTGCAATATCAGCTGTACGCTCACCTACTTTTACAACATGTTGAGCAACACGTTGAACGCCGTCTTCTTCAGTCAGGATGTAAACATTGTCACCATATAGAGTGAAAGTAATCGCTGTTTGAGGCAGAGTTACTTGGTTCTCTAGTTTAGGCAGAATGATGTTAGCGCGAGCGAACATGCCACTACGAAGCTTGCCATCATTGTTTGGAATATCCGCTTGAACTTGGATAAGACCACTTTGGATGCTTACTGCAGGTTCAATAGCACTGATAGAGCCTTCAAACGGTTTTTCTGGGTAAGCATCAACAAAGATGTCGATAGCCTGGCCAACATTAATGCGAGAGATATCTGTTTGAGAAACTGTGAAGCGCAGGCGCATGACACTGGTGTCTTCTAAACGAACGATATCGGTACCCGATTGTAGGTATTGACCTAGGTATACGTTACGAATACCAACCTTGCCATCAAAAGGTGCGCGAATTTCACGGCGTTCGATCGAGGCTTTCAGGCTTTCAATATCAGCAGATAGAGAGAAGTAGTTTGCTTCTGCTTCATCGTACGCTTCTTTAGAGATAGAACCTTTCTTGAATAGACCTTGGTAACGCTTGTATTTTGCTTTCGCAGCAGGCAAACGAGCTTCAGAACTCTTTAGGTTTGCTTTCTCTACGTCAGAATCAAGACGTACCAGTTGCTGACCATTCTTAACATCAGTACCTGACTCGAAAGAGATCTGGTCAATAACACCGCTGGTTTCGTTCGCTAGTGTCACGCCTTGGTTAGGTTCGATGAAGCCGATAGCTTCAATCACTGGAACCCAGTCGATCGGCTGAACTTCAGTTACCGTTACTGGAAACTCTGGTTCAGGGCGGTTGGCCATATACTCAGCAATTTTTTGTTGTTTGAACATGTTAAACCCAATAACGCTGCCGAAAAGTAGTACAGCGATGAGTAACATGAAGAAAGTCCACTTTTTCATTATGGTCAAAACTCCGATCTAGTGTTTAATTATTGCATCCCAACTGGCTTCGATTGCAGATTCTAGTTCTGCCTCATCAAGTTGGTAAAATCCTAAAGAATGCTTGCGTGCTAGAGAAACACTAGCCGCCAAGCTCAATCCACCTAATACTTCATTGTTAAGTGGTTTAAACAATCCTTGTTCTTTCCCCTCATTAAATAGCAGCTCAACTTGGGCAAACATTTTACGTTCTAGTTCCCTGAAGTTTAGGCTATTTGTGATGGGTAGAGAGTCATACTGAACCCGATTTTTTATTGCGGCTAAATTCGTTCCTGCTAAGTTCCATATGTTCAACCACATAGTACGGTAGCGTTGTTTAATTGGATCCGAATCATTAACCCCTTCTTGAACAGCATCAGCTACTCTTTGAGTCACGAGCATTCGAACATCTTCTATCAAATGCTCTTTATCATCGAAGTAGCGATAGATAGTGCCTGCAGCCACTCCCGCTTCTTTGGCTAATTTTTGCATTGAAAGGCCTTGGAAACCGACCTCTGCAATTAGCTTTTCAGCTGCAGAAAGTATTTGCTGGCGTTTATCCCGAGGTGCATGAGTTGTCATATTTCAACCACCAATGAATGAACGTTCATTCATTATAGCCTAATAACCATACACATGTGCAACAAAGTTTTACATATTCAGCGTAAAAATCTTGTATAAGAGAACGTAGCATTCGTGCTGTTGCAGCATTATTATAGGCGCGCAATTGAATTCGCCCCTCTAGACCAAACTGAGAATCAAATGAAACTGAACCCAAGACAAGATGAAGCCGTGAAATATGTTTCGGGCCCCTGCTTAGTATTAGCGGGCGCTGGATCCGGTAAAACACGTGTTATCACCAATAAAATTGCTTATCTGGTTCAGGAATGTGGCTATAAGGCGCGTAATATTGCGGCGGTGACCTTTACTAATAAAGCGGCACGCGAGATGAAAGAGCGTGTTGGGCAAACTCTGGGTAAGGGCGAATCGAAAGGGCTGATTGTTTCGACCTTTCATACCATGGGTTTAACCATCATTCGTCGTGAATACAAAGCGCTGGGTTTGAAAGCGGGTTTCTCTCTGTTTGATGACCAAGACCAACTAGCTTTGTTAAAAGAGCTAACAGAGAGGCAGATCGATGGTGATAAGGATTTGCTGCGCGCTTTAATGAGCACCATTTCGAATTGGAAGAATGACATGCTGACGCCAGATCAGGCGAAAGCTCGAGCTCAAGGCGAACAAGAGCAGTTGTTTGCATTCTGTTTTGAGATGTACCAGAAACAGATGAAGGCATACAACGCGCTTGATTTTGATGATCTGATCGCGATGCCGGTATTGTTACTGAAAACCAATCAAGAGGTGCGTGAGCGCTGGCAGTCGCGTATCCGCTATCTATTAGTGGATGAATACCAAGATACCAACACCAGCCAATATGAGTTGGTTCGTTTACTAGTAGGAGAGCGTGGTCGTTTGACGGTAGTAGGCGACGATGACCAATCTATCTATTCATGGCGTGGTGCAAAACCGCAAAACTTGGTGTTGCTGGGTGAGGACTATCCGAATCTTCGTTTGATCAAACTCGAGCAAAACTATCGTTCAACCAGTCGAATCTTACGTGCGGCGAACATCTTGATCGCCAACAACCCACACGTTTATGAAAAGTCACTGTTCTCAGAGATCCCAGACGGTGAAAAGCTCAAGGTATTGAATGCTAAGAATGAAGAGCATGAAGCAGAGCGTATTACCGGCGAGATCATTGCCCACAAGTTTTTGAACCGTACTGAATACAAAGATTACGCAGTGCTTTACCGTGGTAACCACCAATCGCGCTTGATTGAAAAAGCCTTGATGCAGAACCGTGTGCCTTACAAGATCTCTGGCGGTACCTCTTTCTTTGCGAGAGCCGAGATTAAAGACATCATGGCTTACCTGCGTGTGTTGGTGAACCCAGATGATGACAACGCCTTTCTACGTATTGTAAACACACCGCGTCGTGAGATTGGTCCGGTGACGCTTGAGAAATTAGGTAGTTACGCCAATATGCGTGGTAAGAGTCTGTTTGAAGCCAGTTTTGAGATGGGCTTAGAGCAGACACTGACGGGGCGTGGTTTAGAAAATTTGCGCCGCTTCGGTGACTGGATTGTTCGTATCTCAGACAATGCCGAGCGTGGTAACACGGTTGAAGCCGTTCGTTCTTTGGTTCGTGACATCAACTACGAAGATTGGTTGTACGAAACCTCAGCGAGCCCGAAAGCCGCTGAAATGCGAATGAAGAACGTCTCTGATCTGTATAGCTGGATTGTGGCCGATCTTGAGGGTGACAACTACGATAAAGAAGAGAAAACCCTGCGCGAGGTGGTTCAACGTTTAACGCTGCGCGATATGATGGAGCGTGGTGAGGATGATGACGATGCAGATCAAGTCCAATTAATGACATTGCATGCATCGAAAGGTCTAGAGTTCCCATATGTATTCCTGATGGGTGCAGAAGAGGGCATCTTGCCGCACCAAACCAGTGTCGATGAAGGCAACGTAGAAGAAGAACGTCGTCTTATGTATGTGGGGATTACTCGAGCGCAGAAAGAACTGACCTTTACTAAGTGTCGTGAACGTCGTCAATATGGTGAATTAATCAAGCCAACACAAAGCCGCTTCCTTGATGAGCTGCCACATGATGATGTGGAGTGGGAAAGCGTTAAGAAGCCTCAATCCGCTGAAGAAAGAATGGAAAAAGGGCAGGCGCACATTGCGAATATTCGAGCGATGTTCAATAAGAAGTAATGCTCTGCTTCAATAGCACTATATAGAAGCCAATAAAAAAGGTGACCATGAGGTCACCTTTTCTGAATCTGGCATTTTTAATTAAAGATCGGTAAATTACAGACCGGCAATCATGTGCTCGATAGCATCTTTGATTTCGTCGTCTGAACAGTCCATACATGAACCTTTCGCTGGCATTGCGTTGAAGCCGTTGATTGCGTGGTCAGCCAGGATATCGCGACCCTGAGCAATACGAGGACCCCAATCACCAGCATCACCTGTTTTAGGTGCGCCACTTACGCCAGATGCGTGACAAGCGATACAAAAGGTACCGTAAACTGCTGCGCCATCACGAGGGCCTGTTGGTTCAGCGGCTACTGGCTCACTGCCGACTAGGTATACTTGGCCAACTGGTTTGATGCGCTCAGCAATTGCATCTTGCTCTGCTTCGCTTAGGCCTGAAGCCATTGCACCAGTTGAAAAGGTTAAAACTGCGATGACAACGCTTAAAATTCGACGAGACATATCCATTAAACTCACTTTACATTCCCAAGGTAAGTACATGCTTACCAATTTATAGTGTTGGAGGGGTGTTTTGGCTTTAAGCAGTAAAGAGCAACTGTTAAACCAATGTAAATAATGGGTGATTATATCCCGATAAGTTGTTGCAATAAACAACAACTTATAAGCTGTGGCGGGTTGTAGTACTCAAATAAGGGGTTTATCACATATTAACTGTCGAAAAAGAGACCAAACAGAAAAAAAAGTTAAAAAAGTACTAGACGGCATTGGGTGATATACGTATTATTCCACTCCGCCGACAGGGCATGCGCCTGTAGCTCAGCTGGATAGAGCGTTGGCCTCCGGAGCCAAAGGCCGAAGGTTCGAATCCTTTCAGGCGCGCCATCCGGTCTCTTACTTCGGTAAGTGAGAAATTGGCAAAAAGAAATAATGGTGGCTATAGCTCAGTTGGTAGAGCCCT
>NZ_AJZD02000101.1 GCF_000272105.2 Vibrio splendidus 12E03
CTTGACTTCATTAGTAGTCGACTGTAATTCAATAGAGTCGTCATCGCTCAAAGGCTCCGTAGAGCCTTGATTTGACGAAAGTGACACAGAAGGAGCGTTATGTAATCGCTCACTACTGTTGATACTCGAACCCTCATCGGCTTCGTAGTTCTTACCTCTAACCGGACCTTCAGTGGTTTGCACAGGAGTAAACTGATTCGTTTGTTTCCAACCGCTATTATCTTCACCTTTAACCCAGCCTAGATAACCGGTTGTCGCAGAACTATCTAAACCAGTTAAGATCCTATCCGATGTAACAAGATTTTCTTCTTTATATAAATGATGCTTTTCTGTTTCTGGCAGCTTGCCAAGCGCTGGTTCATTTTCAGGTTTTTCTGAACTATGTTGCTCACTCAAACCTGAATTTCCAGAACCTACCGAATGTGTCTCTTCCATCGGTCGAGATGAAATTGTAGAAAGCTGAGCGTCGTTACGATATTTCAGCTCAGCCGTCCTAACCTTTTCAGTTGTAAACTTTAATGCTGTAGAGTCGTCATCATCCAAAGGATCCTGATTACCTTGATTTGACGAAAGTGACACAGGAGGAGCATTATGCGAGCGCTCACCACTGCTGAGGTTCAGGCCTGCATCGGCTTCGTAATTCTTGCCTCTAATCGGACCTTCATTGGTTTGTACAGGGGTAAACTGATTCGTCTGTATCCAACTATCATTTTTTCCGTTTTTAACCCAACCTAGAAAACCGGTCGGAGGTGAAGAAGGTGTCCCAACCTGCTGTTGGTGAATATGCTGTTGATGAGTCGCTACCTTAGTCGGAGTAATAAGGTGCGGGTCTGCACGTAAATAAGCGTTCATCCCATCACTGAATGTACAATGAAACAGTTGACTGTTAGCGGAAGGGTCAACCAAAATTTGTTTCACGGTTTCATCTAGGGCCCCGGTCTGTTCAATGCTAGGTGATGGTACTTGGGTTATGTTAGTAACGAAAACAGACCGGTCTTGCTCTTGAACTAAAGTTTCTGAAGCTTGTTCCGAGGTTTGCGTCGCTGCATTTTTCGACGTGTGATCTGCGTTGGGCATGGGTTGATAATCCGCACCAGGGTAGAGATAGATGTTACCATTGATGGTGATGTTATCTCCGGAGGAGATCACTGGAGCAAAGGTGAAATTATCACTATTAACTTTATTATAGTAGCTGCGGTCGGCCTCTCCCTCACCTTTACCATCATCTTGCTCTGGTTGTGATGCGGGTTCTGGCCTTAAAGGATCGCTGTTAGCTGTCGGATGAGGCGATGTGTTCTCCTGCGGCAACTCTTCTTCAGGCTTTTTATTCTCCTTTTTATCTCCAGTGACAAATTGGCTGCCACCATACATGGTCACACACATAGCATTAATGTAAACCGCAGCAAACACCAAACCAATAGGCCCAGCTAACACCCCCATTGCAATGCCTCCTGTCACACAGGCACCAAGGTGAGCTTTCGCTTTAGTCTTGTCATGATATCGATTGGATTTCCTCTCGACCTTTTTTTTATTGTTGCTACTTTTTTTACAGGATATTTTTTGCTCAGCTTCGCTTTCCTCAGCTTCTGAACTATCAGAAGCAAACGCTGACGTTGCGACCATTAGTCGGTCTGGACTTTCATCACTAGGCACAGTCGTCTGTCGAGGGCTAACTGACGCTATCAGAGACCTATCTCCTCTTAAACTATCAGGCCGACTTTCATCGGTATTGGAGGAGGGCTCGACAACAAGACGGCCAACAGAGGAAGTGGGGGATAACATATTAGAACCTCATTATTTCTAACAATTGAAGAGTCAAACGACGAAGATCATCTTCGCGGACACTAAACTCAGGACAAGTAAACGCTAAGTAACCGTCAACCCGTATCAAGTAACCACCTAATACCGATTCAAACTGGTTCAGCAGTTCAATCACCTGTTCCGTATTGCAAACATGAACGAGCTGAAAAAACGGCAGAATGGGATAAATAAGATAGTCGGGATACTCACTAAATACCGTCCGTTCACTTTGCTCGAGATTGAGCAAAAATTGCTCGATTGGATTTAACGTGAATTGCATTTATTTGGGGTACACCAGAACCACATCTTCAGAAGACAACGTGGTTAATTCATCACAGCTTAAGTATGTTTCAAATGGAGCCCAGCTAACCGATAACTTAAGATCTGCGGGTAAACGTTGTGGCTTAGGCTGTAAATATTCAGTGTCAAGATCGAGCAATTCGGCAACCAAATACATGGTTGTTCTGATACGACTACACTTAAAGATACAGGTCATAAGAGAGGGGAGAGCAACCTGATTTTCTTTATCAATGAAGCGTACATATTGCACTCCTTCTTTGGCAAGATTCATTGATATAAGATATTCAAGATATTCTTTTTCAAGGTGTTTTATTTCTAGCCCAAGCAAACGCTCAATGTCTTTGACTCTCACATACCCTGTGCCTTCGATACCTAAATGAGTTAGGGTTATTTCGACTAACTCATCAACAAATTTCGGGGTTAATACCAGTTGACCAAAATCAAGATGAATGGCTTGGTTGTCAAAACAATGCCCTGCGACCGCATTAATCTGCGCCGCCACAGTACTGCTAAGTTGGCGGTAAGGCTTTAAAGATATGATGTCATGATTCATAGGTTTTACCGATTTCGAGAAAGTAGGGCTAATACATCGCGGCTCATCAAATAATCCTTTTCATCCACCCAATCTCTAATTCCTTGAGGTGTTTGGCACACAAAATCATACAATAATTGATAAGTATCTTTAGATGTCATAGTGCTAAAGTCGTGCTCCTGTACTAGTCGTAAAATAAAAGTGATATTGTGGAATTCATTTTCCAGTACTCCGTCAACAACAATGGCTTTGACCGTCGGCTCTGAGTAGTGACGTAAACGTTCAAACCACTCAATCACCGCCTTTTTATCAAGATAGATATCAGTATCAGACAGCCGATTCCAACTCAGTCGTTGTGACTTGTTTTTGATCATTTCATAAGGATCCAGTCCGCTATTTTGGATGTCGCAATGGGCAATTCTAGAAGGACTGGTCATCGTTAAGATCTCCGTTAGAATCATTCAAATTTTGTGGTTTTTGTTGGTACCTACGCTCACGATCGTCATACTTCCGACAGAGTACTAACATTGAAAGTAACCCTTCCAGATAATGCTCATAAGCTACCAACTGTTGCAGTACTTCACTGTCTGCGTCCATTCCCTCGGCCAACGCACCTAATGACTCCAAATACTGAGTCATTTTTTTGCGAATAGAGGAAGGATAAAGATGCTGACATTGATTGGCAGCCTGTAAAATAAATAGCTGCGCCTCGTTAAGCGATTGTTTTTCGGGTAATCCTTGCGTGAACCCATGCCAATCTCTTAAGGCTTTAAGTTGATAACTGTTCAGCATTTTTGAAAATTGCCGCTGCTGCTGAGGTGTCATCGGCTTACGTCTAATACGAAAAAGGCGATGCTGTTTTTTTGCCCGTTTATCAGCTTGCTTAACATCTCGGACACGCTTCGTCTGACTCTCTTCCCGAGTTTGTTTTGTCGGAGTGATGTCAGAAACACGCTCAGCTTTTTGTGGCATCGAAAATGAGACACTTCGCATAGGCTAAAAAGAGCGGGCGAGCCCGCTCTTGCTCCTTATCGGTTTGTTACCAGACTCGCTCGGGCCACGGAATCAAGTATTTCATTCAATTTGACCGCCTCTTGAGTTAAGTCTTGAATGTATTGATCCAGTTGACCATCGAACTTCTCTTTCAGATCTTTAGTGGCTTGGCTCTCTTCTTGAGTTCTCACTTGTGCAGCATTCTGCATCTCATTGACATTGCCTACCATGCTACCGCCCATCTCACTCATTTGAGATACCGCACGATACTTACCAGTACGCCCCTCTTGTAAACGAGCACTAAAATCATTAACGGTATTCGAATCTAATGATTTCACTGAAGTTGACTTGCCATTGGTCATATCAACAACATGTTTATCTTGAAGGGTTTTAGTTTGCCCCATTCGCACAGTTGCTGCCGTGGATAATGCCATCGTTGCAACTGAGGCAACCAGTGTAATACCAAACTTACGCTGTGCATCACCACACTTATCTCCGGCAATTTTCACAGCTAGATCACTAGTCGCGACAGCTTCAGTAATACGGTTTTGCATCACCTGAGCACGTAAGCGCTGAGACGATTCAATAATCTCGGCTAGCAAAGCCAAAAGGTCGCTCATCGAAACAGTGCCTGAATTGGCTTTATCTAATGAACTAGAGAAGCTATTCCACTCTTTCTCATTGATCTCTGGGCTGTTTGTTGTGTTCTTACCTTCTTTCAAGGTGAAATCCGAAGGCATTGTATTCATCATTACAGTTGTCATATTATTTCTCCGGATTACATAGTGATCGAAATCATCTTGTCATTAAATTCACGATGATCACTGTTGGTTTTGTAAAGAGACTCAAACGCATGAGTCACGGTGCGCATCGCCTGAGAAAGCATGGTTAATATTTGCTGAATGCGAGTTTCTAGCTCTTCTTGTTTAGCTTGAGCAACCTCTAAATCTTTCGAGATATCAGCAGATTTCACGCCATAACCGGTACTAACGACAGAAGTCGCATTCGAACTTACTTCCACCACTTGGTTTACCCGCGTAGCTCGAAGTGAAGCTTTCTCACTATTGGTCATCAAGTCTTTAAGTGATTCAACCACATCATCCAACATCTGTTTGGCTTTATTGAGAAGTTGACTTGGTCGCATGGCCTTTATGGTGTTGAGCATGTCAGACATTTTGTCAGTAATTTCGGACAACTTATTTAACATATTGGCTGGGTTAAGGTTTTTCACACTAGCAGCAAAGTCGTCCATTACAGACGAAACTTTATCGACCGCTTTGGTTAGACTAGCTAACTGCTCTTTCAGCGCCGTACCCACCGATTTAACAGCATTAGATGCCGTGTCTAGTGCTTTAATAAAACTCGCTTTCAATTGGTTAAGAGCTTCAAGTGCTTGATTCATGACTTTTGTCACCGTATCAGCCGCTTTTTGCAGAGCTTGTTTGGTCGTATTAACCAATGTCGTTTTAAATGCTTTGAGTGCATCAACTGCGGTATCTAATAACTTAGTCGCTTTAGTCGCACCGTTTGCGGCAGATTTCCCCAGTAGAGCAGCCAATTTAGCTGGGTTCATATTGGCTAAAATACTACGTAAGCTCATCATTGCATCAACAGCACGGTCAACCACACTGGCAGCTTTTGCTGCCGCAGTTGCCGCTGTTTTGGCTATGTTTTTCACCAACTGAGCAGGGTTAAAGCTAAGCAGCATACCGACAAGACCAATGCCGATCTCCAACCCCATTTTAACTTTTTCCCGAGTTTCCTCAGGAACACCTGCCGCTTTCATTATTTCATCTGCGATCTTAGGAATAACAATCGCCGCAACCATGGTTCCAATCATAATTGCCGACATCACTGGGTTAAACGGTGCAATCACAATCGCAGCGATAAAACCAAGCGCCATACCCAACTTGCCCCAAAAGCTTTGTTTCTTGTCTGCTTTTTTCTGTTCTTCGATTTGGCTTTCACGATCTTTCAGTTGGCTAATCTGAGACTCTTTCTGCACTTCAATCAGTGATTTCTTTGCTTCTGAGTTTTCTTTGCCCGTACCTGAAACGGCATTCGCGACTTCTTTCATCTGTGCTTCAACCAAACGCCACAAAGCGCTAAGTGAAACAGAACTACCAGGAAGTGGCTGGTTCGGCGAGGCCGACTCCACAGCAGAGCTTTGAGCAGACGTGCTCTGCTCACTCTTGCTTTGATCCTCTACAGCACTGACATAGGCCGGAGCTGAGATGGTATTCATGAATGTACTCATGTATTTTCCCTTCATGTATTAGGCCGGGAATAAGCATCCCTCAGGCTTGCTCTACTCTCGATGGACGAGCGACATGTCCCCAGCAATATCATGTCCTTTTATGCTGTTCTTTAGCTGGCGTTGTAAGACAATCAAATATTGCGTGCAATCGCCATTTGTTCATCACGGCATATTGAAAGCCAGTATTTAAGAGTTTGCTGAAGCATTTTGACCTGGTCGCCGATACGATTGATTTCCTCGATTTCTTCGTCGGTTAACGGTCGAGAGGGCAGTTGTTCTGCCAAATCTTCAAAATAATCAAAAGTTACCCCTTCTGACGACCAAAAGTTCATTCCATAACCAGTCCCAGTCGACTCGTTTTCCTCCCAATGGAAGTTCCACCCTTGGAGATGATCTGAATTAATGTAACCAATGGTATTCATCTGGAAATGAACCTGCATATAGCCATCAATATCCGATAGGCTGCCGGTCAAAATCATGTTGTATTCTTCAGAACTGAGTTCTATAGACGGGTCTCCCAGTAGGCTGGATAATATTGCCATACGCAAAATAGGTGACACATCACCGACACCATTCTCCCAGTCATATTTCCATCCATCTAAGTTTCCCCACCCATTGTTGAACTGTTCAACGAGCGCCTGAGGGCAATTAGAGTCGGCATCTAGTGAATCAACAATACTCCTAGCTAGACTCCCCTCCGGAGCATTTAGATATATTTTGTTAAAGAGGCTAGTGACATCACGAGCAAACTCATCTTGATCGTAGCCCTCATGAGATCCATGCATGCCAGAACCACTACATTCAAGAAAGCGCTGGATTGTTTCAAAATCGTCTGAAGTCAAACTCGGATAGTCTTCAGAGTGTATCAACACATCCATTAGAACCAATTGGAAAGCATCTTCTAGAGCCGTTCCCGTGAGAGGGGAAGTCTGTGAAATATCTTTCCACATAATCTCCATCGCATCTGAGAACGCTCCAAGTCCCTTTGTCTGTTGATCAATAGCTTCAAGGCGTGCACTGTACGCCTCTATACTCTGTGCAAGCGCAATAGCAATCGCCTGTTCGGGATTACCACTGACCATGGTAACAACCACTTGCTTTTGTTGAGCAGCGATCATCGCTAATGTTTCAGCGCTGGCTGGCTGCATATCGGACTCCAAGATAGCGGTGTCGGTTTGGTTCAACTTCGCTTGCGCGTTATCAATCGCCGCAAGTCGAGCTTCAATATCTTGCGTAACTATCGTCTTGTCTGGAGAAGAATTTGGTATCGAAATACCACTTAGGTTACTAACATTCATCGTATTACCTATATATTGCGCGCAATCGCCATTTGTTCATCACGGCATATTGAAAGCCAGTATTTGAGGGTCTGCTGGAGCATTTTGACCTGATCACCGATTCTGTTGATCTCTTCAACGTCTTCATCGGTTAATTCTCTTGGAGGAAAGTCGTTGTACATATGCTCAAAATATTCTGAACCTAGACCTCGCCCTTCCCAGTCGATAACCTGGTGTCCATTTTGTGTCACTTCTCTCCAGCCATCATGGGCAGGGTCATTCTGGTAACCGTCATTCTCGAAAATATAATCAATCGCCGACGCATAACTAGTATTGGTTTGAATAAAGACATCCAATGTACCGATAGGAGCCGTAAGAAACATTTCTATCGTCGATTGTTCAACCTTTGGATTGGTCGTGAGATAGCCAGCCATAAGAGCCATTCGTAACATCGGAGAGAGCCCTGCACTGCTTGGATATCCAGAATCACAAACAAACCCACCAGTATTGTTGAAGTTGTTTCTGTACTGGCTTTGTAAAGCAGAGACCCCACCACAGTTGTCATTCATGTAAATCAAAATATCGTGACAGAGGCTGTCTTGTGGCGCGTTGTTCATCATATAGTTGAAAACATTCTGACAATTATTGGCAAACGCGGCGCCATCCCAGCTTTCATGATAGCCATGAGAACCTGATCCAGTACTTTCTAAGAAATGCCTCATCTGCTCGTCCATTGCAGGGCCATAACCGTGGGACATGAAGTCCATGATCGCGAGCTGGAATAAATCTTCTAAGGCATAACCAGATGTTTCACCGCTTGTTTTTATACCGTCAAACATCACTGCCATCGCACTCTCAAACATAGCCAGTCCTCCATTGGTCCAGCCTTGTATAACCGACAATTGCTTGCCGTATTTCTCAATACTCTGTGCCAATGCCATTGCAATTGCCTGTTCAGGGTTACCACCAACCATAGCCATGACCACTTGCTTTTGTTGAGCAGCGATCATGGCTAATGTTTCAGCGCTGGCAGGCTGTTTTACCAAGGTCGCGATACTGACATCGGCTTTATTAAGCTCAGCCTCCGCTTTATTGATTAATTCTATCTGAGCGACGGATTGTGCCAATTTCTCTGGAGAGAGTTCATCGTCAATGTGGTCTAAATTAGAGAGACTATTGGTGGTACTTGTAATCACTGTCCATTCCTCGGCATAATTAGCAATTAAGACAAATAGGGTTTTAACTGTTTCTGTAAATACTCGAAACGCTGTGAATAAAATTCGTTAAGGTGATCTGATTTAACGATAATCAGAGTTGCAGCCGACTGAATATATTCTTTCAACTTGTAATGACAGAGAGAAATATTAAGGATGGTTTCATCCAAATCATTAGTCGGGTATGTCTTCAAGACACTTAATACATCCAAAGCTTTTTTGAACTGCCCCTTTTCCAAATAAATAGCAGCTAAACAACCGGGCCCACGATGGTCATAAGGATTTAATGCGCAGTAGGCAGAAAATATTATTTCCGCTTCTTTAAACTGGAACTTATTATAAAACTCAACACCCAATTCAAAGACAGACTTTAATTGAGTTGTTGTGATTTTCTTTGATTTTCGCAATTTGGCCAACTCATGCTCAACCATTTTCCCGTCGAGCAATGAAAAGAATTCATCTCCCGCTTTTCCAAATTCAATCTTTTTATTTTTCACTTTTTTTCAATCCTGCTTGAATACATCAATCTACTTCCGGTTTATCAAATAATGGGGCCAAGACTTGATTAACAACATCACATAGCCGATAGGTGCTCGTGATAGTTAAGGGTTGTGATGGGAGATCGACTCTTAAACGTATCGACCACACCACAGCCAGGCGGTTATCGTATTGGGCGAGCATCATTAAGCCGAGTTGCTGGTTGCTTAATTCTTGTGGGATATGCTGAATGCCAACGGCATCAGACCAAAGGTACAAATTCTGTCCTAGTAATTTTCGAACTTGTACCAACGACCAACCTTCCCTATTCTGGCGATGCTTTTGGTATTCAATTAGTAACCCCAGAGTCGCCACGACTTTTCTAACCTCGCCAAGATTACTTGATAGACATCGCTGACTATCCTTGTCCGTTAAGTTAGTCAAAACAGAAAAAGAGGCTGGACAAAGTAAACGTTGAGTTAGGCAATAATGCAGCAGCTTCTGATGACGCTTTTTATACGTTTTCATTACCCGCCATTTGTACAAAGTAACTTATAGTCAATGTATCTTGCTCAGCCACTAATCCTTTAAGAAATCGTTCGATATTACTTTTCTTATTAGAATCCATTTCTTGTAAACTCATGATTAGCACCGATACTCGTTTGTTTTTCTCTCCGCTCACTACTACACTCGCTCGTAAAACATTAGGAATCACGCTCAGCTTGTTATAGATTTCACGGCTTTCAAGTAAATTGCTTTTTACTACCTCTAATTTACTCAAGCTAGCAAACTTTGATTCGAGCAAATCGTTGAGATCTTCACGCTGAAAATAGAAATTAAACTGACTCAGTAATTCTCGCGCCTTAGGTTCGTTAGGCTTGTCCACGTAAACTAGATAACTTTCCTTGTTTCTCTCTAATGTTGCTGGTAATTGTTGTTGGCCTAATAAGACAACAACCTTATTGGCAATATCAGCGGATTCAAAACTAGCAATTTGGGCTGAGCCCTGTTCATTACACCCGGTCAGTATGATCAATAACAAACACCACAGTTTTTTCATTACTGTGCCTTCATCACTTCATTAATTGCATTTGCTGACTTAGAAGCAATTTTTGTTACAGTTTCTTGATACATACTGTAGTGAAATACAGACTGTTGCAGAGCGAGCGTATCTTGAACAGTGATAGTTTGACCTCCTGCATTAATACGGTCGAGATTGTCAAGAATCTCCTGAAAACCCTCTCCGATATTATTAAAAGTATCTTCCATAACGGAAGGCTGAATGTTTTCGATCGTTAAGCCGGGCATATCAACTCCTACGAGCAATAGGTTTAAAAGATAAGATTGATTTGATTTAGATATTAATAACTCTTTAAAAAAACGCTAATGGGTTATTTTGAATCATTATGAAAAACAAATTCATTTAAAATTTACAATCATAAATTTAAGACTAACTAGATAAATCACACCACTCACCGCTGAATATTTGTGAATTTATCTAAAGGCCAATAGCGCTCACCTAGTGACGCCTTCTCTACCCTAGGCTAAAAATGCTTTACATGTAGGTATTAGGGATGAATTTGAACTTATATTGCTTAATATATACTCGAAAAATAAGCCTGAATTTAGATGGTAAAAGGTGAAATTACACATGTAAGCGAATTAAAACGGTTAAGGCTATCGTTTGGACCAAAGGTCAATCGCAACCTATGATCTTTGTTATTTTTCTATCTATCGATAAGATCTGAGGTTAGAAGTGAGTTAAGGGCTGGTGGTTTCAATCCGAGTCTACTTGTTTTCGAAGGCGATTGGGAATAAAAATTAGATGACGAAATCATTTCAATTTCATTTAAAGGCAAAGGCTTAGAGAAGTAATAACCTTGTAGTTTATTTACACCACTCCTGACTAAATAGTCGGCTTGCTCTTTTGTTTCGACCCCTTCAGCTACAGTAATTACACCTAAACGATCGCCTAACTCAATGATCATATTTAACACGGCAGGATTGGTAGTTTTCAAACCTACTTTATCAATGAAGCATTTATCTATTTTTAAATAGTCAAATTCTATATTCTGAATCATTGATAAAGATGTATGTCCAGTACCAAAATCGTCAACAGCAAACTTAAGACCATAATCTCTAAGTAGATCGATAGACGCTACTCCTTCAGGCTCAAGAGCTTGACGCTCTGTAATTTCAGCAATAAGACCAATACCAAGCTTTCTAAACTGTTCTGTGTAATGCTTGAGTTTTTTTACTCTCTCAACACTACCTAAATATGATGGCGGGATATTCACACCAAGAGATAAGATCGACAGTGTATTAGACCGCTGCAATTCTTCCAAGGTTAATTCTAAAACATAGTCAGTAAGGTCATTAATGATTCCTCTTTCTTCAGCCAAAGGGATAAATTCATCTGGTGAGATCATACCTAGTGTTGGGTGCTTCCAACGAATCAAAGCTTCTAGGCTTTCAATATTTCGGCCATATCCATTGACAATGGGTTGATAGACAATAAAAAATTCTTTCTTGTTCAACCCTTCTTTCATATCTAAAACGAAACTCTCTCTTCGATCACTAATTTTCGATATAAATCGAACATATGGCAACATCACCACCAATAAAACAACCGTATATACTAAGCCAACAAATACAATTTCATATACAAAGAACTGTCTCATCTCTAGAAGTAAAGTCATATAGTCTCAATTTAGTGTTATTACAATTATGGTTAAAAATTAACTTATAATTATTAATGATGATTAGGTTTTTATGTCTTCAGAATGTAACCACTCGGACCATGAAGTAACGTTACGTTTTTAAACGCTCTACTCGCTCTTAATCTTCATCGCTGCATTCATCACTTTTATCACTAAGTGCAAGACTCTCAAAGAGATAAGACTAGATTATTTTTGAAAAAAAATTACCACTTCAACTCTATTAATCAGACAGGAAACTAAAAATAGATCCATCTTATATTTCGTACTTTATGGGATGGATTCTTGTGATGAATATTTCACAAATAATCTCTCGATTTGACCGCTAGTAGAGAAGATATTGAGCGATGTGACTATCAACTATGGTACTAAAACATGCGTTCTAATATTCTGAATCTAACACCACAACCCAATACCCTCGAAAGCTCTAAACAACCGAATAGACAAAGCAATGACTCTCTTAGCGTTAAACAAATAAGCTCCGTGCCTGAGCGAGACGTAATGAATCTCATCAATACAATTACGAGCCTGTACAGTCAAGCTCAGGTCAAAAAGGAGGACATATCAAGATTAACGCTCCAACTGGATAGGCTACTAAATCAACAAGAAGCTTCCTTCGTAAGACAAACAACTGATTCCAATTCATCAGCACAACAACTCACATCTAAAAGCCCAGAATCAACTTCACAATTAAAGATGGACAGTCACAAGGCTCAAGGGACTATGGAGATGCCGAGAACGAATCTACTTAAAGAAATTCAGGCTTTTCGTGGTCGAAATGGATTACAAAAAAAACAAAGCAGCGGTAAGACGGAAATGGCGGTACCGGCTCAAACAGCATCAACATCACAGCATTTAGCAAATACAGTTCCACTAAAAACGGGAAAGAGTTTACCTAGTATTGACAGCTTACAAGACAAACAGCAAACCACCCAAGCTGCACCACCACCGCCCCCCCCTCCGCCGCCGCCAGCTTCGTTTTCCGGTAAAGCGATACCCACTTCTACATCTCCCACAGATTCAAGCAAAATGTTCGAGCAGATTCGACAGTTTGGCGGAACCAAAGGCTTAAAAGCACTTAATCAGGGGGCCAATACAAACCAGCCAGTAAAGAGTAACCCAGAATTATCTCAAGGCCAGAAACTCATCTTCGAAGAGCCAGAGAACGTATTAAGCCAGTATCAAACCTTAACCAATGACGATAAAGACCTAGTAGCAAAATTCATTAGCCAGGCAATCATCCATTCAGTAGATCTAGATGTTCTAGGGCAGCTGAATAATAACATTGGTGATCTGCAAGCAGATCAAGTGACGCAGGCTCACATCGATAAAATGCCAGACTACTGCCAGTCATTTTTCAATGTAATTAAACCTTATACCAAAGATACCGAATCAGCCCCGCTATTCAGCCATTCGATGTTTAAGAAATCGGATGTCATCGCCGGAAACTACCAACCAGTAAACATAGATGAAGAGATGACGAAAGGTGATGAGATGAGCAACGCAAATTCATCCCCTTCGCAATGGTTAACGGTAAGAGAGGGCCTAAGTAAAATGCAGAAACAGCTATCGATTACATCAAGAAAGCGTTATGACAATGGATCTGTTGCATCAACGACCGAAAAAACAAGTGAGGTATTCGCTAAAGCTCAACAAGCTAGTTTAGCCCTGATCAACGATTCAACTCGTACCGACTTATTGAGCAAAGATTATCAGAGCCAAGTCACTGGCTCTTTCAAGAACATCGATACTTTTAGTGGATTTCTAGCTAATCTAGATAAATCAGCGGCCCATAAACTCGAATCAGAGTTTCGCCAAGCAATTCAAAACCCAGAAAAGCTAGAAGAGAGCATTACTGACTTTCTTAAACAAAGATTACCTACGGGCTTTAAAGAATTTACCTATCAATCCATCAACGAAGAGAACCAGCGTTTAAAAGCCGAGCTTGCACTGCTAAAAAAGGGGAATCTATAATCACCGTAAATAGCACGATTTAGACTTAAACGGTGCTAAAACTGCTTACTCGAAACCTATTTAAGTGAGCAGTTTTTCTAAAAATAGAACCTTACAATAAAGTAGGCCCCCTATTTCTTAGGGATATAGCGAGTTTCAGATGAAAGTGCTATACCTCATCTCGAAGTACCCTACTTATTGACATCTCCATTCCGCACATCTAATTCGCTTAATTTTTTATCATTTGAATATCCATATATGTAGACGCAAGCTACAAGGCACCATTAGGTTTGTCATTATCAGTTAACCTCGAAAACGATTCTAGTATCATTAGTATATTTGGGGGTTACGATCTTGGAATAAAGGATTAAACCAAGATAAATGAATCTTGGGAAAGGCTTTTAGTGAGAATATTAAGTAGAGTTTGAGAACCGGAACCAGCGCTATTTTTAAAGAGGCATTGAAATATCCATATTGAGTAATTTGAGTGCAATGAGCCAACTACCATGAGAAAACCAGGAAGTTGGCCCATCGATTGAAGGACACTTATATTTAGGATATCAACTCGACATGCCCTTCATTTACAAGCATTCCCATTGCTTGAAAAATCTGCTTTATACGTATTCAATGCCATATTTGATAAGATAAGTACACACGCACTTTACTTAGTCATCTCTAAGTCTGCCGAAAACCTCAGTCCACTTCGCTTTCCGATAAACCCGTGGCGTTCATACAACTTCTCTATTTCTCGTTCCATAAATTGAGTTAATGTCTTATCTCGTAGTTTTATCTTAGGCGTCTCATCCAAAGTCACTTTTGTTTGATTTTCAAATACATCCTTTACTATTATACCTACAAGTTCTTTTATGTAAGAAATAGTCGGTGTTTTGAGGTTGTTAGTTGAGATAACTTGATCGATCTGCTTGTCAAACTGCTCATAGGCGGACTCTATCAGTTCATTTCGGTCAGATTTACTCAGTACTCTAACCTTTTCATCTCTATCAATTATACGAGCCAAATAAGTACGAAGCGCCCCGGAGTTCATTAAACAAGTTATATTTGTTGCCCTCTTAAAAATATCTGTGATTTCCTCTTTTTTTGCTTTTATTAAGTCAGCATCTTGAGTTTCGATAGCTTTATTTTGTAAATGAATATTAATCTCTGAAGCTCCGCAAAAAGAGACATGATTATAAAGAGTCTCATAATGTGTAGTGCCTTTCATTGAAAGGGGAGCCTTTGATTTATCTAGTCCTTTTTTTATAGCGGTATCTATCACTTTTTGATAAACCCTTTTAACTTTAAAATTAGAATCGGAATCCACTTTATTATCTGATTGGTGGCAGATAAAAGGTGTTGATTTTAAAACTTTTGTAGAATACATAAAAAAACCCATTAAATAACAAATCATTAATTATTAACATATTTAAATATAAATCATGGGGTTATTTAAGAAAAATACGGCAGGTATAATCATAGCGCCGACTCCAGCCACTTTAATAACAAGCGATATAAATATGAAAAAATCACAACTCTGTCAGGGAATTTCACCCCCTATCACTCGTTCGTAAATAATCGCTTGTAAACTTTGTCACCAAATTCGTCTGCTTTCAAATCACTGTAACCTCCTATATCGTTAAACTGTAGCTTTGTCTCACCGTCAGAGATCCCCTCTGACGCAGCCATGATCTCGAAATATGAGTGGTGACTTTTAGGAGGTAATAGATTCGCCATACAGATAATTCTGGCTTCATTAAGTGTAGGTAGTTTTTCTAGTTTTCTAGTTGCTGCTATCAGCTGCTTCTCAGTCGCTGATTGGTTGTTTCTTATCGATATGTAATAATGACGTAAATTAGCAAAGGCATTCAAGAACTTAACTGTATGACCACTCATGCCTGATATCAAAGGTCGGTTATTATCTATTGCCAATGTCACCATATGTTCTACCTCAGGGACTCCTTTCTGAGAACGTCTCAAAATATTTGAATTTTCCCCCGCATCATGACGCCTAATCCCATCGACAGTTTCATCTAACATAAGGTCATGGGTAAACTCACTTGTGCTTTTATAAAACCCTATCCCTTGAAGAAAGTCACTTTTCAGTTCCGGAGAAGTCTCAAACTTTGCTTTCACCTTCTCTTCAGACTCACCCGATAATTTAATCACTCTAGCTTGCCACTTCTTAGGTAGCTTTTCCCATTTATCAATTCTGTTGGGGTTAACGTCATACCACTGATGATATGATGTTCCACCAAATGCACGATTATCAGCAGTTACAGTATTAAAATAGTTTGAACGTCGCTGTTTCATCGCTTCACTAAATTCCTCTTGGGCTACTGTTTTTCGCCCAAGATAATCGTAAGGACCAAATGGCTCAGCACCAACAGTTTTGTGAAGTTCGCAGCTCACCTCACTTAAATATTCACGCTTTGAAAGTCCGTGATCTGCCGCTTGCTGAGCCAATGTTTTAATATCGTAAACACCACTATCTAAATAGTAATCCTCTAAAGCCAAAAACACTGAGTCCAGTGACAGAATACCTTTCAAAAGCTCGTTAGCCCCACCTATTTTATAAGCTTTTTTTACTATGCTTTCTTTATTTTCTCGCACAATATGTTCGAAATTCACACCAAAACCATCTTTTCCTATATCGATAGCTTTCTGTGTTAGTTGTTTACCTAAGTCACTATCAATAAGTATTTTACCGAGCTTCTGCTCAATTTTTTTATTCTGATTTAGCAGGCTTAGATCTGGATAGTTAAGAGACGATAAGTCCGAATCTTGAGCTTCTCTCAGAACCGGATTGGACTGGAACTCCGATATACTGAGTTTTCTTTCTGTGCTAATGGGATTAGAGAAAGATTTGGCTAATGGAAAGTCTTCCTTCATCGTATTACTGACTTGTCTTACTTTAACTTTTGGCTCTGATTCATCTTTTTTATTACTCATCACTGATGTAGAACTTAAAAGTGAAATATTTCTTTTAAACATAAATTACTCCTCTTATATTCGCTCTGTCATTACCAATCAAAAAACAAACAATTACAACAACCAAGTAGATTAATTCAAATAAAATTAAACAATTTCATTCAGAAAAAGATGACACTAAGGGTCACTCTAAAATTGCATTTAAATATCATAATTTTTCGCTGATAACCTCTCTGTTGTTCCCCCTCCTCCTCTCTACAGCTAAGCATCCAAAACCCTGAACGCACTGGCAAAAACATGAAAACAAAAAAACTCATGATTTATTAACGATATAAAAAACATCATAAAAAATTCAATTCATACTTTAATATTAATTTTCACGTAATTAGTAATCTATTATCACTGGAGAACTGGGAATACTTGCCTTAACGTAGTTATACTTAAATTTCTACTTGAAGGTCTAACCATGCTAAACGTTCAACGAACCAATACAAACGTATCTGAATTTAAAAATACAGATACCAATCGAGTACTAAGCTCTGCTAAAGGGATTTCCCTTTCAGATGCAAAGAAGCAAGTTCTAACAAGTGCAAAAATGTTTGAGGCGGGAGTTAGTATGAATATACTGAATCAACCTTCTTCTGCCGGAACGCAAATTGATAACCATGCGAAGAGTTTGTCCGATGTTTTAAAAAAAATATCTAGCGACGGAACTAACCATACCGTTGTGTTCAACAACAAAGAAATGCCCCTTACCGAGTTGTTTGAAAAGCAATTTTCTCCTATGAGCAGTAACTCCGACCAAATTGGTCGCCAACCAAAAGAGTCTAAAGAGCCGCTGAAAAATTGGCTAATCCGCGAATTGAATATCCCTACAGGTGAAAAAAATCACGCCAGCATGCTTACCAAGATAAAAGCCATAAGTACGTTTGGCACCACTGTTTGGCAGTTACTAAATCCACCGGAAGGCAATGATCATAAAGACTTTAGCAAAAATCAGAGAAAAAATTCCGACGCTCTCAGTTCAATCCTAGGTAAAGATGTATTCCCTTTATTCAAAGAGTTTTCTCAAAAAACGAGAACAAAAGTATTTGATGACTCGTTAACTCGAGCCAGATCGGAACGTATGCCAATGATAAGAGATGAAAACGGCGTATTAAAAGCTGTAGATGGAAAGTACGAAGATGCCGCAAAGTATGGCTTGGGGTTCGGCCAAGTCGTTCAAAAAGTAAACGATGAAAACTCTTTAGAGCAACATAAGCTGTTAGACGCACTCAACGGCAACAAGAATATAAATGGTATCCCGCGTGAGAACGCTCCTATACAAGACTTAACCAGACCATACATGATGTCTGAAAGCGAGATGGCATCAATGCCACAAAGCTATAAAAATCTGGGACTTAGTGATGGTATGACGCGTCATAAACTCCATCATGGTACGGGAATCAACCGCTGGCAGCCATATGGTATGCATGCACTTGAAAGCTCTTATAAAGGTAAACCATATGCAGGTGCACAATCAGGTGGGACCTGTGACATACTATTAGCAGCTACCATATTGTCCGGCGAATCCATGTACGGAAAAACAGACAAAGTAATGCCACTTACTCTTGGAGCTGCGGCATTCATGAATTATGGTGGATACCATACATTCAATGAAGTAGTACCAATTGGTGAGGCAATGAGTCACGGAAAACCCTTTGTACCTTCGAACAAAAGCGCTCTCCAAAAGTCAGATTTATACGACCGCGTCCAAGCCCATACAAAGAAACACCTTAAGCCGATGACCTTCAACGTGATCTCATCTTACAAAAACGTTCATAACGACATCGTCGACCAACTTAAGCAAGAACATAAATCACTATCTTTAGATATCAATGACTTAAGCGATACTATTTATTACACTAAATAGAACAACACTCAATAACAATAACATGTCTTAATCATGGTCATGTTATTGTTTTCAAACTTACTAACTACATTAGAGCATAGCTGTAATTAAACACTTGAAAACCTTCCCATATAAGTTCATTCCCCGTTACTACAATTTGACACAACCTTGTTCAACCATACCTCCCAATGACCACGCTTATTCTCCCAAAAAATCAAATAATCATTTAACTCCTCAAAAGAACAATTACTCAAATTTTATCAAAGAAAGTCACATACATAAGTGGTATTTATATTTCAAGCATATTCAGCCACATAGCGATTCACGCAGGAACTTAATGAGACATCCTGTTACTAGAGTCGAAAGCCTTTCGACTCTAAGCGGCTTTGTTGCGTAATTAAATTTAAAGATA
>NZ_AJZD02000102.1 GCF_000272105.2 Vibrio splendidus 12E03
CGGAGGTTCGAATCCTCCAGAGCGCGCCACATTATTAAAAAAAGCCTCGTTTATACGAGGTTTTTTTATGTCTGCTGTAAATTTGTTGCGATAATGTTAAATTTGTTCGTTGTTTAACTTGTTGTATTTAAAGTGGTTCTTGATTACTTCTTTGTTATTCCACCTTTCTCATATCAATTCCCAGAAAAGTCCCGTTTAAGTCACAGTTTAAATATCTAAAAATGACGTATTTGACAGATTTATGTGATCTGATAGGCGAATAATTAACCTTATGTGTGCGTTATCCGTAACAGAACCTTAAACAAAATTGACAAACTTTTACCAATCGAGATAATCCATGGGTCGGGATCACTATTCGCTGAAATCCTGTACGTATGTCAGGATGACGAAGAAAGGAAGCAACATGACTAATATTGGAAGCCTGCTAGGAGATGCGGCGACTCTAATGATAACGGGGATGTCCGTTGTCTTTATTTTCCTAACTATTCTAGTTTACCTCGTTCGGTTGATGTCAAAACTGGTACCAGAAGAAGTACCTGAGCCGATCGCAGCACCTAAAAAAATTCAAAAATCACAATCAAACCCTTCAGCTGTTAGTCCACAGGTAGTGGCAGCAATTTCGGCCGCGGTTCATCAATACCGTGCGTCTACTGCTAAGTAGCATTTAAAGGATTAAAAAGGAGTTTATGAGCATGTCTAAACCACTAGCTATCACTGATGTGGTACTTCGTGACGCGCACCAGTCACTATTTGCTACTCGTATGCGTATCGAAGATATGCTGCCAATTGCGGCAGAACTGGATAAAGTCGGTTACTGGTCACTTGAGACTTGGGGCGGCGCGACGTTTGATTCGTGTATCCGTTTTCTTGGCGAGGATCCATGGGAGCGTTTGCGTGAGCTGAAAAAAGCGATGCCAAACACACCAATGCAGATGCTACTGCGTGGTCAAAACCTATTGGGCTACCGTCATTACGCGGATGATGTAGTTGAAAAATTTGTTGAACGTGCCCATAAAAACGGCATGGACGTATTCCGTATCTTTGATGCGATGAATGACGTACGTAACTTTGAAAAAGCAGTGAAAGCAACGATCGACGTTGGTGGCCACGCTCAAGGTACGTTGTCTTACACAACCAGTCCGGTCCACAACTCAGATACTTGGGTTGATTTGGCTAAGCGTCTAGAGGACCTAGGTTGTCACTCACTATGTATCAAAGATATGTCAGGCTTATTAAAGCCTTATGAAGCGGAAGAGTTAATTACACGTATCAAAGCATCGTGTGACGTTCCTCTAGCGCTGCATAGTCACGCGACAACCGGTCTATCGACTGCAACAGCGGTTAAAGCCGTTGAAGCGGGTATCGACATTCTAGACACCGCTATCTCTTCAATGAGCTGTACTTACGGCCATACGCCAACTGAAACGGTTGTTGCGATGTTAGAAGGTACAGAGCGCGACACGAATCTCAAACTAGACCAAATCGAACCAATCGCAGCTTACTTCCGTGATGTACGTAAGAAGTACGCGAAATGGGAAGGTCAGCTAAAAGGCGTCGATTCTCGCATCCTGATCGCTCAAGTTCCTGGCGGCATGTTAACTAACATGGAAGGCCAGCTTAAAGAGCAAGGCGCAGCCGATCGTATGGATGAAGTTCTAGAAGAGATCCCACGCGTACGTAAAGAGCTTGGTTACATTCCTTTGGTAACACCAACTTCTCAAATTGTCGGTACTCAAGCGGTTATCAACGTGCTAACGGGTGAGCGCTATAAGAGCATCACCAAAGAAACTGCTGGTCTGCTGAAAGGCGAATACGGCCAAGCACCTGCGGAAGTAGATGCTGAACTGCAAGCGAAAGTTCTGGATGGTGCAGAGCCAATCACTTGTCGCCCTGCTGACTTGCTCAAGTCAGAAATGGATACGCTGACTACGGATCTTTTAGAGAAAGCGAAATCAGAAGGGATTTCTCTAGCTGAAGATACAGTAGACGATGTCCTGACTTACGCACTCTTCCCACAAGTGGGTCTTAAGTTTCTTAAGAACCGTCGTAACCCTGAAGCATTTGAACCAGCACCAACGGTAGAAGTTGCGACTCCAGTTGCTGCAGCTCCGGCTCCTGTGTCTGGTGGCATCGAAAGCTACAGCGTGAAGGTGGATGGTCAAGTTTACGATGTCGAGGTTGGCCCACAAGGTGAACTAACATCTGTTGCGCCATCAGCAAAACCTGCTCAAGCGGCTCAGGCTGCACCTGTAGCAGCTTCTGACGCTGAAGCGGTTCCTGCTCCATTGGCGGGCAACATCTTTAAAGTTAACGTTCAGGCGGGTGCTGAGGTTGCTGAAGGCGACGTTCTACTTATCCTAGAAGCGATGAAGATGGAAACGGAAGTTCGTGCTGCTCGTGGTGGTATCGTTCAAGAACTGAATGTTAAAGAAGGCGATGCAGTTACTGTAGGCGCTCCACTACTAAGCTTAGCGTAAGGGAGTACCATGGAAGGATTGATGACCTTATGGTCTGAAACAGGGATTGCGAACTTTGAGTTCGGCCAGATCTGTATGATGTTGGTTGGTTGCTTATTGTTGTTTTTGGCAATTCGCAAAGGATTTGAACCGTTACTTCTGCTACCTATTGGTTTTGGTGCTGTATTAGCAAACATTCCAAATGCTGGGTTTACTGATCCTGGTGGTTTGCTGTACTACGTTTATTACATTGGTATTGAAACGGGTATTTTCCCACTGCTGATCTTTATGGGTGTTGGTGCGATGACGGACTTCGGTGCGTTGATTGCGAACCCTAAAACATTGTGGCTAGGGGCTGCGGCTCAGTTTGGTATCTTCGCAACGCTTTTTGGCGCGATCTTGCTGAACTATGTTCCAGGCATGGAATTCTCGATGGCCGACGCTTCTTCTATTGCGATCATTGGTGGTGCCGATGGCCCAACCGCGATCTTCTTAGCGAGTAAGCTCTCTCCTGATCTTTTAGGTGCGATTGCAGTAGCGGCGTATAGCTACATGGCATTGGTTCCTATTATTCAGCCGCCAATCATGAAAGCGTTAACGTCTCCTGAAGAGCGTAAGATTAAGATGGCTCAACTTCGTCACGTTAGTAAAGCAGAGAAGATCCTCTTCCCGCTTGCTGTACTGCTGATGACGATTTTGTTCCTACCTTCAGCAACACCTCTAGTGGGTATGTTCTGTCTGGGTAACTTGATGCGTGAAGCGGGTGTGGTTGATCGCTTATCGAAAACAGCGCAAAACGAACTGATTAACGTTGTGACTATTTTCCTTGGCCTCGGTGTTGGTTCTAAGCTTCAAGCGGATACTTTCTTGAACTTAGAGACACTGGGTATTCTTGGCTTAGGTGCGGTCGCGTTCAGTATTGGTACTGCGGGTGGTGTATTGATGGCGAAGGTTCTAAACCGCTTCTCGAAAGAGGACATCAACCCATTGATTGGTGCAGCTGGTGTATCAGCGGTTCCAATGGCGGCACGTGTTGTGAACAAGGTAGGTCTTGAGGCAAACCCTCAGAACTTCTTGTTGATGCATGCGATGGGCCCGAACGTAGCCGGTGTACTTGGTAGTGCGGTTGCGGCGGGTATTCTATTAGCGCTAGTCGGTTAATGGATTACTGGTCATGTATCGTTACGTTAATTGGTCGTCAATTTACGAATGAGCGGTTAACTTAGCCTTATTAAATGGTTTATAGTCAAAGGGATGCTTTCGCATCCCTTTCTTTTTATTAATTAGGGTGCTTGCTCACTAGGGCTTTTATCAATCAAGGAAATGTGGAAATGGAAAATAAACAGATTGCGATTACTCAATTCGGCGGCGTCGAAAACCTTAGTATTCAAACCAGTGCGATTCCTGAGCCTAAGGCTGGAGAAGTGGTGGTTAAAGTTTCCTTTTCGGGCATTAATCCGATTGATGTGAAAACCCGAGCTGGCCTTGGTTGGGCAGCAGCACAAAACAAAGACAACCTCCCTTGGGTGCCGGGATACGATATTTCCGGTCAAATTGTCACGCTAGGCGATCAAGCTGAACGTTTTACCGTTGGTGATAACGTGGCAGGCTTTATTGGTTTCCCACTGCAAGGTGGCGGCTACAGCCAATATGTATGTGTTCCAGAAGCGGCACTCAGCATGGTTCCTGATTCTGTCACCTTAGAAGCGGCAGCGGCATTACCACTTGCTAGCCAAACCGCAGCACAAGCACTTAATAAAGCCGAAGTGAAAGAAGGCGATCGCGTGCTTATTTTAGCGGGCGCGGGCGGCGTGGGTCACCTTGCAGTTCAAATTGCAGTGGCAGCAAAAGCCGAGGTTTACACCACCTGCAGCGAAGCTAACCTCGATTATCTTGCAACGCTAGGCGCTCATGCGATTAACTATAAGTTTGCACCAGCATCGGAGCGAGTTTCTGATGTTGATGTATTGATTGATTTGGTCGGTGGCGATACCGCTCTTGACGCATTGAAGTGTCTAAAAGATGGTGCGCGAGTAGTGACAGTGCCAACCTTATCTGCAGAACTTATCTGTGAGAAAGCAACACTATTGGGCTTTACGGCATCAGGTATGTTGGTTGAGCCAAACCCTGAGCAAATGGACACTATGCTGTACATGGTTAGTGTCGGATTGCTCAAAACAGAAGTTCAAGGTATCTACCAGTTAGACGAGGCGCAGTCGGCTCATCTGCAGGTTGAAACCGGACACACCAGAGGCAAGGTGCTACTTAAAATGCAAGAAAGTTGATATGCAGTGCTAGAATTCTTTAACTCCCTTTTTGAAAATATTGCGCTGTGGTTCTCGGACTCAGCGCTGTGGGTACTCTTCATCAGTGGCTTCTTGAGTGCCACGTTACTACCCGGTGGTTCGGAAGCTAGCCTTGTGGCGGCTTTGAGCTTAGATCAGTTTTCAACCTCATCTATCATTTTGGTGGCGACATTAGGCAACACCTTAGGCGGCCTGACTAACTATTGGATTGGTTTGTGGTTGCCTAATCGAACTCAATCTGAAAAGCATGGTCATAAGGCTATGGCTTGGCTGAGCCGTTATGGTTACTGGACACTGTTATTTAGTTGGTTACCGATCATTGGTGACCCTTTGTGTCTAGCCGCGGGTTGGCTAAGAATGAAATTCATCCCTAGCGTTATTTTGATAGCGATTGGCAAAGCTGCTCGCTATAGCTTACTTGCTGCTATCTACTTCGGTTTTTTCTAAGGAGAACCTATGAAAAAGGTTTTACTTGGTACATTTTCTCTTATCGCCATTGCTGGCTGTTCTTACAATGTACCTAGCTCAACGCCCTTCTTTTCCTCGTTACCTGAAGGTGTCACTCTGTTAGAAGAGGTTAAGCCTTCTAAAGATAAAGTGGTGATTCCTTACACCAAGTATCAGCTTGAAAACGGCCTGACAGTTATTCTTTCCCCTGATGATTCCGATCCGTTGGTGCATGTTGATGTAACTTATCACGTCGGTTCAGCACGTGAAGAGATTGGTAAGTCGGGCTTTGCTCACTTCTTTGAGCACATGATGTTCCAGGGTTCTGAGAACGTTGGTGACCAACAGCACTTTAAGATCATTACCGAAGCGGGTGGTTCGTTAAACGGCACGACCAACCGTGACCGCACCAACTACTTTGAAACTGTTCCTTCTAACCAACTTGAAAAAATGCTGTGGTTAGAATCTGACCGAATGGGCTTCTTGTTGGATGCAGTTTCTCAGAAGAAATTTGAGGTGCAAAGAGGCACGGTCAAGAACGAGCGAGCGCAGAGCTACGAAAATCGTCCTTACGGCTTGATGTGGGAACGCATGGGCGAAGCGCTTTACCCTGAAGGTCACCCTTACTCTTGGCAACCAATCGGCTATGTTGAAGATCTTGACCGTGTTGACGTGAATGATCTTAAAGCGTTCTTCCTGCGTTGGTACGGTCCAAACAATGCCGTGTTAACGATTGGTGGTGATATCGACGTTGATGACACGCTAGAGTGGGTTAACAAGTACTTTGGCCCAATCCCTCAAGGTCCTGAAGTGAAGGCGGCAGAGAAGCAACCTGCTGTTCTAACAGAAGATAAATACATCACCTTAGAAGACAATATTCGTCAGCCGATGGTGCTGGTGGGTTGGCCAACAACGTATCGCGGTGAAGAGACGCAAGCTTCACTGAATGCATTGTCTAACGTGTTAGGTTCAGGTACCAACAGTTACTTATATCAAAACCTCGTAAAAACGCAGAAGGCCGTCAGCGCTGGCTCTTTCCATGATTGTGCTGAGCTTGCTTGTACCATGTACGTGTATGCGATGGGTAATTCAGGTGAAAAAGGTGATTTGACGGTTCTAAACAAAGAGCTGATGGATACCTTAGATCAATTCTCGAAAGAGGGCGTTGAACAAGCGCGTTTAGATCAGATCACTGGTATGGCAGAAGCGGATGCAGTTTTTGCACTGCAAAGTGTTAAAGGCAAGGTTTCACAGCTTGCGTCTAACCAAACCTTCTATGGTCAGCCGGATCGCATTGAATCACAACTCGATCAAATTCGAGCGGTTACTCCAGAAAGCGTAAGCAAGGCATACCAAAATTTCATCGAAGGCAAGCACAAGGTTACGTTGAGTGTGGTTCCTAAGAAAAAACTCGACTTAGCGGTTCGTGAGGCTACCTTTACCACACCTGCACGTACCCTTCCTGAATACAGCAAGGTGACGGAAGACCAACTGGATTTCAGAAAGGCACCGAACACATTTGATCGCAGTGTGATGCCAGAAGTGAACTTTGGTGTTGAGGCGACCATGCCTGAGTTGTACCGCATGCACTTTGCAAATGGCACGGACTTGATTGGTACTGTGACCAGCGAAACACCGACAGTACAACTACAGATTCAACTTCCAGCTGGCGAGCGTTATGTTCGCAAAGGGCAAGAAGGCCTAGCAAACCTAACGGCTTCGATGATGGAAGAAGGCTCAACCAAACGAACCGTTGAAGAGTTACAAGCGACCTTAGATAAACTTGGTAGCAGCGTGAGCATTAGTGCGGGCAGCTATACCACAGATATTTCAGTCTCGACGCTAGAGAAAAATTTGCCTCAAACCTTAGCGATTGTGCAAGAGGTTCTATTCGATCCTAAGTTCGATGAGCAAGATTTCGAGCGCGTTAAGAAACAGATGCTAGAAGGCGTTGTCTATCAGCATCAGCAGCCAAGCTGGATGGCTTCTCAAGCAACCCGTGAAGTGCTGTTTGGTGACAGTATTTTTGCTCGTGCAAGTGATGGTACTAAGGAATCTCTATCGAAATTGACCTTAGACGATGTGAAAAAATTCTATGCGCAACATTACACACCAGAAGGTGCCAATATTGTTGTTGTGGGAGACATCTCGAAGAAAGAGGTAGGGAAACAGCTACAATTCTTTGAACAGTGGCAAGGCGATGCGGCACCACTAACGCGTCCACAGATCGTCAAAGAGCTTTCAGGTCAGCACCTGTATTTGGTCGACAAACCGGGTGCGCCGCAAAGCATTGTTCGCTTGGTGCGTAAAGGCCTGCCATTTGATGCGACGGGTGAATTGTATTTGAGCCAGTTAGCTAACTTTAACTTAGCGGGTAACTTCAATAGCCGTATCAACCAGAACCTGCGTGAAGACAAGGCCTACACTTACGGTGCAAGCGGTTACTTCGCAAGTACTAGAGAAACTGGCGCAGTGGTATTTAGCGCGCAGGTAAGGGCGAATGCGACGGTTCCATCGATTCAAGAGTTTATTAATGAGTTGAACGAGTTTAGTCAAAGTGGATTAACTGACGAAGAGGTGAAATTTATGCGCCTCGCCGTCGGTCAACAAGATGCGCTTAAATACGAAACGCCAAGTCAAAAGGCTGGGTTGTTGAGTAATATTGTCGCATTGAGCCTTGATGAAGATTACCTACAACAGCGTAATCAGATAGTTGAAACGGTTTCAAAAGAAACCTTAAACGAGCTATCGAAGAAATGGTTCGACCCGAATGATTATCAAATAATCGTTGTTGGTGACGCGACTTCGCTTCGCCCGCAATTAGAAAAGTTAGATATTCCAATAGAAGAGCTTGAAATCATTCGTTAGAGTACACATTAAAGGGGGAGGGAAGAGACTCTACTTTTCTCCTCCAACCTAATTTATGATAGTTCTAATCAGAACAATATAAGATAAGTGAACTGAATTTTGACTGATTTTGCTGCGCGACTAAAGCAAGTTGCAACCAACCCTAAGACCTTCTCTCAATTCGGTCGTGGTGTTGAAAGGGAAACATTACGCTACACGGAAGATGGGCACCTTGCTACTGGGCCGCACCCTGAGGCTTTGGGATCTGCGTTGATGAACGAATGGGTAACGACCGATTTCTCTGAGTCGCTACTGGAATTTATCACGCCTGTTTCTAACGATGTTCCGACGCTTTTGAATCAGTTGTCTGATATCCATCACTTCACGCAAACCAAGTTAGACGGCGAAAAGCTATGGCCGCTTTCTATGCCTTGTTACGTTGGCAGTGAAGATTACATTCAACTAGCGCAATACGGCACCTCTAACAACGGTAAGATGAAGACGCTATATCGTGAAGGCCTAAAACGTCGTTACGGTAGCTTGATGCAGATTATCTCTGGTGTTCATTTCAACTTCTCTTTCCCAGAAAGCTTTTGGGATAGCCTGTTTGGAGAGCAAACAGAAGAAGCGCGTTGTGAATCTAAGTCAGATGCTTACTTCGGTTTGATTCGTAACTACTACCGCTTTGGTTGGTTAATCCCATACTTCTTCGGTGCTTCACCTGCGCTATGTTCTTCTTTCATCAAAGGAAGGGAGACAAGTCTGCCTTTTGAAAAGATTGGCGAGACACTGTATCTACCAAAAGCAACGGCACTGCGCTTGAGCGATCTTGGTTACACTAATAGTGCGCAAAGCGTATTGAAGATTGGTTTCAACAGCCTAGACCAATACCTTGAAGGTTTGAATCAAGCGATTCGCACACCATCAGAAGAATTCGCTGAGATTGGGACTAAGGTTGATGGTGAATACCGTCAGTTGAATACAAACGTACTGCAAATTGAGAATGAGCTGTATGCTCCAATCCGTCCTAAGCGTGTGGCGAAGAGTGGTGAGAAACCATCTGAAGCGCTCGCTCGTGCTGGTGTTGAGTACATTGAGGTTCGTTCTTTAGACGTAAATCCATTCAGCTCAATTGGTATCAATGAGCAGCAAGTTCGCTTCTTGGACCTATTCCTTACGTGGAGTGTACTAACAGACTCTGCCGAGATGGATAACTGTGAACTTGAGTGCTGGCGCGATAACTGGAACAAGGTGATCTTAGAAGGTCGTCAGGTTGGTTTAGAGCTGCAAATCGGTTGTCATGGTGAGCGATTGTCTCTGCAAGATTGGGCGAAGCGTGTCTTTAAAGACCTACGCTCTATTGCCGAGATGATGGACGCTGAACAAGGTGGTCGTACATATCAAGAAACCTGCGATACGCTTGAAGCTTGGATTGATAACCCAGAGCTGACCATTTCTGGCCAGTTGCTAGAAGAGACTAAGAAGTTAGGTGGCTTAGGTAAAGTGGGCTGTACGTTAGGTAAAACGTATGCAGAGCAGCACAAAGCACACCAATACAAAGTATATTCAGCTGAGTTGATGGAAGCAGAAGTTCAACGCTCTGTGACTGCTCAGCAACAAAGTGAAGAAGCAAGCACTCAAGATTTTGATAGCTTCTTAGCGGATTATTTTTCGTATTTAAAAGCATAGCGAGACTTTGGTGGAAAGGAAGCAAGCCTTATTAGGTCAGCCTACTCGTGTGAGTAGTCAATGGTTACCTGTAGTGACTGTTGGTGTTGTCTCTAGCCTATTGGTTGGATGTGCAACGCCACCGCCAAAGCAGCAAGATAATTTGTGTAGCATCTTTCGAGAGCACCCTTCATGGTATGAAGATGCCTTGGATATGCAAGAAGAGTGGGGCACGCCGATTAACGTTGCGATGGCTTTTGTGAAACAAGAGAGTAGTTATCGTCATGATGCGCGCCCACCTAAAGATTACATTCTTGGCTTTATACCGTGGGGCCGTGTAAGCAGTGCCTACGGTTATGCACAAGCTCAAGATCCTGCTTGGGAAGACTTCCAAAAGGCGACCAATAACGGTGGCTCAAGAACCAACTTTGATGATGCATTGATGTTCATCGGTTGGTATACCAGCGAGACGCGTCGTCAATTGGGCATCTCACTGTGGGACCCATATAACCAATACTTGGCTTATCATGAAGGCCGTGGTGGTTATAAGCGTAAGTCATACAACAGCAAGCCATCGCTAATTAAGGTGGCGCGCAAAGTTGAACAGCAAGCAAAAGATTATGGATGGCAACTTAAGCAGTGCCGCAAAGAACTAGAAGACAATCGAAGTTGGTTTTTCTAACGCCAACCGTCACGGAGAATAGCAATGCCTTTATTAGATAGTTTCACTGTTGATCACACACGCATGAACGCACCCGCAGTTCGTGTTGCTAAAACAATGCAAACCCCAAAAGGGGATACCATCACTGTGTTTGACCTGCGTTTTACTGCGCCAAACAAAGACATCCTATCTGAGAAAGGTATCCATACTCTAGAGCATCTATACGCAGGTTTCATGCGTAATCAATTGAATGGTTCAGATGTAGAGATCATCGATATCTCACCGATGGGTTGTCGTACAGGTTTCTATATGAGCCTGATTGGTACGCCTACAGAGCAACAAGTAGCTGACGGTTGGTTAGCAGCGATGCAAGACGTACTGAAAGTTGAGAGCCAGAATAAGATCCCTGAGCTGAACGAATACCAATGTGGTACCGCAGCAATGCACTCATTAGATGAAGCGAAAGAGATCGCGAATGCGATCATCGCTGCAGGTATTTCTGTAAACAAGAATGATGAGTTGGCACTGCCTGAGTCTATGCTGCAAGAGCTTAAAATCGACTAATCATTTTTCACCTTGAGTGTGGTGAGTTAGATATAAAAAGGCCCGGTTCAATGAACCGGGCCTTTCCGTTTTTTCTGTAATGACTTAATACCAAAATACTATCTTGGACTGTTACCCGTTAACGATTTGCGGAAACACTCGTACCAGCTTGATGCGGTTCTCTTCGAGTTCGACAATTTCCATTGGGTGACTGGCAACCTGAACACTGAGGTGACTCTCTGGAATATCTTCAAGGTGCTCCAATATCAAACCATTCAGCGTTCTTGGGCCATCGGTAGGCAATGCCCACTGTAAGCCTTTGTTGATATCTCGGATATTGGCGCTGCCTTCAATTAAGAAGCTGCCATCGCTTTGCGGCGTGATCTCTTCAGATAAGCTTGGTGCAATTGAAGTAGTAAACTCACCAACGATTTCTTCCAAAATATCTTCCAAGGTAACCAAGCCGTTGATGTCACCATATTCATCAACAATCAAACCAATGCGCTGTTTATTGCGCTGAAACTTCAGCAGTTGAATGTTAAGTGGCGTCGCTTCAGGAATAAAGTAGATCTCATCTGCCGCGCGCAGCAGGGTCTCTTTATTGAATTCATTCTTTTCAAGCATTAAGCGATAAGCTTCACGCAACCTAAGCATACCAACCACTTCATCTATTTGGTCACGGTACAGCACCACACGACCATGAGGAGAGTGGGTCAGTTGGCGAACAATCGATTTCCAATCATCATTGATGTCGATGCCGGTGATTTCATTACGAGGCACCATGATGTCGTTCACGGTGACATGTTCCAAGTCCAGAATAGAGACCAACATATCTTGGTGACGTTGAGGGATTAGGCTACCTGCTTCATTTACCACGGTTCTAAGCTCTTCTGAGCTCAAGTGGTCGGTTGCATCATGGCTGGCTTTGACGCCTAAGATACGAATGAAGCCGTTGGTAATGAAGTTCACTAAGATCACCAATGGTGACAGCACCTTCATCAGTATCATCAAAAGGATACTACTCGCGTAAGAGACACGTTCAGGAAATAGAGAAGCGATGGTTTTTGGTGTTACCTCGGCGAATACGAGGATCACGAGAGTCAGGGTACCAGTAGCGATAGCCACACCGATGTCCCCGTAGATGCGCATACCAAGAATAGTAGCGATCGCAGATGCAAGAATGTTGACGAGATTGTTGCCGATGAGAATGAGGCCAATCAATCTGTCTGGGCGGTTCAGAAGTTTTTCTACACGTTTGGCACCTTTATGACCCGTATTGGCCAAGTGCTTTAAACGGTAGCGGTTCAAGGACATCATGCCCGTTTCGGAACCAGAGAAATAACCAGAAATTACAATGAGACACGCGAGTAGCGCAAATAAGATACCCGTTGATATGTCGTCCAAAACTATTCTTTTCCTATTTGTGTATCTTGATTAATTTATGACCGAACATGGTCGAGATGTCAATTGAATCTAACGGACTCAATATTTTAAAGGCAAGGTGTGTGAGACCTTGCCTTTATTTTTCAGACTAGTTCAGGATAATTTCCTGAACGAAGCGGCTACCGAAGTAGGCTAATGTGAGCATGCTGGCACCGGCCAGTGCGAACCAAGTGACTTTTTGTCCACGCCAACCTTTCTGATAGTGACCCCATAGAAGGATGGAGTAGATAACCCAAGCGATAAAAGACAACACAGCCTTGTGCGCTTTTCCTTGAGCAAACATATCTTGTACGAAGATAAGGCCTGTCAACAAAGTACCCGTTAATAAGCCATTACCAATCAGAATGATCTTGAAAAGCTGTCTCTCCACCATCATTAAAGGAGGTAGGTTAGGGTTTATCACTAAGGCTTTTTTCTTTTTAAGTTTGTGATCTAGCCACGCGAGTTGCAGAGCGTATAGCGCACCGATAGTCAGTGTTGCGTATGAGAATAGAGCCAAAGAGATGTGCACGAGAAGTTTTGGATCATTCTCTAGATGTTTGATGAAGGTGCTTGGAAGAAAAGTAGCAGCCATCAAGTTCAGTGCCGCGAAGCTATAAACGACGGGCAAGATAAACCACAAACGAGTTTTGAGCATAGCGCCGCTCATAACCACAGATATGATTAAACTGATTAATGAAGCAACGTTCAAGATACTGAGGTTTTGACCACTGGCATTAAAAATCAAATCACCAAGCAACCAAGCATGGAAAGCTAGAGCAAGTAATGCGCTGATAAACACCGTTTTTACACGGATTCCTGTTTGGTGCACGAGACCTGGAATGATCGTGGAAATCGCCATTGTATAAAGAAAGGCTGCTGCGATCGCAATAAGACTGTCCATGGTATCCATTTAAATGATTACTAATTGGCGAATTATACCTCGCATCGCTCTTTGGGGCTATGGCGAACCTCATTCAATTCCAAGTGAATAATGTCTCACATCACAAGCACGGATGATTAACGCTCTACAACGGGTATGACTCTAATCCGCGCTAATGTATACTCACAGTAATAGTCGCAGTTTTGAGCGAAGAGAAAACTATGTTTGATAATTTAACGGATCGTCTATCCAAAACGCTGAAGAACATCAGCGGTAAAGGTCGTCTGACCGAAGACAATATTAAAGAGACGCTGCGTGAAGTACGTATGGCGCTACTTGAAGCCGACGTTGCTCTGCCAGTTGTCCGCGATTTTGTTAAGCGCGTAAAAGAAGGCGCTGTGGGTGTTGAGGTTTCTAAATCTCTAACGCCTGGTCAAGAGTTCATTAAGATCGTTCAAGCTGAACTTGAAGCGGTGATGGGTGAGTCTAACGAGGCTCTTAACCTAGCAGCGCAGCCGCCAGCCGTTAT
>NZ_AJZD02000103.1 GCF_000272105.2 Vibrio splendidus 12E03
CGAGATTCGAGATTCGAGATTCGAGATTCGGAAAAATGATTAAAGGGTTGGCGTTTGCGTCAATCCTTTTTTTATTGCCGATAGTTTGGTGTTTACCAAAAGAGTTTCCCTACTCCTTCGTCAGTCTAGGGAATGACGGTTGTATTTAAGCTTACTTTCCAGTCGTCATCCCCAAGAGTGAGGAACGAAAGAGTTGGGGATCTCTTACTTTCAAAGCTCTAACTAGCAGGCACAAAAAAGCGGAGCCAAATGGCTCCGCTTTTATCGATAGAATGCAAAAAGAATTACTTCTTAGTAAGCTTCTCTTTAATACGAGCTGACTTACCAGAACGCTCACGTAGGTAGTACAACTTGGCACGACGTACTGCACCACGGCGTTTAACTTCGATGCTATCAACCATTGGAGAGTGAGTTTGGAACGCACGCTCTACGCCTTCACCGTTCGAGATCTTACGAACTGTGAATGCAGAGTGTAGACCACGGTTACGAATAGCGATTACAACGCCTTCGAAAGCCTGTAGACGCTCACGGTCACCTTCTTTTACCTTAACCTGAACTACAACAGTGTCACCTGGTGCGAATTTAGGAAGGTCTGATTTTAGTTGCTCTTCTTCAAGAGCCTTGATGATGTTGCTCATTTGTATAAATTCCTAGAATAAACTGATACTAAATTTAATAGGTTACTGCTTGCTTTTCGTTAAGAGCGTTGCTCTTTAATGAATTCAGCCAGTAATTGTTCCTGTTCGTCAGTCAGAGCTAGGTTTTCCAGGAGTTCTGGTCTTCTTAGCCAAGTTCGGCCCAACGATTGTTTTAATCGCCAGCGACGAATGTCCTTATGGTTTCCAGACTTGAGTACCGATGGCACATCTTTATCGTCTAGCACCTCAGGGCGCGTATAATGGGGACAATCTAGCAAACCATTTGCAAAAGAATCTTCTTCTGCTGAAGCGAAATCTCCAAGTACACCCGGAACAAACCGAGATACTGAATCAATCAGCGTCATGGCTGGCAGTTCGCCACCCGTCATCACAAAATCTCCAATCGACCATTCTTCGTCAACTTCAGATTGAATGATGCGCTCATCTACCCCTTCGTAGCGACCACAAATAAGAAGTAAATTCTCGTTTGTTGCCAGCTCTTCAACACCTTTCTGGTCGAGTTTACGACCTTGAGGTGAAAGATAGATCACTTTCGTCTTTCCCGGTGCTGCTTGCTTGGCTGTTTTGATAGCGTCGCGCAAAGGCTGAACCATCATTAACATGCCAGGACCACCACCGTAAGGTCTGTCATCAACAGTGCGATGTTTATCATGAGTGAAATCACGAGGATTCCATGTCTCAATAGATAAAAGACCTTTTTTAACCGCTTGACCTGTTACTCCAAAATCAGTAACAGAACGGAACATTTCAGGAAAAAGGCTAATAATGCCAACCCACATGTGTTCTCTCGCTCTGTAATTTGGAGTTAGAATCCAGGATCCCAGTCAACTTCGATCCGGCGAGCTTCGCGATCAACTTTCTTGATCACTTGCTCTTCAAGGTACGGTACTAACCGTTCCTTTTGGCCAAAAGCATCTTTAAGATTTGCTTTGATTACTAGAACATCGTTCGAGCCAGTTTCTAATAGGTCAGTGACCTCACCAAGGTCGTAACCTTTAGTGGTAAAAACTTGCATACCGAACAATTCGCGCCAGTAGAATTCATCTTCTGACAATTCAGGTAACGAAGCAGGGTCAATAGCAATTTCAAAGTTAGTCATCAGTTGCGCGTCTTCACGAACATCTAATCCCGCTAGCTTACATACATAACCTTGGCCATGACGTTTCCAGCTCTCAACTTTGTACTCGACCCACTTACCCTTTAGGTTTAAATACCAAGGGCTGTAATCAAATATGCTTTCAGCATTGTCTGTGTAGGAGAACACTTTAAGCCAGCCACGAATACCATAGGTAGACCCAAGTTTACCCATGACAATTCTATTGTTTTGCTCGCTCATAGTTTCTTTACCCTTCATCGACATAAGCTATTTCTCTTTAAAAAAGAATTAAGCCGCTTTTTGAGCGTCTTTAACTAGCTTAGCTACACGATCAGATAGAGATGCGCCTTGACCAACCCAGTGGTTAACACGATCTAGGTCTAGACGTAGACCTTCTTCTTGACCTTGAGCAGTAGGGTTAAAGAAACCTACTTTCTCGATGAAACGGCCAGTTGCAGCGTTACGGCTATCCGCAACTACGATTTGATAAAATGGGCGCTTCTTTGCACCGTGACGTGCCAAACGAATGGTTACCATGTCGTCCTCTTTGCTTTCTTAATAAAATAATTAACCCCAAGTATAAGTAATAGCTTGGGGTCTCGTGCCAAATTAAAGCCCCGGAATTTTACTCTTATTCCGGTGCAATGCAAGGGCTTTAGCTATTTTTTCACCAACATAGCTGCCGTACACTTTCTGTGACACGGCTAACACTATGAAAAGTAACGTAGCTAAAGCTTACATTTGTAGATTATCGACCAAACGGGTTAAAGCCACCACCCATTCCGCCCATACCTCCACCGCCGCCCATCATGCCTTGCATGTTGCGCATCATGCCTTTCATGCCACCTTTTTGCATTTTCTTCATCATCTTCTGCATTTGGGTGAACTGCTTAAGCATACGGTTTACATCTTGTACCCGTGTACCTGAACCAGCGGCAATACGCTTTTTGCGCGAGCCTTTGATTAGGTCAGGGCGTTGACGCTCTTTCATAGTCATAGAGTTGATGATCGCTTCCATTTGCTTGAACATCTTGTCATCAACTTTATCTTTAACGTTATCTGGTAGCTGAGACATGCCTGGAAGCTTATCCATCATGCCCATCATGCCGCCCATGTTTTGCATCTGACCAAGTTGTTCACGGAAGTCTTCAAGGTCAAAGCCTTTCTTCTCTTTGAACTTCTTAGCTAGCTTCTCTGCTTTCTCGGTATCAACGTTTTTCTGTAGGTCTTCAATAAGAGACAGTACGTCGCCCATACCTAGGATACGAGAAGCAACACGATCTGGGTGGAACGGTTCTAGTGCGTCAGTCTTTTCACCAACACCCAAGAATTTAATTGGCTTACCTGTAATATGACGAACAGACAGAGCAGCACCACCACGCGCATCACCATCAACTTTCGTCAAGATAACACCAGTTAGTGGTAGTGCGTCACCAAAGGCTTTTGCAGTGTTCGCAGCATCTTGACCTGTCATTGCATCAACAACGAACAGTGTCTCTACGGGTTTAATTGCAGTATGAAGCTCTTTGATCTCGCCCATCATCTCTTCATCGATAGCCAAACGACCAGCAGTATCGACAAGTAGCACGTCGTAGAATTTCTTCTTCGCGTGATCAATGGCAGCGTTTGCAATATCAAGAGGCTTTTGATCAGCTGAAGATGGGAAGAAGTCTACGCCAACATCGCTTGCTAACGTTTCAAGCTGTTTGATCGCCGCTGGACGGTAAACGTCGGCAGACACAACCAAGACTTTCTTCTTGTCACGCTCAGTTAGAAGCTTAGATAGCTTACCTACCGATGTGGTTTTACCCGCACCTTGTAGACCCGCCATTAAGATAACGG
>NZ_AJZD02000104.1 GCF_000272105.2 Vibrio splendidus 12E03
CACCGCTGTAAATTTGGCTGTTCACTTCACCCACATCGATTGTGAAGTTGAAGTCCGTGTAGTCAGCGTCACCACCGCCATACAAATCTTCAAAGCCGTAAACCAGCTCGCCGTCTTCATTAACCGTCGTACGAGTATGTTCGATACCATCTTGGTTTAGCTGAGAGCTTGAACCACCATGGAAGATCGCGTCACCGTTCTGCCCTTGCACTACGGTTTCGGTTCCATCTGCAGCAACAAAGACAAGTTGAGGATCAACCGTGTCCATGTTCGCTGGTGAACCATCCGCTGCACGGAACTCGTACTGGCCATCTTGCATCGCATCAAAGTCGTTGTGTTGATGTCCGTTTGGAATCAAGAACAAGTTGAAACTCTCACCTTCCTCGACTTGGAAGCTGAACTGATCTTGCCCAGGAACAAGGTCACCACCGCCATCAACTTGTGATGCGTTTTCATAAACGACTTCAACACCCGTGATGTTACCGTCTTCGTCAACTTTGTAGTAACCCGCGGTGTTTTGGTAACCTGCGGTTTCACCTTCAAACGTTACAGTGATTTCAGTATCGTTGTAACTGGTGATACCGTTATCTTGGTCATTCAGAACGCCTTCGTTATCGTATTGGATGACAGAACCTTCCGGCACACCATCAACCGTTACAGTCAGTGTTTCTGATAGATCTTGGTCGACAAGCGCCGTTGCAATGTTCAGTTCAACAATGCCACCAGGCTCAACCAAAATAGCTTGGTCATCAACGTTAACGCCGTCGCCATCGGTTATCACAAGATCCGGTGCATCCGCGACCGCTTCAATATGAACGTTTAGGTCTTGTTCTACCTCGTCAGTGCCGTCGGTAACCGTAAAGCTGAACTGCAGATCACCACTAAAGTGCTCTTCAGGAACGAAGCTAAACGTGCCATCGCCGTTATCGGTAACTGTGCCTTCATCGCCAGAGTAATTGATGCTAGTAACGCTGAGGTCATCGCCATCAATATCAATCGCACCGCTCAATAGATCTTCTTGAGTGAACAGGATGCTGCCATCCTCTTCGATGTGGTACATGCCTGGAGCAACAATTGGAATGTCATTCACCGGATTCACGGTCAATGTCATGTCATTGGCGGTACTGAGTTCACCATCACTCACTTCATACGTGAATGCGATATCACCATTGAAGTTTTCCGAAGGTGTCACTGTGTAAGTACCATCGCCATTGTCTACGATACTTGCATTCGGATCGTTGGTTTCTAGCGCGCTCGCAAACAGCTCATCACCATCTTGATCACTCGCGTTCTCCAGCAACATCGCTTGTGTAACGAGAATTGAACCATCTTCGTCGACATCCGCAACCATTGGCGTTGCTTCTGGAGCATCATTAACGAACTCAACTTTTAGGTCGATGTTTGCAGCCACCACGTCGGTGCCGTCACTCACATCAAACGTTAAGTCAACATTGCCGAAGAAGCCCTGCTCTGGCGTTAATGTGTATGTGCCATCGCCATTATCTGTTACTTCTACCGTGTCGCTTGCACTCGTCACATTCACAACTGACAGGTCATCGCCTTCAACATCTGTCGCTTGTGCTAATAATTCAGCTTCGGTAATAGTAATCGCTTGACCATCTTCCGTAGTGAAAGACATGTCTGGAACGTCTGGCGCGTCATTGACTGGATTTACGGTTAGATTGAGGTCAGCTGCAACCGTTTCGATTGCGTCAGTGACATCGTAAGTAAATTCAATCTCACCAAAGAAATCTGCACTTGGTGTGATAGTGAAACTACCGTCTGAATTTTCTACGATAACCGCATTTGGATCGTTGGTTGCTAAGTTAACAGCTTCAAGATTGTCGCCATCGACATCCGTCGCGTTCGCTAACAAATCCTCTTGTGTGATAGTGATTGAGCCATCTTCATCAACCGCCGCTTCAATCGGGGCGCTCACTTCAGGGCCTTCGTTGACAATCTCAACGTCAACTCTTGCCGTGCTTGGTGCGCTTGCTTGACCGTCACTGATATCGAAGGTGAGGTTCACTTCGCCATAGAAGTTCTCAGCAGGTTCAAAGGTAAAGGTGTTATCACCGTTATCGGTCAAAGTACCTTGCGTTTGGTCTGCAAGTAGTAAGTTTTCAACATGCAGAATGTCACCATCGACATCCGTCGCGCCAGATAGAAGGTCTTTCGCTTCAATGACAATAGAGCCATTTTCTAGCATTTGGGTATGTAGCGGTTCACCTGGGACTGGAACATCGTTAACAGGCACAACCGTTAGGTCTAGGTGCGTTGCCACTTCATCGGTACCATCGAACACCTTGTAGTCGATGTCGATTTCACCATTGAAGTTTTCATTCGGCATGAAGGTAAACGTGCCATCGCCGTTGTCGACCAAGTCACCGTGATCACCACCGTACGTGATGTCAGAAATAGACAGCGTATCGCCTTCAACATCTGTAGTGTTCGCCAATAAATCATCAGCACTAAAAGTAATACCTTGGTCTTCGTCTGTCGATAGCACCATTGGACCAGAAACGATTGGCGCATCATTCACCGACTCGAAGTTAATGTTAATGATGTTGTCGTCGGTCAGTTCACCATCGGTAACTTGATAACCCAGTTCGATTTCACCATGGAAGTTTTCATCCGGTGTTACCGTCCAAGTACCATCACCATTATCAGTCAGTGTTGCATGCTCTGAGTTTTCACCCACCAGCTCTAGATTTTGAATATCAAGATCGTCGCCATCAATATCTGACGCTTGAGCCAGTAATTGTTCTTCTGTAATCACAACCGAAGCAAACTGAGCAGAACCATCGGTATCGATAGTGATATTTGGAAGATCAGCCGTTAGCTCGATTTCGTTGTCACCCGCATGGATGTTCAACTCAACCGTTTCAGTGATTTCAGAACCGTCTACACCAATCGAAGTAAACACGGCTTCATCATGACAGGTTTGTGACACTGTCATGTTTTGAACGACGTAAGTACCATTTCCTTGTACCGTACCGAGTTCAAAGTAAGACACAGGTTCAGAGACGGTAAGCGTGTAATCAGTCTCGTAACCACCACGATCTTCTTTGTGGTAAGTCATCGAGTCAATTAGGTCGCCACCCTCATTGAATGCTTTGATTTCTACTTCTGTAAAGTGGCGAGATTCTTCCATGAACCAGCCACCCAAACCATCTAGGTGGAAACTGATTTCATTGATGTCTTGACCTTCAACCGAAACAGTCAGTTTCTCATCACCACTTAGGCCTTGACGGTCAGTATCACCGATACCATGACCAATGTGCGTATTACCATTCCACGCACCCAGCGGATCATCGTTACTTTGAACCGTCACCGTTAAGTCACCATCCGAGAACTCACGAGTGTATGGGTCAACTTCTGTGCCCCAATCATCAACGCTCGCGTTATCATCGAAGGTACCAATTTGCGTGGTATGTGTACCTTCAGCTAAAGCATCCTCACTTGGTACAAAGCGCACTTCTGTGTCGGCTGGTACTTCTTGTCCAACTTCGAGTACTACCCACTCATTATCAAGGTTTGCTTCAATGATGCCGTTTTCTGGTGCTTGGTCCAGACGTAGTGCTGGCTCTTCACGAAGCGTCACACCTACTGTTTGGTCTTCTTGCGCTTGAATGAATATCTCTTCGCCTGCTTCTGGCGCATCATTAACTGGGTTAACGGTTAGGTCGAGTGTGGTCAGAACTTCATTGTCACCATCACTGATGCTGTATGTGAAGTCCAACTCGCCATTGAAGTTCTCGGTGTGCGTAATGGTGAATGAACCATCGTCATTAGTAACAATTGTCGCATCTGGATCGTTGGTTTGTAGGTTAGATGCCGTTAACTCATCACCTTCAATGTCGGTTGCGTTTGCAAGCAACTGCTCTTGAGTAATAGTGATGGAGTTATCTTCGTCTACCTCTGCCTGAATGCCAGACGTTTCAGGCCCGTCATTCACAGCGATAACATCGATGCCAGCGGTTGTGGTTGCGGTTGCACCGTCTTCGTCAACGACAACAACGTCTAGTGAAATATCACCATCGAAGTTTTCATTTGGCGTAAAGGTGTAAGTACCATTGCCATTATCAACAAAAGAGCCGTCATCACCGGAGTACGATACTCCAGACAATGATACATCGCCTTCTACATCGGAAGAGTTTGCCAATAGTTGCTCATCACTGATCGTGATTTGGCCATCTTCTTGAACTGTGTACGATGTTGATCCCGCTACCGGTGGATCATTCTCAGGCGTTACGCTGACATCAATAACAGCTGATGTTGAATCAGTACCGTCAGAGACATCGAATGAGAATTGAACATCACCATTGAAGTTCTCGTTTGGAGCAAAGCTATATGTGCCGTCGCCATTATCGCTAAGAACACCATCTGCACCTGTGTAGAGCACGTTTTCAATCGACAGTTCATCACCATCAATATCCGACGCGCCGGCAAGCAGGTCAGCATCGGTGAAGAGTAACGTACCGTCTTCTTCAATCGTGAACTGTTGATCTTGCGCTTGTGGCAAGTCATTAACCGGATTCACGGTAATGTCTAGGCCAACTTGAACTGAACCACCATCGTTATCGATGATATCGAAGTTCAGGTCTAGGTCACCGTTGTAGTCGGCGTTAGGCGTAATGGTGTAGCTGCCATCATCATTGTGTTGGATGGTCGCATTTTCATCAGTAGATAGATTGATAGCTTCTAAGTTGTCGCTATCGATATCACCTGCTCGTGCTAGCAATTGCTCTTGGCTTAGCGTGATGGAGCTATCTTCATTGATGGTGTAAGCCAAATCGCCCGATACTGGCGCATCATTGATTGGCAATACATCAACGTTAATGTGTGTTTCAACCGTTGCGCCATCTTCATCTTGAATGGTCACACCCAGTTGAACCTGACCATTGAAGTTTTCGTTGGGCGCAAAGCTGCATGTACCATCACCATTTACAGTGAAGATACCGTCAGAGCCATCGTAGTTAATGCCAACAAGTTCTACATCGCCTTCGATATCCGAAGCATTCACAAGAATCTGAGATTCACTGAACGTCAGAACCGAATCTTCGTCAATGGTGTATGACGTTGGACCCGCAACCGGTGGATCGTTCACTTCAAGAACGGTAATACCTGCTGTGGTTTCATCAATTGCACCCTCTTCATCTGCAACAATCACATCAAGGCTAATATCACCGCTGAAGTTTTCGTTAGGAAGGAAGGTATAGCTGCCATCGCCGTTATCTTGGAACACACCATCAGTGCCACTGTAAGTCACAGTATCAACCGACACGGCACCTTCAATATCCGAAGAGTTAGCTAACAACTGTTCATCAGAAATTGTGATGGCATTGTCTTCATTGACCATGTATGAGGTTGAACCCGCAACTGGCGGATCGTTTTCAGGAGTCACACTCACATCAATGTTAGCGCTGACGGTTTCTGTGCCATCAGACACATCGAAACTGAAGTTCACATCGCCATTGAAGTTTTCATTTGGCGCAAAGGTATAAGTACCATCACCGTGGTCGGTCAGTACGCCATCACCACCTGTGTAGCTAATACCTTCAACGGTTAAGTCGTCGCCATCAATATCGGTGGCACCGGTGAGTAGGTCGGCGTCTGTAAATTGAAGCGTACCGTCTTCTGCGATACTGAATTGTTGGTCTTGAGGAACCGGCAAGTCATTAACTGGGTTAACAGTAAGATCGGCGGTTACTTGAACCGTGTCAGTACCGTCAGTGATGTTGAATTGAATATCAATGTCACCATTGAAGTTCGCATCAGGTGTGATGGTGAAACTGCCGTCATCGTTAGCTACAACCGTCGTATCACCACCAACTGTTAGGTCGCTTGCGGTTAGATCTTCGCCTTCTACATCGGACGCTTGAGACAGCAGCTGATCTTGGCTCAGTGTGATTGAACCATCTTCATTAACGTTGTAAGCCAAATCACCAGACACTGGCGCATCATTGATTGGTAATACGTCAACATTGATGACGGTTTCCACTTCTGCACCGTCTTCATCACGAATGGTGACATCAAGCTGTACTTGGCCATTAAAGTTCTCATTCGGAGCGAAGCTACAAGTGCCATCACCATTTACTGAGAAGATACCTTCAGGGCCATCGTAGCTAATACCAACAAGCTCAACATCCCCTTCTACATCTGAGGCATTAAGCAACACTTGAGACTCACTGAAGGTCAGGACTGAGTCTTCATCAATGGTGTAAGACGTTGGGCCTGCAACCGGCGGATCGTTCACTTCAAGAACATTGATACCCGCAGTCGTCGCATCGGTCGCACCATCTTCATCAGCAACAACCACATCCAGTGCAATTTCACCGCTGAAGTTCTCATTTGGCGAGAAGGTATAAGTGCCGTTACCATTGATTTCGAGGACACCGTCACTACCAGAGTAAGTCACGCTGTCTATGGATACATCACCTTCAATATCTGAAGATGTTGCCAATAGTTGTGCATCAGAAATGGTAATCGAGTTATCTTCATTTACGGTGTAAGAAGTAGAACCCGCAACTGGAGGATCATTTTCCGGAGTCACGCTAACGTCAATGTTTGCAGACACGGTATCTGTACCGTCTGACACATCGAAGCTAAAGCTCACATCACCATTGAAGTTTTCATTTGGCGCAAAGCTGTATGATCCCTCACCCAAGTCAGTCAGTACGCCATCAGTGCCTTCATAAGTGATGCCCTCAACCGTCAGGTTATCACCTTCAACGTCTGTCGCGCCTGTAAGCAGATCCGCGTCTGTGAACAGTAAAGTACCGTCTTCTGCAATACTGAACTGTTGATCTTGAGGGACAGGCAGGTCATTAACTGGGTTAACGGTTAGATCCGCAGAAGCCTGAACGGTGTTAGTACCATCTGAGATATCAAAACTGATATCGATGTCACCGTTGAAGTTCTCATCTGGCGTAATCGTGAAACTGCCGTCATCGTTAGCTACTACCGTCGCATCACCATCGACGGTTAGGCTGCTTGCAGTTAGGTCATCGCCTTCAACATCAGATGCTTGAGAAAGCAACTGCTCTTGGCTTAAACGAATCGAACCGTCTTCGTCAATAGAGTACGCTAGGTCGCCAGACACTGGCGCATCATCAACAGCAGTAACGCTTACGTCCATGTTGGCAGAGACCGTATCGGTGCCATCTGACACATCGAAGCCGAAGTTTACATCGCCATTGAAGTTCTCATTTGGTGCGAAGGTGTACGTACCATTGCCGTTGTCAGTAAGAATACCGTCACCGCCATCGTAGGTCACACCTTCAACCGTAAGGTTGTCACCTTCAATGTCGGTAGCGCCTGTTAGCAGGTCTGCATCGGTGAAGATAAGTGTGCCATCTTCCTCAATTTCAAACGTTTTATCTTCAGGAACAGGCGCGTCATTAATCGGACGTACCGTTAAATCAATTGCGCTACTAATCGTTTCTTGGCCGTCACTGATGTCGAAAGTAAGGTCAAGTTCACCATTAAAATCAGCTGAAGGAACAACGGTGAAAGTACCATCACCATTGTCTTGAACTGTTGCATCAGCACCAACTTGAACGTTAGAAGCAACAAGCTCGTCCCCATCTACATCACTTGCGTATTCGAGTAATTGTTCTTGAGTGAATGTTATGGAGCCATCTTCATCCATGATGTAAGCCAGATCTTGTTCTGCTTCTGGCGCATCATTTTCACTTTCGACTTTGATTTTGAACGTTTCGCTTACCGTTTCAGAATCAAAGTCATCTTCTACTTCGCTGATGGTCTCTTCGTCAGAAGCTTGAACATCAACTGCAAATGTCTCTTCTACTGTTTGTGAATCTAGCTCATCACCAACTTGTTGGTCACCCGACTCTGAAGATGTTGCACTCGGCGCTGCTGAAGTACGCGCAGCTTGGCCTTGTTCTTCATTACCTTCAGCGTCTGCTCCACCTGTCGCAGACTCTGCGTTATCGCCACCTACTGCTTGAGCGCCAGCACCCGCTCCGCCACCACTGCCAGCAGCATTGTCCGAGCCAGCTTCAGAAGCGGCCCCACCAACTACATTGGATTGTGCAGCGTCTGAATCTCCATCACTTTCTGGCGTCTCTTCTTGCACAGCCGCACCAGAAGCAGAGGCATCTTCAGCATTACCTGCACCACTCGGATTTTCGTCTAAAGCCTGGTTAACTTCGTCTGCCGCATCCGTATTTTCAGCACCCGTCGCTATTGTCGACGCAATCGTATTTTGTTGATTTTGTTGATTCTGTTGTTGGGAGGGCGTACCCGCGTCGTTCGTGTCCGTTTGTTCTACCGCGTCATTTAGATCTTCATTTTGGTTGTTTTGGTTATTTTCGCCTGCCATTACAGCCTCCGTTGCTACTAGCTAACTGATCGTATTTGTAGAGGCATTAAAGGACATCATTTTGAAAAACCAATTTTTTATACAACATTTTTCATAATTTATTTTTAAAGAGAAAGAATCAAAAAAAATTTGAAAACTGCCTTTAAAGATCCTTAGTTATTGTGATTAAAGCAATTAAGGCAGTGGAGAGATGATAGACATGACGAATTTGTTGCGCTCGGTCGACAACAACCACAAAGGGCTGCAATTGCTATTAGGCGACTTTTACAATGACTTTTCTGACGCAGCCCTAAATATAGAAGCGCTTCATAAAGGTAATCGTTTTGATGAACTCAACAGTTACTCAAAAAAATTGAAGACCATCTTAACGTTGCTTTGCGACCAAGACCTTCCGCCAAAAATGGCCAAATTGGAACACTTGAGTAGACACGAGTTTCCTGCGCCGGAAGATCTAATAGAGGATGTAAAAACTGAATTGCACAACGTCAATCGACAAATCAATCACCTGCTGGATATTAAGGACGTGGTTGATGAGAAGTCACCGAGGTAGGTCATGAGCAATAACCAAATAGAGCATCACCTCAGAAAAGCACTCGTATCGAATAACGAGGCGTCTAAGGTCACAGCGGATGACACTATTGTGCTTGCGAGTGCTATGACTAGCGTTCATAAAACCTTGCTCATCATATTCCTACTTGCTTTGGTTGCAATTGCCGTGGCGTCACAAGCACGCATCGACATTGTCGTTTCTGTGCGCGGTGAATTGTTATTGGAGTCTGACGTAGAGAAAGTTCAACACTTAGAAGGTGGGATTTTAGAAGAGTTATTGGTGAGAAAAGGTGAAGTTGTATACGAAGGCCAACCTATCGCGCGAATCCGCTCACTCGACCGTAATACTCAGCTCGACACCGTGAACACGGAGATCGTTCAGCTTGAGCTCGACAAGATTCGTTATGAAAGTTTGCGTGACATGGTGGAACCTAATTTCGCCAACTTCATTGAACAGTATCCAGAACAAGTCCAGACCAACATGAACACATGGCGACAAGAGTTCTCAAAGAACCGTTCAAATGAAGAGCTCATCACGCACGATATTAAGCACAAGAACTCGCTAATCAGTTCTATGTTGAAACGCCGCAAGAGTTCAGAGAATCAACTCTCTCTGATACGTAAGCAGCTCAACATCAAAAACACCCTCTATAAAGAAGAGATGGCGTCTTATGTCGACGTTCTTAACATGAAAGTACAAGAGTCGAATATGGTGCGTGAGATTGAGAACCTTGATGAGTCGGTCATGAACGAACGTTTCCAACTCGACAAACTGGAAAAGCAACACCGTGACTTGGTTGAGAATCGAAACTCTGAGTACCAAGCACAAATCATTCAAGCGAACAAAGACCTCAAGCTGAAGCGAATCTTACAACCACAGCATTCCGACAAGGTTGATCGCCTAATCGTCTACTCTCCGGTGGATGGTGTGGTCGACAAACTGCATTTCAATTTCCGTTCTGCTGTGATTCCGCCAGGAGAAAGTATCGCTGATATTGTACCAATCAATAACTCCTTACACGGCGAAGCGAAGATCCCACGTAAAGACATGGGTTTTGTTGAGATTGGCCAAGCAGTCAAAGTAAAAATGGATACTTATAACTTCGCAAAATACGGATTTGTTGAGGGAACCATCGCCTCAATCAGCCGTTCATCATACGAAGAAGAAGACGCTGAATTCTATTTAGCAGAGATTGAAATTAACCGAAACTTTCTTGAGCGAGGAGGCACTCAATACAAGTTATCACCTTACATGGAATTTACCGCCGACGTGAAAACAGGCTCGCGTCGCGTGATCGAATACGCTGCCAAACCTGTGATGTCAGCCATCGAGGATGCTTTCGATGAGAGATAATCAATGAGCGGTAAACCTTCGTACAATATTTCCGTGCCCGCTCTACGTCTAAGCATACTATTTAGCGTGGTATTGGCTGCGCTCGCTTTCTATTTATACTTTTCTTGGTCAAAAGTAGACTCAGTCGCACAAGTGCAAAGCGCCCCACTACTCATACAAGCTCAGAAGCTTAATCAGACCATCGAACAAGATATTCAAACTCTGCAGCAGTGCTTAAGTACCGACACTTGTGGTACTAACGAATTCAATCTAGTTAACTTGAAGCGTGAAATAGATGAATTTCGATCTTTAGCCTCTTTGAACAAAACTGAGTTCAGCTTGGTTGGCGCTACTGAATACACTCAACTTGAATTAGCGATTAACCGTTTCTCCGATAGTCCTAAAACACGTAACGACGTATTGGGCTTGTACCTTTCATTGACCAATAACTACCTGAAGATGGATGACAACTATCGCACCATGTTTAACAACCATGCGAATGACTTAATGTCTGAGAAAAACGAGTTCTTTATCTGGTTGTTTATGGTGGCCGTGATATTGGCTGTGATTACGATTCTATCCAACTCAGTTGCTATGTTGAAACTGAAGAAATCCAGCTCGAACGAACGCGAAATCGACTATGAATTCGATGCCCTGTATCAAGAGCTGAAGCAGCTAGATTTACAACGTCTTGAAGAGCTTCTTAATGAAGTTAGCATCAACCCCAAGCAGCGTCAGATTTACTCTCATCTCAAACTTATTTTCAGTAAATTAGAAGACCAAAAGCGCAATAACGATCTCTACAAACAGTTGTATGCGCTGATCGGTTATGAGATTCGCGGAATTACAAACACCATCAACGGTGGCGTCCAATATCTGGTTCAAGAAACCGATGAAAACGGCGTGTTGATGGCGAACGATATTACCTCTGCGTGTAGCACACTATCTGAGTTAGCAGAAAACTATAATCGCTTGATATCACAGGGTACGGAAAGCAAGTCGAAAGAGTTCTCTTTACTGAGCGTGTTATCTGAATTAATGATTCATATCAGTGCCAAAGTACAACGTAATGAAAGCCAACTTGACTGTTTTATCTCTGACAACTTACCGAATCGTGTTGCAGGCCAATCCACCAGCTTATTCTGGATACTGTTCCTTCAACTTTCTAACGCTATTCAACTCAAATCAAATAAGAAACTGTTTGTAACGATTGAATCGGGTGCGGCTTCAGACATGGAAAATACCCGTGTCACCATCAACCTCAACTTCTTATCAACACTGGATGTTTCTGTTGCCAAGCTCAACAAACTCCATTGGAGCGCACACAAAGACCATACAGCCAGCACAGATGACTTAGCGAAAAGCGTTCTGAAGGATTACGGATATTACGAGAGCCACTGGTTCCAGTCAGGGGCTCAGGAACGTTTTCAGATCGAGCTTGATCTTAAGGCTAAGAACTTCCACACAGAGAAAACTCGCTTTGATGGCAAGCGTTTACTCTTGTGTGCTAATACTCAAGTTCGTATAGATGTGATGAAGAAAATGCTCAGTAACTTGGGGCTAGAGATCACCGAAATTCGTACTGCAAATGAGCTTTTCTCAGCGGCTAAAACGTTCGGTGAATACGATGCGATTATGCTGACCGATACCTTTGAACCCAACAAACTGCCCTCACTGAGTAAAACAGTGAAATCCCAACTTAAGAACCACCCAAATACCAAGTTACTGTTGTCAGTGACCAACACTCAGCAAGCACAAGAGTGTCATAGCTTTGTCGACAAAATCATCAACGCTCCAGCTATTCCTTACGAATTCATTCCAAACCTACTCACCATTATGGAAGCGGAAGCATCGGAAGAACAGATGGAAAACAGCTCATTCCTTATCGTAGAGGATGACCGAGTTCAGCAGATTTTACTTAAACGGATTCTTACCAAACAAGAATATGAACCTGACATGGTTGGCGATGGCGCTGACGCAGTGAAACACTTCATGAATAAACGCTCAGACATCATTTTCATGGACTGCATCATGCCGGGTATGGGCGGCATCGAAGCAACAAAACGTATTCGCCAATTCGAACAACAAAACGAGAAAAACCCTTGTACCATAATAGGTGCAACCGCATTGACCAGCAGTAACGAACACCAGGCTTGTATTGAGGCCGGAATGGATTACGTGATCAGCAAACCTTATAAAAGCGACCAAATCATCAAGGTGATCAACAAGTATGTGGCGGTACAAAAACTTAACTAGCAGCATCATGGCTGCGCTTGTATTAAGCACGACACCTTCAGCATTGGCGACTACCCTGCTTGAAGCGGTAGAGCTCGGCCTGCAAAACAGCCTGTCTCTTCGCGCTAGTGATAAGGGTGTTGAAGAAAACGAGTACAACATTGGTATTAGTCGCTCTAAATTTCTGCCTTCACTCAATGGTGCTGCCGATACCACATGGAACGAGAATGAAACCTTGCTATCGAGCGTGCCGGATGAAACCTCTAGCTACAACTCAAACAGCTACAGCCTTTCGTTATCCCAATCCATATTCAACCTTGGTGACATTTTCAAATATGGGACAGCAAAGCTCGACTTCAATATCGAAGAGATTAAACACGAGAACAAAATCCAAAGCACAATTTCGGAAATCGGGTCTCAATACTTTGAGTATTTAAAAAACAACGCCCAAATCAAAGCGACCAAGGTTGAGCTTAAATCGTCCGAAACGCGTGAACATCAAATGCGACGCAATGTAGAGCTTGGTAACACCGCAGCCAGTGAGCTGTACGAAGTTATCGCTCAGAAAGAAGGTGTCTCGAACCGATTAAGAACCTTGCAGAAAGATCGTCGTGTCATTCTCAACGGGCTCTCTATTCAAATTCAATACCCTATTACTCCGTCGCAAGACATATACGAAAGCGTGCCTTTAAAAGAGATCAACGAAACCGAACAACGCAAGATCATGGATCAGGCGTTAAAGCTCAATAACGACTTGTTGGTAGCACGGAAAAACGTAGATAGAAGCCGCAGAAGCTTAAAAGAGAGCGGTTCGAATTTCTTACCGACCGTGTCGCTTTCAGCCAGCTATCGACACGATGACGCCAATAACTACGATAAAACCGACATTACAGCCACAGGCGAAAGTAACTCAACCAGTGTTGGCTTGAACCTCGCCGTGCCTATCTTGTCTGGTGGCTCTGATTACTACGGCTATCAGAAATCATCAACGGCCATCGAGCGTACTGAACTGCTTTACCAAGACTCGCTTTACACCACACGTAACAGTGTGAGTACCTCCGTGCTCAACATTAACGATTTCTCGCAATCTATAAGCAGTTACGAAAACATCATTCGCGCCAACTATGCATCTTATAAAGGGATCCAAAGAGCCTACCAATTAGGCACGCGTACCATCACCGACTTGCTGGCGGCGGAAAGTAAACTGTTCAGCGCTTTGAGAGACTATGAAAGCGCACGATACGACTACATCATCGAGACTATCAAGCTTGAGCAAATTAAAGGCATACTCTCAATTCAATCGATAGAGAGCATCATGCAATTGATGAGCGATATTGAGGGACGAGACAATCAAGATTTGGTGCCGAAACACCTTCTCTCAACGGAGTCGTTGAAAACAGGAGGCCGTAATGCAAACTGAGCAGTTTTCACAAAAGATCAATATGGCAGATAAGTGCTATCTGACTTTCTCTACGATAATTTCCACCCTGTTTGGCTTGGTACTGCCCTTCTCTATTCTGATCATTTTTGACCGAGTGTTACCCAACCAAGCGCAAGATACTCTGTTCTTATTGTTCGCGATTATCTTGATTTCCATCTTCCTCGACTATCACCTGAAAAATCAGGAAGAGAAGATATCTTCCGTCATCATGAGGCAGTTTGAAACCAACCTAACCAATAAGGTATTTCAATCCATTTGTTTGGCGGAAATCTCTAAGTTCCGACGTTTGGAGACAGGCGAATACCTAGAACGAATCTCAACCATTCCTGAATTGAAAACCTTCTTTGGTGGCGAATCGGTCCGAGCGCTGATCAACCTAGCCGTCAGCGTGATTACCATCCTTATTATTGGTCTCATCAACATATGGGCTGGTATTACCCTTCTGATTGCCTCTGTCATCTTGGCTATTTTCGCGTGGAGCCTTTCCAAACAAAAGATTGGTAGTTTGCAGAATAAGTCAGACATCGAAGGGTTAACCACCTCCAAAATCATCGAGATCATCTCTAGTCCGCTTGATATCAAAGCTCGAAATATGGAATACCGCGTTGAAAGCCTGATGACACAAATGGTCAAAGAACGCGAAGTTGAGAACATCAAATATGAGCAGATTGAATCGAACTTCAGCCTAATATTGGCGCTCATCCAACAGCTCTCCATTGCTTGTGTTGTGGTAGTACTAGCAACAGCCGTTATCAATATGGAATCGAGTCAAGGCATCATGGCCGCCATCATCATGCTAACCAACCGTTATTTTGCGCCTTACCAGCAAGTAATGCGCACCGCGAGCCGCTGGGAATTGAACAAACTCCATATCCAACGTATCGCTGATCTCCTTGAATTGGCATCCTCTGTCGAGCACCAACATGAAAAAACAGAAGTAGAACGTATTTCGGTTAAGTATTCTGAAAAGCAGCGCATCGAGTTCGAACTCGGACAAGCCTATTTGCTGACAGGGAAAAGTGGTTCTGGTAAGACCCACCTCGCTAACTGTATTACGCGTCAGAACAGTGATAGCAAACTAGATATCATGATTAACGACACGCCTTTGGATGACGTCAATTACAACGTTTGGCGTAACAGTGTTCTGATGGTTGATAAGACCAGTTCGTTCGTAGAAGGGACGATTATCGATAACCTCACCTGTTTCCGCCCAAGCTTGAATAACACGGCGTTTGCACTGTGTGAAACCATGAACATCAAAGCTCAAATTGATGGGCTTCCTGCCGGTTTTTATACAGAACTCAAAGGCCATATGCGTAACCCATTCTCACGCCAAGTTGGCTACGCCCTATTATTAGTTCGCGCCCTGCTCGCCAGCAAGCGCGTATTGATATTTGATGACATCGACTGTGTGTTTGATGAGGAATTTGCACGAATGGTTCTCACCAGTACGGCTTATCGTGCCAACGACAAAATCTTGATCATCGCCAGTAATAAAATGGACAAGCTTAACCATCGCCTCAAACGCGTAAAACTTACCGGAGGTGACCAATGAGTATCTTAGTCGACTTCAATAATGTGCCGCAACGTGTGTTGGATTTTGAATCTAGTGGATACGACGAACGTTACAGTCAATCCCCACTTATTCGTGGTTTGGCCTACACCCTGATAGCACTCGAATGGGAAGGCACACCCGCTATACTCAGCGATGCTTTTATTCCGAAACCCAAAGACGGCGACAGCTTTACAGCAACCATAGAGCGCCTTGGGTATCGCTGTGATGTGACCAAATTAAAGACACTCGAGAATATAGATAAACACCCTCACCCATGCTTTATTGAAATAGAGAATCTAAGTGCGATCTTCTTAGGTGCTAAGGATGGAAAGTTACTCCTGTTTGATTACACGAACAACAACACCATTGAATACCCAATGTGTAAAAAGCCCTGTTTGCTGATTTCGATTAGCGAATACTCTCGTCTATTCCGCGAACCACCGCCGGAATCGCAAGACAGAAGCAATTGGATAAAACACGCTTTCTATCGTTACAACAATGAACTTAAAAGCCTGATCATTCTCAGCTTCGTCATCAGTATTCTCGGTGCATTGCAGCCATTCTTTATTATGAGTGTATATAACTTCGCACTGACTTCGAGCTCCGAAGCCACACTCTATTGGCTAACCTTATTCGCCATTATTGTTGGCTTCTCGGAGTATTTCTTTAAAAAGATGCGAGTAAATATCATTGCCACGTCCGGTAAAGATCTCGCCGTGCACATCTCGCAAGCCGTTATATCTAAGCTGCTGTGGCTACCTTATGCGATGACATCTACAGCTGGAGTATCTTCCCAGTTAGCGCGTTTGAAAGATATCGACACCTTCCGACGCTTGGTGACCGCAGAATCAACGCTTAGCTATTTTGATATGCCGTTTGTGATTGTATTTATCATCGCCATAGCTCTGATGTCAGGCACAGCAGCATTGGTGGTGATGGGTGGTTTAATCCTGATGTTAGTGTTCTGTATTTACTCTCGCTATATCTACTCGCAAGCCACGTCCAAAAGCTCGCGCGCTAATGCGATGGTCTCGTATCAATGGAACGAAATCCTTCGCGGTATCAAGACCATTCAAGGCCTACCTTTACTTCGTGTCGTTCAATCTCGATTCAGCGCTTCACATATGCAAAGCACCAGCGATGCAGAGAACGTTGCCGTAACTAACAGTAAGATTCAGGCCGCTGGCGGCAGTTTGATTCAAGTGATTGGCACAGCAAGTATCGTGACTGCAGTAATCGGCGTGATGGAAGGCACTTCTGATGCGGGTGCCATGCTCGCAACCGTTATTCTGGTTTGGAAAGCGCTAGGCCCAATCATGGGTATCTATAACTCAATTTCTAAGTTCCAGTCGATTAAGGCTTCGTCCGCGCAAATCAATAATTTAATGTCGATGAATGACGACAAATTAACCTTAGAGAAAAGCCCGCCTATTCGCCTGTTCCAAGGCAGCATTGTGGGCAGCGGAGTCAGTCACCGATACGCAGGAGCCGCGACGGGTTTAACTAACTTGGGGTTCAAAATCCCACCCAGTGCAAAAGTGGTCATTTGTGGCCCAACAGGCTGCGGAAAAACCACCTTAATTTCAATCATTGCTGGGTTAGAAGACCGCTATCAAGGCGCAGTTTCTGTCGATGGTTACAACATTAAACAGTTCAATAGCTACCGTTATCGTACCTCGATTAACTACATCCCTTTTAATTTGCATATTTTTGAAGGCTCACTCGAGACCAACTTCATTCTACATAACGGGCTGATTCCAACAGACAAGATGCAAGAGATGGTGAGCTTCTTCGAGTTAGATGAATGGCTTCCGGAAGGCTTGGCTACTCAGTTAAGTGTCGACAAATGCAAAAGTCTTCCGAATGGAATTCAACAAAAGTTGCGGCTGGCGCTTGGCCTAGGTAACTGTGAGCAATCTCTGATTATCATTGATGAACCGTTCAACGGTGCAGAGCAAGAAAACGCTCAATACTTTAATCGCCTGTTCTCCGATAAATTGTTGAATAAGACCGTGATTTTTTCGACTAACGACCCTGGTTTGATCGCAACATCAAACATGAGTTTAGTGTTAGAGCCGGATGGGAATTTGAAATATTTTGGCTTAACAGACAAATACTTAAACAGCTTAAGCTAAAACCTCAACGCTTAATCACAATTCGCTATTTAGGGAAATGGATATAATTGACAAATTCATAAGCGAGAGGGATGATTCGCCCCAATACCACAGGTAACAAGGAAGAATATGTACACATTCGTTGCAGACAAGCTTGATGTAGCTTACTTATCCGCAATCCCTGAAAACCACCAACTTCAGGAGTGCGATGTACCTAAAGAAGAGATGGAGCTTCGAGAGATCGTTGAGGTTTGGTATGAGTCTGCCTTCCTACCCGCTTGCAATCTTCAGAAAATAGACATTGAGAACAAAGCAGAGCTCACCGTCGTGCAAATGCACGTATTCAGCAATGATACGAGCACACTCGCCTTCCTACTCAAAAACAGAGTGTATCGCGCCGCACTTAATAGAATGCTCGGTATTTGGACATTAGAACCCTCTGCAAAAACCGTATTAGAGCAACTTCTTTTCGAATTAAGCCTCGATAGCAATCGTCCTCATTAATAAGCTTTTTAAGTAATTCATCAATAATCATAAAATTAAACAAACTGCCAAACGCTATAAATTACTAATAAAAGAACGCATTTCAAAATAAGCTCTGGAATCACAAGAACTTATACCCCTCCCACACTTGCGTAAAATTTACCGTTTCAAAGTTTCCATATCGGCATTTTTATTCTACTGTTTTTATATAACGACAGTTGGATGGATCCTTATATGGCGATTACGGCCTGGAATAACCTTTCAGTCAAACATAAACTCTTTGGCTTAGTTCTACTTCCCATTTCATTATTACTCTTCCTAGCAGGTAGACAGGCTTATATATTAACGACTCAGTTAACCGATTTTGAACGAACCAATCAGTTATCTGTCTATCTTCAAGATATTTCTATTTTGTACAGAAGTACCTTAGCCTCTAGCCCTGAAGAGTTTGCTACTCAAAGCAACCAAGTAAAGGCAGAACTTAAAAACCTGTCTCCCATCATTTTTTTAGACGCATCTGATGAAATGAATCAACTTGTTGCCGATTTCAGCGAAGCGACCTTATCGACGATGCAAGCGACTGACACTTACGATAAATTGGATGCCCTCGAATGGCAGAGCGATTTATACAAGCAACTGTTACTTGAAGTAGAGAAAGTCCCTTTTGAAAACACTAAACGTGAAATTCAACAGCACCTCACTGCCCTTCAACAACTTGAGTGGTTGATGTTTTGGTCGAACGAAGAGTTCAAGCTTGGTAGTTCACTGATTGAGATCTTCCAAATCAGCCAAGAGTACGACCCAGAACTCGCCGAACAGATCAAAACCTTGAGTGAAAGACAGCAATTGTTCTTAGAGCGCTTTGTTTCATTGAACGCCAACGAACATCAAGTTTCTTTGATGGTTGAAGTGTTTCGAAATGATGTGTTTGCTCAAAGCCAAGAGATAAGAAGCGCGCTACTCGACCTAAATACAATCAGCCAACTGACGCCACAAGAAGTGTCTGTCGGCTTAGAAGCGATGAGCGCACGGCTCAACTTATTACAAAGCCTTGGCGGCGTAATCAAGCAAGAGTTCCAACAAGAAGTTGAGCAAGCCATCTATGACGCACAAATACAGCGAACCCTGTTTATTTCAATCGTCGCTTTGCTGGCAGCGATTGTTATGGGTTTAACTCTTAGCTTGGCGAGACAAGTCACTAACAACCTTAATTTGGTGTTAGCTTTCTTAAAAAGCGAAAATGATGACACGCGCCCTTCTCTAGATAAATTAATCCAAGGTAAAGATGAACTCAGTCTGTTTGCTCAGCAAGTTGAACGATTGACCATCGAACGAGAGCTCGCGAAAGAGAGATTGACGGTAGCAAAAGAAGACGCAGAGAGAGCCAAAGAGGATGCCGAACTCGCGAAAGACCACGCAATACAAGCCAGCAAAGCAAAAAGTAGCTTCTTGGCCAACATGTCTCATGAAATTCGCACCCCGCTCAATGGTGTTATTGGTATTTCGGAAATCCTCGCAGATACGCCGCTTACACCGACACAACGTGACTATGTTGATACGATCGAAACTTCATCCCAACTGCTACTTAGCTTAATCAACGATATCTTAGACTTCTCTAAGATTGAGTCTGGCATGCTATTAATCAGTCCGCACTCTGCATCGATTAGAGAGTCGATATACGACATCGCCTCTATTGTGGCACCAAAAGCGAAAGAACAAAGAATATCGATTAACGTTGATATCAGCCCAGATACACCAGCACGCGTGATGATAGACGATCACCGTTTAAGACAGATCTTGATGAACTTTATGTCGAATGCGGTGAAGTTTACGGCTGAAGGTGGCGTCACATTATCAATTCAAACGCTCAACAAAGCAGATAACAATGCCACCATTCGATTTGCTGTACGAGACACGGGTATTGGTATCGATTCACTGCAACAAAAACAGATATTTGAACCGTTCGCTCAAGAAGACGATTCAACCACACGTCAATTTGGTGGTACTGGTCTTGGTCTAGCCATCAGTACACAGTTGGTAGAGCTGATGGGTGGTCAAATTCAACTCGACTCCGTCAAAGGTGAAGGAAGCTGTTTCTACTTCGACTTGGTATTGCCTGTTGACTTGATACTGCCAAAACCAAGTACAGCAACGGCTGATATTTATGTGCTGGGTAACGAAAACATGCTCTCCGAGCGAATCGAGTCCGACCTTAACCTTTATGGTTTGAAGGTTACCGATAAAACGAATGATATAACGGCAATTATAGAGCAGCTCTCCACTCAAAAACACACTAAACCTATTACTGTTGTTTTCGCCGAAGATGACGCATTCCTAGCTAATACCCACGCAGATAACTTAGAAAAGCTGCACCAAAACGGCATCACTATCTGTTTGATACGTTCCTTCTTAAGTGAGCCAGCGGATCTTGGTGACAGCGTTACTGCACAAGTCGCACAGCCCCTACTAGGCTTGCGTTTGATTAAAGCTATTGAGCTTTGTGATACTCGAGGTTTGGCGGAACTATCAGAAGCAAGCCAGACATCAGTCGAGATCCAACACAAAATCCTCATCGTTGAAGACAACAAGATCAACCAAAAAATTGCTGGCCTTCATGTCGGTAAAAGTGGTTTTGAATTCGAGTTCGCTAATAATGGTCAAGAAGCTGTGGACATGTTCACCGCTAATCCTCATTACGCGGCGATACTCATGGACTGCATGATGCCGGTTATGGATGGCTTTGATGCAACAAGCAACATCCGAAGAATTGAAAAAGAAACGGAAGCGACGCGGCGCATCCCGATCATTGCATTGACCGCCAGTGTCATCGATGACGATATTCAGAGGTGTTTCGACGTTGGTATGGATGACTATGTACCAAAACCATTCAAGTTCGAAATGCTTAAAGAGAAAGTACTCACCGCGGTAGAAGCTATGCCACTACCAGCTTCCTATAAAGCTCAACCTAAGAAACAACCTGCAACTGTCACTCCGATTATCAACGGGGCTGCGACCAAACGTACTTTGCCTGAAGAAGCGGAACAAAACGCAATTCCGAGCAAATCAGAGAGAATCTTGCTAGTCGAAGACAACCGCGTCAATCAAAAAGTAGCTTCTATCATGCTGAAGAAGGCCGGATATGCCTTTGAAATTGCAGACAACGGACAAATTGCCGTTGATATGTACCAGAACGACAGTAGCTTCGACATTATTTTGATGGATTGCATGATGCCTGTTATGGACGGTTTCACGGCAACTAAGAAGATTCGAGAACACGAGAAAAACCAAGGCTTAAGCAAAACTCCTATTATCGCGTTAACTGCCAGTGTTATCGATGATGATATTCAAAAGTGCTTTGATTCCGGAATGGATGGATACGTAGCGAAGCCCGTAAGAAAAGAAAAGCTATTCCATCAAATAGAAAGTGCGACTTGTTAGGAGATACCTCATGGATTGGATTAGAACAATAAAAACACTTCCCCGCAGAGTCATGTTGCCAGTCGCGGTAGGGCTATTAGGAAGCTTGCTTTTTCTAAGCCCTGCTCACGCCGCTGAAGATTATGCCATATTTTCTTTAGACTCCGGATTTGAAGAGATATCAATAAACAAAGCGCGAAAGCTCTATAGAGGGAAAACTAAGCGCCTCAATGGCAAACGTGTAGAGCTATCAGATTGGCCTGAAAACAGCACTGAAAGAGAGGACTTTTATCAACTTTTACTTGGAAAAAACGCCGCTCAAATGAATGCTCACTGGGCTGGCTTATCTTTTTCAGGAAAAGCGCGTTACCCAAGAGAAATCAAAGCGGCATCAACCGACAGCTTAGTAGACTGGCTTGATGACAAACCAAATCGTATTGGTTACTCACCACTCTCTTCGGTTCCTCAAAATGCCAACGTTCTCTACGTTATAAGTTCGGAGAAATAATATGAAAAGAATAATTACGTCAGTGCTATGTGCTTCAATTGCCTCTCCGGCTTTTGCGAATATCGAACTTACCGATAATTTATCCTTAAGTGGCTTTGGCTCAACGTCTTGGGCAACATCGGATAACGATAATCCATTAATCATCAACCGCGGTTTTACTGATGAGAGCTGCTACGACTGTGATACCACATTTGGTGTTCAACTCGATTACTTCTACAACTCATTCAAAGCTTCCGTGCAAGTTGTCAAGCCACCCCAATATGATTGGAGTGAACCGCAGCTAGAGTGGGCTTACTTAGGCTATGAATTTAATGACTTTGATGTCAGCGTTGGTCGATTACGACTGCCACTATTCCTTACCTCTGAGTACTACTATGTGGGCCAAGCCTATATGACAGCAAGGCCACCGACAGAGGTGTATAACAGCGTTCTCGGAATCACAGCTTTCAACGGCATAAAAGTGAGCTGGACTCGTGATGTCAGTGATGAAGCAACGCTATTGCTCTCACCTTTCTTCGGTGTAAAAGACAAAAACAAAGTCGACTTTAATTCAAGTACAGAACTGGAATTTGAAACCAACCGAATGTTCGGTGCCAATCTTCAATTGAGCGGTGAAAACTATCGTTGGAACTTGTCATTCCTCGACTCCAATTTTGATCAAACCGTTTCTGGCACGATTACAATCCCTGGAACTTCGATAACAGCTCCATTCAGTAGAAAACAAGACAACCTACACATTCAACTTTGGTCGTTAGGTGTTGAGTATGAATTAGGTCAAGCGGTGCTTGCAAGTGAAGGACAGATCAGTGACATCTCGTCCTCGATGTACGCTAGTTTGGGCTACAGACTAGATTTATTCACTCCATACGTCGTTTACGGAGCAGAGTTTGATTCTCACGAACACCTAACAGGAAACAGCTACCTAATTGGTGTGGATTACGATGTGTTACCTAACGTGTCTATCAATGGTGAAGTGCAATATTTTGAGGCTCGTAAAGCAAACGGTGCCTTTGTTGAGAATTTCAACGCACTTACTGGTTTTGATGACAAAGATGCCGTCCTTTACACCATCATGTTGAGTTTCGTCTTCTAACCCAAAATTAGACAATCACCATTAAATAAAAGCCCAAGGTAATCAAATAACCTTGGTCTTTTTAATGTCTTTGAATTGTCATGCTTAACAAGCCATAACATTGATCTTATATATCCTTTAATAGAGAAACATTTAGGTGATTTGGCGATTAATGTCAGAGCCGTCAATATTGTGTAAGAAGGCTGCAAACTCAAGAACTTCACTACCTTAATTTGGTCAACCTAAGAGCGAATAAACAGATACCTTAAACGGAGAACGCATGCGAATAGCGACTTTATCTTTAAGTTTGGTTTCAGCGGTCGGTTTCGCGGCTGAGCCAAATCCTTTTCCAATTACGCCAGACGAAACTGGCGAAGAGTTTATGGTAAGTGCCACGAATCCATACGTAAGCAGCACTGGGTATTCGATACTCAAAAAAGGCGGTAACGCGGTCGATGCGATGGTGGCGATGCAGATGACAATGTCGGTGGTTGAACCTGATATGACTGGGATTGGCGGTGGTACTTTTGCGCTGTTTTATCAAAAAGACAAAGATCAATTCCTCGCTCTTGATGGACGAGATGAAGCCCCTTCAAGTGCCACTCCAGACATGTTCATGAAAAATGGAAAAGCGCTTAGTCGAAACGAGATTCTAGGGGCTCGTTCTGTTGCCGTTCCCGGCACACTTCGCTTGCTCTATAGCACTCATCAACAATACGGGAAATTGCCTTGGTCTGAGCTTGTTCAACCCGCGATTGAACTGGCAAGCAAGGGCTATGCGATGAACAGCTACACCTACGACATCGTGGTTCGTGAACAAGAAAGATTGATTGAAGATCCAGAAATCGAAGCCCTGTATTGGAATGACGACCAAATCAAACCAACCGGCACATTGATGAAGAACCCAAAGCTTGCCACAACATTGACCAATATTGCTCAACAAGGTGATAAGTACCTTTATGGTGGCGAGTTTGGTAAGCACATAGTTGAAACGGTGAACAGCCGAATCGACGCCGACCAAGCTAAGCTCTCTATCGAAGATTTTGAACAGTACCAAGTGAAACAGCGTGAGGTTATTGAAAGCGACTACCGAGGCAATAAGATTGTCTCATTTGGCTATCCAGCCTCTGGTGGTGTGATGGTCGCTCAAAGCCTTGAAATGTTGGAAGCCTATGACTTAGCCAACATGTCTAAAACCGATGTTGAACCTTGGCGCTTGATGACTGAAGCTATGAGAATCGCTAAAGCCGATCGTATCTCTTATGCAGGTGATCCAGATTATGTTGAAGCGCCAGTTGCTGCCCTACTCGACAAATCCTACATCGATGAGCGACGTAAACTCATTCCAGAGAGTGGCATTGCGAAAAAAAATCCGAAGGCAGGCAAACTATTAGATACTGATTACGCTCAGTATCAAGGTTTTGAGAGCCAAGATACCGGTCACATATCCATCATCGACAAAGACGGTAATGCCATTGCAATGACCAGCACCGTCGGCACAGGTATGGGTTCAGGAGTAATGGTCGATGGTGTGATTCTTAACGCACAAATGGCGAACTTCTCCACCAAACCCACCATAAACGGTAAACCGACTCAAAATGCCATCGAAGCAGGTAAGCGACCACGCTCTGCGATCACACCGTTAATGGTTATGGATAAAAAAGACGACCTGCGTTTAGTTGTCGGATCTCCAGGTAGCTCGCAAATTCCGGGGTACGTGTTAAAAACCGTAGTTGGAGTTTTAGATTGGGATCTGTCTGCGCAGGAAGCAATTGACCTTCCAAACATCCAATACGGCACTAAGATTGATCGCACCAAACCTTATGACCCAACGGGTTTACTCGTCGAGAAGAAGACCTACGCCGAAATGTTAGTACCAGAGTTCATGCAGCTCGGTTACCCGGTGCATGTCATTCCAGTCGTCAGTGGCTTGAATGCCATTGAAGTCAAAGATGGCAAGATCTATGGCGCGACCGACAGACGCCGTGCATCAAGCTCTATGGGTGAATAATAAAGTGAAATGGGCAAGTAATAGGCTTGCCCTTATTTTGTCTTTAGTTGCTTGAGCCTTATCTAAGTGGTTCATGGATGAGAAAAAGCCAGTCAAACATGTCGACTGGCTTTTCATTATCGGCTTCGCTAGTTACTCATTAGAATATTATGAGCTTGGCGCTACTCGTTTCTCTTTCAACTGCTCAATAACATAATCAGGAGCTACTTTACCTAGCTCACCTAAGCAATCATCGGTCTTTTCATTGCCGTAACGCACATAGATATCGCAGACCGCGTATAACTGTTCTGGAGAGCCTGAAATTAGGTACGCTTTTTCAAAAGATTGGGTCGACTTGTCGATATCCAACTCTTCTTGTAACACCCCATTTAGGTACCAGTAATAGCTGTTATCTTTCGCTAGCTTCGCAGCTACTTCAATCTCTTTGGCGGCTGCAGTTTTGTCTTCAAGGCGAACCAAAGTCAACGATTTCGAATAATGTAGTGCGGCGTTGTTTGGCACGCTCTCTAAACCACGATCTAATACTTCGACTGCTTGTTTGTCTTTGTTCTGAGCTCGAAAATTATCTGCGTAGCTCAACCAAACTTGCGCTTCTTTTGGATGCGTATTGATCAGTTCTAGATAAACCGTTTCCGCCTTATCCCAGTCATTGTGCCAACGAAGCACATCAGCAAACAGTAATTGGTACTTTTCAGATTCTTGCGTTTCCAAGAAGCTAATCAACTCTGTGACTGGTGGTTCAATTTGTGCTTTCTGTTCATCATCTAATGCATTGAAGTCACGAACTAAATTGGATGTCACCGTGTGGCGAACCATGGTATCGCTGTCTTTTAGCAGGGGGGAAATTAACGCCCAGCGATGCTCAAGTTGGTAAGGTTCAGAACCGATAACCGCCGCTTCACGCACTTCAGGGTTTTGATCTTTCAAGCCTCTAGCAACCGCCACCAGCGCATTTTGGCTTGGGTATGAAGCAAGCTCTTGCAGTGCACCAGTACGATTTTCAACAGATTGATTCTGATCTTGTGCCATGTAAGACAACTGTTGAATGCGGGTTTGAGTGTCAGTCATTTCAAGCACTTGATTGATATGTTGTGCCGGTGCATCAACTGTTTGTTGAACGCTATTTGCAGCCATCGCAGACGTTGAAATCAATGCGGACGTTGAAACCAATAAAGCAACAGCCGTCGCTAAACTCTTCTTTATCATAGTATTACCTTAAACTGGAGAACTTAGCCTGTCCTTAGACTCGTATCTGATTAAATTTATCTTGGACCTGTTGATCTAAAGAACAAGTTAAAACTTGGTCTCGAACGTAGCTTGTTGCGCCTGTTTCGCTCGATGCGCCATCAATACTGAGTCGCTGAATTTGCCATGAGCAACCGGATGCCCCATCGCGCGAGCGATGTAAGCCATCGACTTATCAACATGAGAAAAGAACTTATGCCAACCTGCACATAAGTAGTTCAAGCCCGGTTCGCCTGCACGAGTTTTGATAAAGCGGTTCTTAGGACACTCACCATGACAAGCGAACTTGTAATCACACTGCTGACATTGACTGGTCAGTGTGCGGGATTTAGCAAAACCAAACTGTTGCTGTGGTGCGCTGTACGCTAAGTCATCAAGCTTCTCGTGGAGAATATTGCCAATTTTGTACTCAGGGTAAACATAGTGGTCGCATGAGAATACATCGCCATTTGGCTCCATTGCCAAACCCTTTCCGCATATCTCGTTCAAGGTACACAGTGGGTTCGGACGCCCAATCCATGTTTCTACGCTCGCTTCAAAATACTGAACAAACACCTTACCGATGTCGTTCTTAGCCCACTCATCAAACACAGAAATAAGGAAGTTACCCCAAGCCAAGTCCGACACACACCACGATTCCATGATCGAATCTTTATGGCCGGGGATCAGGCGTTTGTCGCCTTGTTTGAGCTGTTCGCTCACTTGGGATGTTTGTGGTGCAATCGTTCGGAACGTTTTCTGTTCAACGATAGGAATAAACTGCATTTGCGGTGACTTCACCACATCACGTAGGAAGCGATAGACCTCAAGTGCATTTTGACTGGTGAGGTTATTCACACAGGTAAGCGTTGCAAACTTCACTTGATGTTTGTGCAGCAGCTCCACAGCCGCCATCACTTGTTTGAATGTGCCACGGCCAGCTTTGTTAACACGATAGGCATTGTGCAGCATTTCAGGACCATCAATGCTCAAACCGATCAGGAAGTTATTCTTCGCAAGAAACTCAGCCCAATCATCATTCAGCAAAGTACCATTGGTTTGTAAATCGTTTGAAATCAATACACCTTCAGGTTGGTACTTTTTCTGTAACTCAACCACGCGTTCAAAATACGCCAAACCTAGCATGGACGGTTCACCGCCCTGCCATGAGAAGATGATTTCTGGCGTGTTTTGACCTTCGATGTATTGTCGGATGTAGGTTTCTAATGTCTCATCATCCATTCTTGGAGAACTGCCTTTCTTGTACTCCAACAAATCTTGCTTACTTAGGTAGTAACAATATTTACAGTCAATGTTGCACGCTGCGCCAATCGGCTTAGCCATGACATGCAAGCGCTTAGACGCTTTACCGTTATACTGTGGACCTTGAGTAATATGCATGATTTACCTACCTATTTTAGTATTCTGGACCCATCATAATTCCTATTCGATCATGTGACATGTTATACCCTTTATAACCAATAGGAATGACCTTAAACGTTAGAATTAGACCCTATTTCGAACATCTGAGGCACGTGATGAAATTTCTTAATTACAAACAGTTAGCAACAATTAGCAGCGTCACCATGACTATTCTTCTGAGTGGCTGTGCAAACGTGCCTACACACCCTATCGCCCAACAAATTGACCAAGAGATGGTGTTGGTTGAAGGCGGCACATTCACCATGGGGTCGAACGATCCAGAAGCGACCAAAGCAGAGCGTCCTGCACGTAATGTAACTGTAGATAGTTTTTATATTGCGAAGTTTGAGGTGACTCAAGAATTGTTCGAATCGGTGATGGGTTCATCTCTCAGTTATTTCCAAAACCCACAAGTTCCAGTCAATAACCTTAGCTGGCAACAAGCGAACTACTTCGTCGAGCAATTGAACGAACTTACAGGCGAAGAATACCGTTTGCCTACTGAAGCTGAATGGGAATTTGCAGCCAAAGGTGGCAACAAAAGTAAAGGCTATACTTACAGTGGTTCCAATAACTTAGATGATGTTGCGTGGTACTCAGCAAATTCTAAAAATAGCGCACATCCAGTCGGGCTAAAGAAACCAAATGAACTAGGCTTATATGACATGACAGGAAACGTGGGCGAGTTTGTCATTGATGCCTTCGATGACACCTTCTACCGATTCGGTCCAACAGACAACCCTAACAACGCAAAACACAGCGACGTTGGTTTATCGCACAAATCGGTTCGCGGTGGCAGCTTTGCTTATGACGAAAATGAATCTGAAAGTTACCGTCGTGACTTCGCAAGCCAATCGATCACTATGTCAGATATGGGGCTGCGTTTAGTTAAGGATACGAACTAAAGCTGTAAACTAGCTAACGAAGCGAACTAACTAAAGGTGCCGAAGGTTATGGTTCACTAATCGCCACCAACAATACAAAAAAATACGATTCGCACTGTACACACATTAGAAATCTGGCCAAACATTAGAACTCAGCGGCAACAGTGAATAAGGAAACTCTATGCAATACACCAAGCTTTCAGGACTAACCCTCGCGTTACTCTGCGCTCTCCCAGCTTCAGCTGAGGAAAAGCCAAATCTAGTCCTTCAAATCACGGTAGATGGCCTGCGCGCAGATCTAATCGAACGATATAAGCACAACTTCGGTGAAGGCGGTTTCCGGTACTTAATGGATGACGGTACTTACTACACCAATGCGAACTACCAGCACGGCAACACAGAAACGATTGTCGGTCATGTATCACTTGCAACAGGCGCTCCACCGAGCGTTCACGGCATGGTTGGTAATGTTTGGTATGACCGAAGTGAGGAACGTTTGGTGTATAACGTAGAGGATGGCAACTATGAAATGCTAACCTCGGGTGCAGGTGTCGATAAAGCAACAGAGATCGACCCAACGCAGAAGACAGCACAGGGCGATGGACGTTCTCCTGAGCCAATACTTTCCACCACGTTTGGTGACGAGTTGACGATTTCTAATAGTGGCAAATCAAAAGTGTTCGGTGTATCAGTGAAAGACCGCGGCGCTATCTCATTGGCGGGACACAGTGGTAAAGCGTTTTGGTTTTCGAAAGCACAATCTGAATTTGTTACCAGTAACTATTACTACGACGAATATCCAGACTGGGTATCACGTTGGAATGAGAAAGCCATTGCGAGCCAGTACTCTAAACAAAGTTGGGAACTTTCTTTACCACGTGAGAAATACACCCTTCAAGAACACAATACTGACCACAAGGTGAAGTTAGGTAATTTTGAACGCACCTTCCCTCACCCTTATGGCCCTGCAAGTTACAAGTACTACAGCACAACGTTAACCGTCAGCCCTGCTGGTGACGAGATCACGGAAAACTTCGCTAGCACCTTGTTGATGCAAGAGAAGCTTGGCCAAAGTGACGTAACCGATTATCTGTCTGTAAGTTTTTCATCAAACGACTACGTGGTGCACCTCTACGGCCCTGAAAGCCTAGAAACAGAAGACAACCTTATCCGACTTGATAAGACTCTCGCTAAGCTTTTCAAAACCGTGGATAACCAAGTGGGTCTAGAAAACACTTTGATTGTGCTGTCTGCCGACCACGGCGTTCCTGAATCTTCACCTGCGGCAAATGCGCTTGGCTTCAATCAAGCTCAATACTTCAATAAAGACACACTACTCTCAAGTGGTGTTGAAAAACGATTGAAGGATGAATTTGGTTTAACCAAAGACGCGATTCGCTTGTACGCACAACCTTACATCTATCTGAATCATGATCTGATCGCTGAGAAGAAGCTTGAACGCGCTAAGGTGCAAGAAGCCATTGCTGATGAGATTGCAAAAGTGAAAGGCGTTGCGTTTGCTGTATCAAGCAGTGACATTGCGGCTAACCGAGTACCGGACACGCATGTGATGCAGCTAATTAAAAACAACTACCACCCTGCTCGTTCTGGCGATGTATACGTGGTATTTGCACCGCGCAGCTACATTAACGACATGGAAGGCCTTCAAATTGCCTCTACACATGGTTCTCCGTGGAAGTACGACACACATGTGCCTGTGATCTTTGCAGGTTACGATGTTGAAGCTAAGAAGGTATCGCGAGCAGTGACACCATATGATATTGCGCCAACGCTTTCGAACAAACTGGGAATCACCCAACCAAGTGGGTCAATTGGAGAGGTGTTACAAGAGATCACTGAGTAGATTCAATCTCTAAGGTTTTGTGAGCTAGATTTCGAATCCAGCACCCTCTCAATAAAAGAGCCGTTTATCTGTTTCTGATTCACTAGGTCGAATCAGATAAGCGGCTCTTTTGATTGATAAAGGATAGTTGAATCGAACCTAATTCTTGCCCGAGTAACGAAACGCTTCTCTGGTTAGCTGATTTAATTGGTCGTCATTCATCTTATTGTGCACAACGGTGATACGGCCTAAGTAAACCAACGGGACTTCTGCCTCTCGCTCTTCCAAGTGAAACTTAATCGCTTCGGCCGTTGCCACACCAAGGTCATCACTCATTCGCATAGGCGTCGCGTCTAATTCATCGGAACGAATCTTTTCGATCTCTTTCGCAGTACCGCCCCAACCCGTGACATAGATTTCAGACAACATGTCAGCCTTGTTTAACGCATCAACCGCTCCCATAGTCATCGCAGTATTGGCATTGTGAACCATGGTCACTTCAGGGAAGTTACCGAGCACTAAACGAATCCCATCGGCGCCACCTATCTTCTGGTATTGCCCAAAGTGCTCATATACCGTTAACCAATCACCTTTTGTCTCTACACAATCGATGAAGCCTTGTGAACGTTGAGTATCTGTTATTCCCGGGATCCCTCGATTTGCTGAAAACTCGACTTCATTTCCGAGTTCTTTCACCACATGGTCACAAAGCACCTCAGCCCCCATCGCGCTTGAGAAATCAAACCAAGTGTCGGGTTGATCTTTCCATTGCTCATTAGGTGTGTGAAACGCCCAAATAAAGGTTTTGAAATCTTTGGAAGCGGACAGTTTTTGGATATTACTGGCTTGGATACCCAATTCAGAAGGGCCAAAAATGACGAAGTCATAAGGCGTCTCAGAATTCAGCACTTGCTCGGTGTATTGGGTTTGTAATGAGTGCTCAATTTGCCTTGAGGTAAACTCACTGATCTCAAAAGGCAGCTCCAAAGCGATGAGCCTTTCCTTCAGTGCGGTGTAATTTCTTGTCCAAAAGTCAGAAATATCTGCACTTGGATAAATCAGCGCAATTCTTACCGGTTTTTCTACCGACATCGGAGCTAATGAAATTGGCTCGCCACTTACAGTCTCTTGAAATTTTTCAAGTTTCTTGACATCAGCCTCCGACCTTACCCCGTCAGCATTGACGTACAAAGGGAGGAAAAAACACGCTGTCAGTAGAGTTGGTAAAACATTTTTATAAAGTTGACCCGGCATAACTGTTACCAAATGTTTGAATGTTTATTAACAATATTATAAATATAGGGCAATTATAAGTTAAAGCGTTTTATAAGCTATATGAATAAGAGATTAAATTTTGCGGGTTTGTTGCTCGCTACTACTTGCTCCTCTCAGAGTTTTGCGGGTAATCATGAAGACGATTTCTTCCAATATGCTGAAAAAAAAGTGATGCGTGCGGTTTCCAACCAGAGAACTTGGGATGGCCCAATGCAAGGCCCTGCGGTACGTCATGAAAAAAACGTTATTTTTGTCGCGTCTGATTTACGAAATGGTGGCGTTTACGGGGTGGGTAAAGGTATCTCTGAGGCCATTTCAAACATCAATTGGCATCTGAAGTTCATTGATGGCTTAGGCTCAGAAGTACGTCAAGGTGCAGCTATCCGAAAAGCGATTGGCTTTGAACCCGATGCCATTGTTCTTGGCGGCATTGATGCTGTTCGACACAAAACCATTTTGAAACAAGCGGAAGACCTCGGAATCGTTGTTATTGGCTGGCACGCGACTGAGCTTGTCGGTGGCAACCCTGAAATCGGCTTATACACCAACATCACCACCGACCCTCTCGATGTGGCAGAGGTGGCCGCGCTACTCGCGATTGTAAACTCAAACGGGCGAGCGAGAACCGTGGTGTTTACCGACCCGAACTATGAAATTGCGATGATCAAAGCCAATGCGATGGTCAACACCATCAAGCGTTGCGGGACCTGTGATGTACTTGAGCTGAACTACTTACCGCTCGATAAAATTGCCGAGCAGATGCCTGCGACGTTGAAGAACCTTGATGATCAATATGGCGAAACAATCACTCATATCTTAGCCATCAACGACCTTTACATTGATTACGCGATCCCTTCTTTGGAATCTAATCTCGAAGAGTATCGGCTAATACCACAAAACATTTCAGCGGGTGACGGCAGCAAAGCCGCGTACAAACGAATCAATAGCGGTCAATTCCAACTGGCGACTGTACCTGAACCCTTACACCTACAAGGCTGGCAAATTGTCGACGAGCTCAACCGAGCATTTAACCAAATGCCTCCAAGTGGCTACTCAGCCCCTGTGCATCTCGTCACGCCCGATAATGTTGAAGAACTCATCAGCCAGTCAGACAAAGGCATCTACGACCCTAAAAATGGCTACCGTGAAGCGTATCTGAAAATTTGGAAGCCACAATGAAACTACCTCAGATAAACATCACCCAACGGCTCATTATTTCGAATCTGGTTTCGTTATTGATTGTAAGCCTTGCGGTCATCATGGTGATCCGCTCGCTCTATTACGTCGAGTCGACGCTCAAAACAGAAACCTCGACACACGTGTCAGATTTGATTGTTAACTCTGAAATCAGTCGTCGCGTGTTTACGCTCACCTCTAGAGTTAAGCTGCTGGAACAAACGTTTCTGTTTAGCGAAACCACGCTGTCTGAAGAAGCGTTCAATGTTGATTTCCAACTGCAACGACTGAGAGATCTCTCTACCAACGAAGGTTTCTCGCAAAAGATCGATGCCTTTATCGATAACTTCCACCGTTTCCTAGGCAGTTCACTAGCACTCAATCGAATTCTTAAGCAGACTAATCAAATCGACGCTGCATTAGCCGAGCAACTTGATCAACTCGAATTTGCGATTGCCGACAGCAAGTTAAGGCACTTAGACCAACCTAATTTCATCCGTTATAACAATGAATTAGATCTCATCAACATGCTACGAGAGTCGTTTCTCACTTCGGGGAAAATGGTCGGTGACATTCACAGTCGCATCACGCCAGAAACGGAGAAAGTACTGCTTATCGAAGTCGAGAAAGAACTCGATATATTCTTACTCCACTTAGAAAACGTTGATATCGAAACGACAGCGGTTATTGCTGAGAAGAAAAGAATCAATCGAACGGTGAAACGATACAACGCCGCTTTGAAGCGCATTAGAGCTAATCTGGAGCAGCGTTGGTTGGTGATGGCATCACTGTTAGTTGCCCAAAGTGACTTGTTGGAGATGGTAGAAAAAACCGAATCACGCGTACAAAACCAAGCCTTAGAACTGACAGACCAGCTTGAGAAAGAGATTGGTCTATCAAGGCTCAATGCGATTGTTATCAGTATTTCAGCCGTCGTGCTGTCGATGTTGCTGGTTAGCCACGTTGTTAGACACCACATTCGAAAGCCACTCAATGCCCTTAGACATGGCTTCGACCGTTTAGAATCCGGCAGCCTCAAAAACCCGATCAACTTGGCCAGAAGTGACGAATGGTCTCACTTAGAGAAAGCTTATAACGACATGGCTTTAAGGCTGTCTGAGGCCTATCTCGACCTCACTGAAGAGAAGAAAAACTTCGATTTCCTCGCGCACCATGATCCACTGACGAATTTGGCTAACCGACTTTTGGCCACCAAACAATTGGATGAAGAGATCAAAAAATCCAGTGACAACAACAGCTCTTTCTTACTGTTTTATCTCGATATTGATGAATTTAAGACCATTAACGACTCCTTAGGGCATGCGCCCGGAGACAACTTATTAGTCAATGTTTCTGACATCCTGAGTAGCTTAGTCGGCGATAAAGGCTTTGTTGCTCGAATGGGTGGCGACGAGTTCTTGGTGATGTATTCCAACATTGATTTAGAAGAAGGTGAGCCGATTGCCGATCGCTTGAATCAAGCATTAAGAAAGCCGTATTATATCGATGATAATTCTATCTTCGTCTCCGCGAGTATTGGTGTTTGTGAGTACCCTACTCATGGTTTAGATCGTGAAACCTTAATTCGCAACGCGGATACCGCCATGTATCACGCCAAACGTAATGGTAGAGATCAATACAGAGTCTACGCGGATAAAATGACTCATGAAGTGAACGACTTAATCGAAACCAACATCGGGCTTCATCAAGCGATTGCTAACGACGAGCTTGAAGTGTTCTTCCAACCTAAGGTCGACTTGGACTCTCAGGGCATTATTGGCGCCGAAGCACTTATTCGCTGGCGACACCCTAAATTGGGCTTACTGCCACCGATTGATTTCCTTGAAGTAGCGGAGAAAAGTGACCTCATTATCGACATCGATAAGTGGGTGTTTAAGAAAGTGGCGAACTTGATCACTGAGTGGCAACGTGCGGGAATAGACCTACAAGGCGTGATTTTCTCAATCAATTTCTCAGCGAGAATGTTCTATATGACGGACCTTGCCGAGCAGCTACAAGTGATACTGGATGAAACGGATTGCCAACCTCACCAATTGCTGCTTGAGATTACCGAAAGAGACATGATGCGTGATTTTGAAACCTGTTCGAGAACCATTGAGGTGCTTCATTCTAAGGGTTACAAGATTGCTATCGATGATTTTGGAACGGGTTATTCTTCGTTGTCGGTGTTGAAGAATCTTTCCGCCGATTGCGTAAAATTAGATCGAAGCTTTATTGAAGATATTAACTCGTCAAAAGTAGATTATGAGATTACTTGCGCGGTTCTCAAGCTCGCGCAAATACTCGATTTCTCAGTGATTGCAGAAGGCCTTGAAACCCAGAATCATGTAACGACTCTACGCCAGATCGGTTGTAAATATGCTCAAGGCTATTTCTTCGCGCGACCTTTGCCTATTGATGATTGGGTGTCCTACTTCTTGCTTAACTCAGAACAGAGCCTAAAAGAGGCTTAGTATCCGTTACTTAAATCAAACAATTCAGTAAGTTAAGTTCTTTCACTGATTTATGGTTAAACAAGGGCTGCCTTCGGGCAGCACCAAGCGAAACATATCTGACGAGTTCCACATGACGCTAACTTGCAGGTCAATATCCCGCTCCCTTGCAATAAACGCCGCTTACCTCAGCTCAGGGATACTGGCTTTCTTTCCATTTAAAATCGCGCGAATGTTTTCTATGACCATGCCCTTTAGAAGCTAACTTGATAACTCTTTTGCTGCCGCTTTGAGCTTAGTGCGCAACCACTTGTGGCTAGGTTCGTTAGTGCGACTGGGGTGCCAAATCATACACATATCGAGGTCTTCCAAATCAAAGGGCAAAGGCAGAGTTCTTACATTGTACTTTTCAGCAAAACATCGCACCGATGACATAGGAAGCATGCCAATAGCATCAGATCCCTCAATCACAGGGAGCATCTCGACAACACCAGCAGCTCGATACACAACTCTTCGCTTCTCCAAATCACTAAAGTGTTCAGAGCTTAATAAGCTTTTGCGTGCATGCCAGCGTGACACCACGACGTGATCGAGAGTAAGAAATTGCTCCATATTGATAGTATCGCTAATTACGGGGTGATCTGAACGGCACACCACCACGAGCTCCTCTGTAGAAACCACTTCGTGCTTGAGCGTGGTTCTTCCTCTTGGCGTCATATCAATGATCACATCGTGCCTTTGGAGCCTTAAGTCCGATTCATAATCTTCTGTAAACAGAGGATGGACTTCTAACGCGATGTTCGGCGCCACTTGGCTAATCAACTGCATGACTCTTGGCACCATTTCGTAGCTTGCCGCGGAAACGCAGGCGATAGAGAAAATACGATTTGATGTTTTTGGGTCAAAGTCTCTTGAAGCCGATAAGGTAGAAGTAAAGTTCTTAAGCGCAGCAGCCATTGCAGGGTAAATATCAATAGCAAAAGTGGTCGGCTCTACACCTGATGTGGTTCGGTGAAACAGTGGTTCGTCATAGATATCTCGCAACCGTGCAAGCGCTTTGCTCACAGCAGGTTGGCTTATATCCATGCGATTAGCAGCCCTAGACAAGTTCTGCTCTTCATAGATAGCAACAAATATAGGAATTAAATTGAGTTCGGTGCTTTTCATACAGTTCCATATTAAAGAAGCAGTTTCCCTATAGTAGAGAAACTGCCGATTATGTTCGATGTGAATTGCTTCAGTTTGTGCAGAATGCCCCGATAAACCCAGAATTTATATCGGTATTTCAATAAAACGCTTTCCATCGCTTCGCAGCACTTTTATATCAAACGGCTATATTTCTCATCGAACAACTCGTTTAACCTCCGCATAAAACTAGGTTTTATCTTTTAAGTCTGGCAAAGCTTTAGGGATTCTCAATCGGTCAAAAATCGAACGAGAGTTACTTGGGCTTAATTTGTCGCTGGGTAAGTTACGTAAGCCTTTCCATAAACGAGAAAATACGTTTCTATCTTCACGCCCTTGCTGAAGCGCTTCACTATCTTCTAGCCAACGCTTTTGTTCGCTCGCTTTACCCAATTCCAATTGAGCGGTTTCTCTGCGCAATTGACGATAGATAAAGGTTCTCAATGCTGGCCAATTATTTTTCTTAAGCAAACGACGCAATACCAACCAGCTTGGTGTTGGGCGGTTCGCATAATAACGTTTAACAGAAACAAAGCACGCCACACTGAACAACAATGCCAGACCAACGCTAATAAACACTGACATGTAAGCCTTGATGAAAGATCGGACCGTGTGTTTAGCTTCAAACACATTCCCTTTTATCACCACGTTTTCAAGGCGTTGATTCTTGCTGTCCCACCACTGAAATGAAAACTCTGGCAGCGTAAACTCACCACCTTGTTGAATCACATATACCGTCTCTTCAACTCGGCTTGAGCGATAATCACCACGTTCTTGAGTATCATCTAAACGATTAGGTTGCGGGTAAGCTTGGTACTGCTGGGTCGATCCATTGTTCAACACGTCCGGAAGTAATACAGAAAGGCTGTCTTTTGCCTTGATGGTTACCGTTCGAGTAATAGCATCGCCTACTTTTAAGTTTTCACTCGAGCGTTGCCATTGTTGCTCTGTATCTACTTCTGTTGCAGAAAACCAAGGCGATTCATTATCAAGTAAACCTGAAGGCAACGAAGCTTCAAACTTAATTGGCTGCGTGTAAAGCGTGCCGCCAACGTTAGAGCCATCAGGTGCAGAAACTTGGACGCGAACCGGCACGGTTGGAATGACAAACTCGCCAGAAGTCATCGGATAGAGCGTCACTTCCCAACGCTGGCGTGACCATGTAGTGCCATTAACTCGTTCCGTGTAGTTCGTCGCGAGTTGGTTCCGCTGCTTAGCAATCACGTTAGGAATTTCGATACTGCCGATTCGAGTCCCTCCCGTTAACCAACGCGGCGTCGCCACCTCAATGTTCAGAATTACCTGCTCATTAACGCTCACTTTGGTCGGCGTTATTTTGTCGCCTGACTTTGGCTTTTCCCCTACCCAAGCGATAAGCTCCACATCACCATTTTTTTGCAGATCGAAGATATCGGCAGCAGAAGCAACAGCAGGAAAAAACCAACTCAACATAAGAGTCATCGACAGCAACCATTTACGGGCTGTGAATCGCGTTCGCTTTGATTGAATCGCTTCAAGCGCTAAATCGTATCGACTCATTGTGTTTGCTCCTGTTTTGGCACCTGTTCTTGTTTAGACGGCGGTTCGATAGAAGGTGCAGGGTCTCTTAATTGAATTTGGAACTTGGACTTTAAGAAGAACTTAGGGTCTGCTTCTACTCGTTTTAACCACTTGTCGGCAAGCTCTTGGCTACCCAAAATTTCATTGGCATTAAGCGTTTCCTTGAGCATCAATTCCGCTACCGTTTCTTCTTCAGCGCCATCACCCGTGCGTGGCTGGTCGTCTTCGAGTTCTAAAGATTCTTCAGGGCCATCGGTGGTGCCTGATTGACTTTCACTGGTTCGGTTTACTTCTTCGACAATCCCATTAAGAACAGCAAGGTTGTTTTCGACATCCGTTCTTAGTTCTGGTGACAGGTCCTCTTTCTCGCTTAGTAATTTCAACAAATCTCGCGCAGCAAGATATTCACGCTGCCTGGCCAACGCACTTGCGGCGTTATACAAACCATAATCAGTTTTGGTTTGTAAGAAGGCACTGTGAGCTAACTTAAAATCACGAGCATAGTAATAAGCTGCGCCCTTTCGCATTGGGTCAGTAAAATGTTTTGCTGCTTCAAGGTATTCCTTTTGATTCAATAAACGTTGTCCTTGCTGATCAGGCGTTAACCATAAATCCCACCACCATTGGGCTGTTTTATCCCAAACCGTCAAGGACTCTTCAACTACGGGTTTATCGGCGGTTAAACTGACCGTTTTAGCCAAAGAGTGCGGAGAATACACGCTGCCAGTAATCAAAACGCCAACCACACACCACTGAACCAACCACCCTTTTCTAAACCACAACAGCATGATGATCGCCATTGGAATCAGCAGACCGTAACCCATGTCTTTCCAAGGCATTGAAGATTCACCGTTAAGTTGCATGTTTCTTTCAACCGCTTGGTTGAGTTGCTGGATATCGGAATTATCAACAGTAACTTCGATCAGTCGTCCACCCGTCTTGCTCGCTAGGCTGCGCAATGAATCGAGATCGACTGGATTATCGCTCACCACATTGCTATTTCCTGCCGCTAGAATAAGCAGTTGATACGGGTTGTCGTTAAAGAAGCTTTCGAACGCTCTAATGGTACTTGGGTTAACACCGTCTGATACCAACAACACTGACGAACCTAACTCACCAGACAGTTGCTGATTTATGAGTGGCAGCGCTTCTTCTGCTGATTTACCTGAAACCGGCATGATGTCGGGTGTGATAGCCGCAAGAAACGGTTCGAATACCTTGCTGTCTTGAGTGACAGGCATCGCCACGTGTGCACTACCGGCATAAACCACTAAGCCAGTATTACCGCCTTTCCGAGCTGCTAATAAGTCTCTAATCTTCTGCTTAGATCGTTCTAAGCGACTCGGTGGTAAGTCTTTAGCGAGCATGGATTCACTGTTATCAAGCACAACCAACATCGACGCTTTATCTTCACCAAAAGGCGAAGCCTCACGCTGCCATGTTGGACCAGAACAGATAATGAT
>NZ_AJZD02000105.1 GCF_000272105.2 Vibrio splendidus 12E03
TTTAAAGGAGGTTAACGATGGAACCGGTGATTCGAGCCGATACGCCCAAAGAAACCCATGTCGATAAACCGCGTTTACGTACTGAGCGTAATCGTTGGTTTGTGGCGGTGTTAGGGCTCACGATGGTGGTGTTAGTGATGCTCTTTTTTTTGTTTTACGCGTTTGAAAAGGCGGGGAATAACAAAGAAATTGTGTATGTGAAATTAGAGCCTGCGGGCGGTTGGTCGGTGGTGGATTATCAACCACAAGACCAACAACTGTTTTTTAAAACGACCATTGATGCCCTGTTGCAGCGTTTTGCCATTGCGCGCTTTGGGGTGAACCCCCCGACGATAAAAACCGACTGGGGGGAAGC
>NZ_AJZD02000106.1 GCF_000272105.2 Vibrio splendidus 12E03
TTTGATAACTCACGTCATGACTTTGAAAAGTATCGCAGCATGGTGTCCATTTTTACCTTAGCTGAAGTCAGCCAACTCACTCAAAGTAACTAATCCCTTAAAATCTTAACTATCAGCTCTCTCGCTGAGGGCTAATGCTATCTGGAGAAAATCTTATGCGCGTATTCATCGCAGAAAAACCATCCCTGGCTACCGCCATCTTTAAAGGACTTGGCGGCAACCCAACGACCGATAAAAAAGCCGGCTATTACGAAAAAGGGGGTGACATTGTCACGTGGTGTTTTGGCCATTTGCTGTCCCTCAAAGATCCCGAAGACTACGACAGTAACCTCAAACGCTGGACACTAGACAGTCTACCGATTCAAACTCGATTCCCTCCACAATATAAACCTCGCTCCGATTCTAAAAAGCAGCTCGATACAGTGATTGGTTTCATCAAAAAAGCGGACTCGATTGTTCACGCCGGTGATCCCGATCCAGAAGGCTGCTTACTCATCGATGAAATCCTAGATCACGTTGGCAACAAGAAGCCGGTGCAACGTCTATTGATTGCTGATTTAAACGATAAACCCGTCAAAGCGGC
>NZ_AJZD02000107.1 GCF_000272105.2 Vibrio splendidus 12E03
AAGTGGTTAATACGCTGTGGCCAAAAGGCATGAGAGTAGGAAAGAGATTGGACAGTGCTCTTTCGTGATCAAGACGCTCTCCGCATTATAGTGGGCATCTAACCCGACGTTGCGCGACATACGGAACAGGGTAAGCCTGTACTTCTCCCTTTGGGAAAGCGGTCTGCAAAGACAGCCGATAGTGGTGCAGGTAAAGGAGGCTAGAAAAAGCGAAAGCCGTGTTGTAATGATGCGGATACAGGTTGTTATCTGGCGCGAAAGCGAGCTGACTTCTAGCTGGTCTCCCGTTGCAAGATAATTTGAAGAACTTTATTCAAGGAGAAATGCAAATGGTAGCTTCAAAAGAAGTTAGTGCCTCTCCTAACGGCACTCGATGGCAATCCATTAACTGGAAAGCCGTCGAACAACACGTATTAAAGCTTCAAATACGCATTGCAAAAGCAACTCGAGAAGGTAAACGCAGTAAGGCGAAAGCTTTGCAGTGGATACTAACTCACTCGAAAGCGGCAAAACTTCTTGCCGTTAAACGAGTGTCACAAAATAAAGGCAGCAAAACGCCAGGAATCGACGGCATCATCTGGAATACGGATGCTCGTCGTGTGGCAGCGGTTAATCAATTGAGTCGGAAAGGCTACAAAGCTAAACCACTCAGACGTATCTATATCCCCAAGAAAAACGGCAAACTCAGACCTTTAGGTATTCCGTGCATGATAGATCGAGCGCAACAAGCGCTTTATCTACTTGCCTTGGAGCCTATCTCTGAGACCATTGCTGACCTAAATAGCTATGGTTTTCGACCTAATAGAAGCACAGCCGATGCAATCGAACAATGCTTCAAATGCTTGGGTCTTAAACGTTCAGCACAATGGGTTCTTGAGGGGGACATTAAGGCTTGTTTCGATAAAATTGGTCATCAGTGGCTAATCGATAACATTCAAACAGATAAACGAATGTTGAAGCAATGGCTTGAGTGCGGTTTTATCGATAAAGGACTGTTTTACAAGACAGCAGAGGGGACGCCTCAAGGCGGTATAATTTCCCCAACGCTTATGCTGTTGACGTTAGCAGGTTTAGAAAACCTGGTTAAGTCGGTAGCACGTAAAACTGGCGATAGAGTCAACTTCATTGGATACGCTGATGATTTTGTAATAACTGGGACTTCAAAGGAAGTTTTGGTGAACAACATCAAACCGCAGCTAATTAGCTTTCTAGAAGAAAGAGGTTTAACACTTTCTGAAGAGAAAACACACGTAACTCATATAAATGATGGTTTTGATTTTTTGGGATTTAATCTCAGAAAGTACAAAGGCAAACTGCTTATTAAACCAAGTAAGAGCAACGTACTGTCATTTTTGGGTAACTTACGTGAACTCATCAAAAAGCACGCAACAATTCCAGTGAACGATCTGATTAAAATACTGAATCCAAAACTGAGAGGTTGGGCGAATTATTATCGTCATTGCGTGGCAAAGCGAACTTTCGACTATGTAAGTCATCAACTTTTCTGGTTGTTATGGCGTTGGGCGGTAAGGCGTCATCCAACGAAAAACAAAGATTGGGTGCGTAGAAAATATTACTTGAACCGACGAGGTGAATGGCAATTCCATGGTTGGCAAAAGATCGCGAATATGGATTGTCATTTTAATCTGGTTCAGATAGCCAAAACGCCAATTAAAAGGCATGTGAAAATTATGAGCAAGGCAACGCCTTATGACCCTTTTTACGAACCTTTCCTTAAAGAACGAAAGGCAAAGAAATTGGGACGAAACTCATGGTTCGAACCTGCTTTAGCTGCATTGTGATTGCTGGGTAACGTAATACGCCTTAGCGGAGGCTTGAGCTGTATGCAGTGAAAGTTGCACGTACAGTTCTTAGAGGGGCGGCACTTGGTAACAAG
>NZ_AJZD02000108.1 GCF_000272105.2 Vibrio splendidus 12E03
TTAGTTCCATTGAATTACGCAACAAAGCCGGTTCTCAGGTACGTCGAACGACGATGAGATACATTGATTAGCTGAGCCACGTTTCAATGACAGCAAGTGTAGGCGAGTAACTGAGATAGGTATTGAACAAAAACGACAGTTTTAGATTAGATAGAAAAGAGTTCTTTTTATACATTAATTTGCAACGAGTATTTGAATCTGGGTGCGTGGAGCTAAAATACTTATGTATTCCTTCACTCTTTGTTGAGTAGAACTCGCTCAACTTCTGAATGACTTTATGCTGGCCTTTATTTTGCGCTAAACAAAAATTGCATAATAATCAGGGTAATCAAGAAAACTCAGCACGTTGACTCAGATTTATAATGGAAAAATATCCCCAAATTATTCAAAAGTTTTCATTACCGACTTAGGTTTGATTCTGTCTAACATGGTTTAAATACGCATTATTTATCAGTTATGAGAAGCAGGAGTTTTAAACTATGCTCACCAAGACAAGTCATCAATTAACGACACTAAAAGCTGATTTGGCAAAGACAATACAAGACCTAAACAGCGCAAAACAACCTCTTACTTCGCTCAATCAAAATATTCGATCAGTTGAGCAAGACTTAAAGAGTGCTATCCACCTAAAGAAATATTATGTTTCAAGGCCTTATGCGGTAGCTTCCGACATAAAAAACTTCGAGGGGACTGTACGACTTAAAGAGGTTAAAAAAGGTCAGTGGGAGTTTAGGGGAGAAAGTCATAGTAAACTAAAGTGCTTTGGAAACCTTCACGTAGGGCGGCATAAGAAAGAAGTTGAGGCGGCAAGAGCTGTGATCAACCCCGTGTTTTCTGGCGCGAATCTAAAGGAACCTAAAGCGATAGACTCGTCTAAACTTAATGATTATATACAACTACGTGAGAATACTATTTCTGCACTTAATTCTAGTGTAAATGATTCTAAGGTGGAGCGTGATAAAACAAAACGACTCATTAATGAAGTTGATAATCAAATATCCAAGTTAGAGAGAAAACAAAAAGCGACCCAGGATAAAATAAAGAGCACCCGCGATGGGCTAGTTGCTATTTACAGTACTAATCATGGTGCGAAAGGAATAAACAATAGAGTTAGGCATGACTACGGCTGTGTACTAAAGACAGAACCTTCAGCTTCAATTCGCCAAGGTGCGAGTATTGAATGGAACCGTGCACACAAAGACTCGCCGTTTATTATGTCTTCAAAAGAGGACCTGGATAACGCCGTTAAAGCTCTGCATCATGGCGCAAAAGAAGCTGTTGAGTTTATGTTTGATGGCCAGAAAAAAGACACTTTTGGGATACAGTATCGAGGCTCGATGTTTAAACCTCAAGAGGGAGTTGGAGCATTAAAACAAGGGGACCGTTTTCAAATTGGTTTCATCATGTCATGCGATACAAACGAAAAAATGGCTAATAAATACGCATCAAGAAAATACCATTCAGACTCCGACACTGCTAATAGAGGTCAACAACCGGCTGTATATATTATCGAGGGAACTCCATTTAACATTGGAGCCGGTGATACCGGAGAGAATGAGAGAAACTATAAACCTGGTAGCCAATTCGTAGTTCGAAGTGTGGTAAAGAGAGGTGAGACTACTTACTTTAAATTGAAGGAAGCTAGACCTATACCTGTAAAAGACGTCAATCACACGGTATACCGCTGATTAAATGACCAATCAATAGCTTCAGTTTTGCGACTGGGGCTTGATACTATTGATATTTCCCTTTTCCCGAACGCTTTCGTACAAAGTGATTATATCTGAAGTTAAATTAAAAAACTAAGACCATAATATTTCAGGAAATACCCCGTGATATTTTTAGTCTTAGGTTGAAAAATGGCAGCTCAATCCATTCTTTACTAGTACATAAAATATGAAGCCCTTAATTTTAGGCCAACAGTTAGTGTCTAAAAAGCATAATAAAAAATTGTTTGAGAGGAAGGTAACTGAGGGAAAGATAAGAGTTACTAAAGTCTCGCAGCTATCAAAGTATGACAAGCTAAAAACTCCGGTCTTGGTGTCTAATGAAAAACTTGAACATGTTATTGATGGTACTAAATTAGAGTTTGATTTAACCGATGGAGCTGAACATAAAGATCTGCTCTTCGAACTGGCTATTCGTAATAAAGAAGTGACTAATGCACAGCCGATTAGTCATTCGAGCAAGACGCTCGATCATATTAAACGATTGGTCGTGATTGGTGACAGCTTGTCGGATTCAGAGGGGCGAATGAAGTCTAAGACTCTCGGAGTTATGTTGTCATCTAGACAGTATTACAAAGGTCGATTTACCAATGGTTTTGTTTGGGCTGATTTTATTTCTTCAGGAGCCTATTTGAAGAAGTATATGAACAGTGAGGAAGCACGTGACAACTTTAAATTGCTTAACTATGCGGAGGGTGGGGCTGTTACCGCTAAGTACTCAAAATTGAACCCAACGTTTTGGTTTATTTCCAACATGAAGCGACAAATCCATAAACATGAAAAAAAAGAAGGCTTTCAGGAAGGAGATATGGTGGTACTAGCACTAAGTGCAAATGATTATATGACATTTGATAAAACGGATGTAGAGAAGGTTGTTAACTGCTATGAAAAAGAAATTATTAAAATGGTGGTATCCAAAGGAGTCAAAAATATTCTGGTTACTGGCATCCCAGATTTATCAATAACAGCACATGCACATAAAGAGAGCGACAGTGACAGGGCTAAGATGTCAGGTCTTTCTTATCAACATAACCAGTTTTTAAAAAGTAAGTTGGAAGAGCTGCAAGAACAGTTTTCCGGTAATGGTGTTAAAATAGGCTTTTTTGATTTTAGTGGGCAGCTTTATGAATTAGTCGATATGGCTAATCAAGTTGGATACGATACTATTACAGAGGAGCAAGCTGGTTACATTGATTTACCTCGTGTGTTTGGTCTTAAAGGTAATAGTCAGCCATTTGACTCTGCACATCGTCATGTCTTTCATGATGAGGTGCATCCTAGTCAGGAAGTACATCAGATGCTAGCATCACGGATGTGTGACTTTATTGTTTCGCAGTTTGGCCGAACGAGCAAAATGACCCCTAGTGAATAGCTCATTTTTTCAAGTCGAAGTATGAGATTTAGTGGATAATAATCATCGAAGCTCACCGGACAAGGTACGCCCAAACAAATTGCGACTGCTTTTAGGCATACCTTTATTAGAGTCTTTTATATTTGAATATGAATTAGAAAATAAAGCTTAACTGAACATCAAGTTATTTTGGAACGTTGCAGTTTATAGTGAATTGCGCTGGAAGGTCATCATAAAGAATATTAATAGCGTCTCTAGTGAAACCTTCCAGTTGTTCTTGGCTACTAAAGGTTACCTCTCCAATATTTGGGTCATAGAAGGCATACTTTTCCTTACCTAGTTCGACACTCGAATAGGTTGCTACCGCATGACCACTTCTTTGGCCACTTTCGGCTAAATTTTGTCTTAGAATATGTAACTGTAGATTTCCTTGACCAAAACCCAATCGTTGCTTTTCAATACCATCAGTTTCAATACCAACGAGGTTGAAACGCTCAATGATCTCCTTTTCACCGCCAAACTGGCCGTCAAACAAAGCTGATGCTTCCTCAAAGCCTTCTATCGATCTCATGCTTTCAAAGAAGTGCGTATTGTTTGCCGTATCCTTTCCCCATTTAGCGGCTAATCCATAGCAGAGCCCGTCTTTGTTGAGTGTCTTGTTCTTGAGAAGTCCATCTTGAGTCCATGCCGTTACACTTGTGGCACCATGACTTTTTTTCAACATTGATGCTCCTGAAGCAGAATGTACTCCGGTGATGAACAGTGCTTGCAGTTCTTCTAATTTGGCTGGTTGAGTTTCTCTTTTCTCTTGCTCAGCCAAACCTACTAGTTTGTTTAGAGCCTTAGTAAAGTTAGTTTTCTTAGGGGTTGCAGCATCATTACTGTGAACCTTTGGTGCATGTTTCTTAGTACTCTTCGACTGAGCGCTATTTGGGGGGTGTTTTTCCTTTCTTCTTTGTTTAGCTTCTTGTAATGACTTCAGTGTAGGTACTTGACTTGAGTCTGTGAGTCCAATTTTAGTGAAGAAGTTAACAAGAGCACTTTTTTGTCTCTCGTTTGCTTTGTTTAATGAAGAATCACGAGCATAGGATAACCCCTTTAGCTCTGTCTTAAGCTGATTATTACGATCGCTATCAAGTTTTGACATGTTTACGAAACGGCTGATCGAATGCTCTATTCTGGTTTTGTCTTCTTTTGTCCATAGCTTCTTGTCGCCAATAGATTCACTAACCTGAACACTAAAGTTGGATTGTGTTAATGGATACTTAGCTAACATTAATGCCATGAAGCTCTTTTTTTTGAATTCACTTGTTACTAAATCAACAGTGCCCCAAGAATTTAATTCGATTCGCTCGTTCTTCAGTTGGTTTTTCTGGCTTTCAAATAAGCCTGTCATACTTGATGTCTTAATATATTCGTCTAGATTGTTTATATCTTTTACCGTGATTGTATCTCGGCCAGCTAGAATAGTTTCTAGCAAGATTTTGGCACTTTCTTCTTTTATGTTATGACGTTGCTTTAGAGTGCATATCAGTAGTTTCTTACAATTCTTAGTGTGCCTTACGCGAGATACTGGAAATGAAAAGAAAGCTTTTTTTTCCTTAACATATGCGGTTCCGTTTTTAACTCTTACCTCTTTATTTTCATCTTTGACTTGACCTAGGGATCTTTTAATATGTTCGATTGAACTGTAATTTCTTTGCGGCCTCATTGTTACCTCGTTATAGAGTGAGTAAGTGATAGTCTTCGAATTCATTAATGCTTAGAGTGGCTTTGTTGCGTAATTCAGTGGAACTAA
>NZ_AJZD02000109.1 GCF_000272105.2 Vibrio splendidus 12E03
ATCAGCAATTGGCCGTATGTGTATCGCTGTATTTGGTGAAGGCTTCAAAGGTTTCAACATTGCTCACCTAGTCACATCTGATGGCATCGGTGTTGAGATGTTCGAAATGGTTGACCGTGAAGAGCGTCATAAGGTTGATTTCTCTCGTCTAGGTATCTTCCATTTCTGTCTGCAGCTTCCAAAAGAGCAATTTCATTCAGCTATTAAACGCGTTGAAGAGTTTGGCGGTAAAGTACGCATGGATATTCACCGTTACCACCCAGAAGACGAGCTAAAACAAGCACAAATGGTTTACCTAGAAGACCCGTTTGGCAACCTGTTCGAATTCTACTCTCACTCATACGAAGATACGTACGCGACAGATTACGAGTAATAGACGCCATCTACCTGTCGTAAGGTAGAAAAACCGAAACACCCCCCTAAAGAGGATTGGTAGAGATACCAATCCTTTTTTTGTGCCTGCGATATTCGGGTAGAGGTTACAGATAAACCAGGTCAAAGGATTGCTTTGTGTTCTCTGTTTGCACTAAAACGAGCCGACAATGTTGCTCTACAGTGCAGCATTGGCTTAAGAATAAACTTAACTGATTGATAAACATGATGTTAAACCATTGGCATATATGTTGCTGTATTGCCCTTATGTAAATTGTATACAATAAAAAATACATAAAGGAAGTCACATGGAACAGAACAGTGAATTGATCTACGGATTAGACGATCGACCATCAGTCAGAGCAGCCAGCTACGCGGCGCTGCAGCATGTATTAGCCAGCTTTGTTGGCATTATCACACCCACGCTCATTATTGGTGGTGTCCTTGGATTGGGTGAGCACATTCCCTACCTGATCAGCATGGCACTCATGGTGTCTGGCGTCGGTACCTTCATCCAAGCCAGAAAAATAGGCCCAGTTGGTGCAGGCATGATCTGTGTTCAAGGAACCAGCTTTGCGTTTTTAGGTTCAGTATTAGGCGCGGGTTTTCTGGTTAAAGCGAATGGAGGCGGGCCGGATGAAATGCTCGCCACCATTTTCGGCGTCTGCTTCTTTGGTGCATTTGTTGAAATCGTCCTATCGCGCTTTATCGAAAAACTCAAGGTCGTTATCACGCCCGTTGTCACCGGAATCGTTATCACGACGATAGGTATCTCTTTGATTAAAGTAGGTGTTACTGATATTGCGGGTGGTGTTGGCGCGGAAGACTTTGGCTCTGGAAGTAACCTGCTTCTGGGTGCGATTGTGCTCGGAACCATAGTGGCACTTAACCTAAGCAACAACACCATGGTTAGGCTGTCGTCTATTTTGGTCGGTTTGGTTGTAGGATGGGGCGTTGCTATTTTGATGGGCAAAGCGCCCATGGTTTCTTTTGCATCTCAACCGTTATTGAGTATTCCTATCCCATTTAAATATGGTTTTGCTTTTGATTGGCAAGCCTTCTTACCTATTGCTTTTATCTACTTGATTACCGTGATTGAAACGACGGGTGACCTTACCGCTAACAGCATGTTCTCAGGGCAACCAGTTAAGGGGCCAAAATACATCAATCGACTCAAGGCTGGCGTGCTAGGTGATGGTGTGAACTCGCTTATCGCAGCAGTATTTAATACCTTTCCAAACACGACTTTCAGCCAGAACAATGGTGTGATTCATTTTACCGGAATCGCAAGTCGCTACATTGGCTACTTCATTGCGGCGATTCTTTTTCTATTGGGTCTATTTCCCATCTTAGGCGCGGTATTAATGACGATTCCAAAACCAGTATTAGGCGGGGCAACCTTGGTGATGTTCGGTACGGTTGCCGCTGCGGGTATCAAAATTATTGCCAATGAAAAGTTGGATCGCCGAAGAATCATGACGATTGCCATCTCACTAGGTTTAGGGCTTGGGGTAATGCTAGTACCGGATTTATTGAAAGAAGCACCCAAGTTAGTGCAAAGCATATTTGGCTCGCCAGTGACGATGTCGGGTGTTGCTGCTCTGGTGATGACTGGGTTGATGTCTCTGGTGCCTGAAAACAAAGCCAAACCGATGACGAATTCGGTGCAAACCAGTAAAGCGTAGTGGTTTAGCTAGAGTTTAAATTGGAACGTTTAAGCAGGGCTGCATGACTGATATGTGGCTCTGTTTATTTACAATCAAGCTCATCCTTAATTAAAGTTAATAACAAAAAATTATTATTAATATAATTTATGATAATTTCAGTTAATCATCATGTCTCCCTATACTCTCTCCATCGAAACGAAATATCGAAGCTAGACTTCGAAAAGCACAGAATAAAAACGAATTGGAGAAAGTTATGAAAATGAATCACGTAGGCATCATGGTTGGCGATATGGACCAGGCAGTAGAGTTTTACACTAAGGCTCTAGGTCTAAGAGTTGTAATGAACAACAC
>NZ_AJZD02000110.1 GCF_000272105.2 Vibrio splendidus 12E03
TACAAACCGAAAGACAAAGCCAAGGCAGAGAATGCCGTGCTCCTAGTGGAACGCTGGATCATGATGCGGCTGCGACACCAAACCTTCCATACCTTTAAAGAGTTGAATCTCGCCATTCGCGAACTTATGAGTGAGTTAAATCAGCGTAAGATGAAACAGTATGGCGCTAGCCGCCAAGCGTTGTTCGATAAACTCGACAAACCTGCATTAAAGCCATTGCCTAAGCAGCGTTACCTGTATACCGAAACTAAGCGAGCCAAAGTTGGCCCTGACTATCACATCGAATATCGCCGTCATTACTACTC
>NZ_AJZD02000111.1 GCF_000272105.2 Vibrio splendidus 12E03
CATTTACTCATATAATTAAACAAGTGTGGAAGGCTGAAGTGATTGCAGAAGAAAGACGCTTGTAATACCAAGGAATGGTATCTTTAAGGATGAGGATAGCTTCAAAAATGAACGAGCGACACCATTGCGAACCTCTAACTCATAAAAATTGCAGGACAAAGCAAGCAATAAAAGCGGGTAAACCAGCGATGAACAACACTAACCCTGTGTGGTAGTTCATTCGGTAATGTTCTTGTTGGTCTTTATCAAAATCATGGCCTTCGACCATTTTGTAGACTTTATCTGCTTTAGGGTCATCAAGACGTGTGGTCTTACTATGAACACCACCTTCCCACATTAACTTGGCTAGAACCCAAATGACGATAACCACGAAAAACAAGAAATCGACGATTCTTGTAGTGGCAAAGAAAGGAAAAAACTGAGATAAGGCCAGAACAACCAATGCTGCCGTTAAATTAATCAATGCTACTTTCTTCAATAAATCGAGCAAGAGAACTCCTAGAAAATGTCTGTAAATTAAGCTTTCCTCACGAGAGAAAAGCAAAGACTAAACAGATATTTATAAAATAAACACTTCTCGATCAACCAAAAGATATACGTGATATCGCGCAACATGAAATACCGCACGTTTCGGAACATAAATATTGAGTAAAGGCTAAACAGCTCTTGGAGTAGTATTGAAGTGGCGCTTAAATTCTCGGCTGAATTGGGATGGACTGGAGTAGCCGACTCGGCGAGCAGCATCGCTGATTCGTAAGCCTTCTAGTTGAATCAATTCTTTAGCTTTGTTAAGCCTTACCTTCTTCAAATATTGAAGCGGTGATTCAAAGGTGACATTACGAAACGCATTGTGGAAGGCAGACACACTCATGTTGGCTTCGTCGGCAAGCGATTGAACAGTAATAGTTTGGTCATACTCTTCATGCACTTTAGATAGTGCTTTAGCGACACGTGCGTAATGGCCGTCATGATGGGCCAAATCAAACAGCACTCGCCCTTCTGAACCGGTTAGGGCGCGGTAGACAATTTCGCTGACCATGGCATCACCCAATATGTTGGCTTCGATGTCGCAATGCAGCATTTTCACCAATCGAGTAAAACTTTCTAGCATTTGCTCTTCCATCGGCGTGGACTCTAAGCCGCTAGAATTCTGTTTGTGCTTATTGCAGTAGCTCTCAAGAAAGCCTTGGTCTTCTAACTTTTTTACCAAGCTGTGCAAACGTTGAGAGTCAATGTTGATAGATAAACCAAGCAATGGTTCACCATTAACAGGCAAGGCCTCACACTCCAACGGCATTGGCACACCTACTACAAGGTAATCTCCTGCTGCGTAAGTGACTGGGCGTTCGCCAATATAGATGTTCTTTTTACCTTGCCCGAGCATTATGATGCCAGATTGGTAAGTAAAAGGCTGACGCTGATTGCCACCGCTGCTTTTATATAACCACACGCCGTCAATTTCTGTTTCTCTGATCCCTTCGAGATCATCCCAACCTTTGTGTTCTACATAAGACTGTAACAACTGCGCGAGTGTTTTCATAAGTGGCGACTTTCCATTCCAAGTGCTAAGAGTAAGTAAGCTAAAGCAGAGAAAGAATATCAATTTTGTAGAAATAGGCAATTTATTTGGAGGATCAGCTCTTCATCACCCTAGATTACTGTACTAATATGCAAATATAGAAATTGAGCAATCAAATAAAATAAAAAATCTAGCTTTACACAAGGAACCTACAATGCAATTTACTTATGTTAACCCTACCGTCATCCACTTCGGCCAAGGCCAAATCAACGCTATCAGCCAAGCGGTTGATACTTCAAAGAAAGTACTTGTCATCTACGGTGGCGGCTCAATCAAAAGCAATGGTGTTTACGACCAAGTAGTCGCATCTCTTAAAGATCACGCTTGGATTGAATTTTCTGGTGTTGAAGCAAACCCAACCAAAGAAACGCTAGATAAAGCCGTCGCTCTTGTTAAAGAAGAAAACGTAGAATTCATTATCGCTGTTGGCGGTGGTTCGGTAATCGATGGTTCTAAGTATGTTGCTGCAGCGGCTAAATACGACGGCGACGGTTGGGATATCCTAGCGGGCAAACACCAAGTTACTGAAGCAACTCCTATTGGTGCAGTACTGACACTTCCTGCGACAGGTTCTGAATCTAACATGGGTGCGGTAATCACTCGTAAAGAGACTCAAGAGAAACTGGCGTTCATGAACCCTGCAGTACAACCTAAGTTCGCGGTTATGGATCCAGACGTAATGAAGTCTCTGCCAGAGCGCCAATTGATCAACGGTCTAGTTGACGCATGGGTTCACGTGTGTGAGCAATACATCACAATGCCAACGGACGCGATGGTTCAAGACGGTTACGCAGAAACTCTGCTGAAAAACCTACTTGTACTGGGTAAGCAATACGACGAGCGTGACAACAACGCATGGCGTGCCAACCTAATGTGGACAGCAAACCAAGCGCTTAACGGCCTAATTGGTACGGGTGTTCCTCAAGATTGGGCAACACACATGATTGGCCACGAGTTCACAGCACTATGGCACGTAGACCACGCACGCTCACTTGCGATTGTTCAACCTTCACTACTTCGTAACCAAATCGAAGCGAAGCGCGGCAAGCTTGTGCAAATGGGTCGTAACGTATTTGGCCTAGAAGCGGGCGCAGATTTAGCCGAGCGCACTATCGATGCAATCGAAGCGTTCTACCACAGCCTAGACGTTGCAACGATGTTCGACGGCTACGAAACAAACAAAGAAACAGCGATCGACAATGTTGTCGCTCAACTTGAATCACATGGCTACCTGCAACTTGGCGAAAACCAAGCAATCACGCCAGAGAAGACTCGTGAAATTCTAGAGTCTGCGATTCAATAGCGGTCAAAATTAGAGCAAGGAAAACAAGGTTCTAAGGAAAATCGTCATAATCTAAAAATTTATGCCGTGAAACTGAACCAAATTCTTTGCCCTTGCGTATATCCTCAAGCAGCGTCCAAATCAGGCGCTGCTTTTTTATTTGCCCTACAAGATGCTATTAAATTCTCATAAGTCCTTAATTTTATGTGCAATCATATATCTATATTGTTAAGGTAAACCTGTCTCTTTACTAGGTATGAACAACGATTTGAACAATCTCAAGGAAATGGTTAAGTTTAAGTCACTTAACAAGTGGTATGGTGATTTTCATGCCCTAAAGGATATCGATTTAAATATTGAACAGGGAGAAATAGTGGTGATTTGCGGGCCATCAGGTTCGGGGAAATCAACTTTAATCCGCTGTATCAATCAGCTAGAACCCTTCGAAAGTGGCGAGCTTTCTGTGCTAGAGCAAGTGCTTCCGAGCAAGTTCAGCACTCCAGGTCAAGTCGGAATGGTGTTTCAGCACTTTCATTTATTTCCCCATCTTACTGTGCTTGAGAACCTAACTCTGTCGCCGATTCGTACGCTTAAAAAAAGCAAACAAGAAGCCGAGAAGATTGCAATGCACTATCTCGAACGCGTACACATTGCAGAACAAGCCAACAAATACCCTGTACAACTTTCTGGTGGCCAACAACAACGAGTGGCTATCGCACGTTCACTGTGCATGAAGCCTGAATTACTGCTTTTTGATGAACCAACTTCAGCGCTTGATCCGGAGATGATCAACGAAGTGCTCGATGTGATGGTTGAATTGGCGAGCGAAGGTATCACCATGGTGTGTGTGACCCACGAAATGGGCTTTGCGAAACAAGTGGCCGACCGCGTTATCTTCATGGATGAAGGGCAAATTGTGGAATCTAATACGCCTCAAGCGCTTTTTGAAAACCCGCAACATGAACGTACTCAAGCGTTCCTAAATCAGATCCTGACTTATTGATGTTGATTCGAATTATTAAACCCGCCCTATCCGCTTTGGTACAAATTTTTGTGCTCGTGGCTGCGGTTGTCTGGGTCCTCGATTCTGGCGCTCAAACCATGGGATACACCTGGCAATGGGAGCGCGTGCCGGACTATATTGCTTTCTATGAAGATGGTGAATGGTGGCCAGCAGAGTTGGTTGAAGGGCTACTGGTTACCATCAATATCTCTTTGATTTCGTTGGTCGCTACGTTGATCATCGGTTTGACGACAGCGCTATTGAGAAACTCAAACTCTGTGGTTGGACGCACCTTAGCCACCAGCTATGTTGAGTTGATTCGTAACACGCCGTTATTGGTACAGATTTATTTACTCTATTTTGTATTTGGCCCCGTATTAGGGCTGGATCGCTTTAGCACTGCCGTTTTAGCCTTGGCACTTTTCCAAGGTGCTTACACCGCCGAGATATTCCGTGCCGGTTTAAATGGTATTGCGAGAGGACAATTTGAAGCAGCTCAATCTTTGGGCTTATCAAAGACCTATACTTATTGGGATGTGATTCTTCCTCAGGTGGTGCAACGCACCTTGCCACCTTTGACTAATGAAGTGCTCTCTCTTATCAAAAACTCTTCGATTGTGAGTGTCATGGCTATCTTTGACCTAACAACCGAAGCCAGAAACATCGTTTCTGAAACCGCGATGCCATTCGAGATTTGGTTCTCTGTGGCGATCATTTATCTTGCTCTTACACTTTCACTTTCTGCCGTTGCTGCTTGGCTTGAGCATAAGCTCGGGGCTAACTGGCGAACACAATAAGGATTTATCAGCATGAAGCTATTTAAAACCGCGATTACAGCCCTACTTGCGCTTGCAGTAAGTTTGCCTGCACTTGCTTCTGAAACGCCTAACCTCGATAAAATCAACGAACGTGGCTCACTGCGCGTTGGGATGTCGACATTTGTTCCTTGGGCGATGCGTAACAAACAAGGCGATCTCGTTGGCTTTGAAATCGACGTGGCGAAACGCCTTGCCGAAGATTCTGGTTGGAAAGTCGAATTTGTACCTACGGCATGGGACGGTATTATCCCTTCTCTATTATCGAAAAAATTCGATGTGATCATCGGCGGTATGTCTATCACTGAAGCTCGTGCTAAAAGCGTATTATTCACTGAACCTTACTCGCACTCTGGCGTTCAACTGGCGGCTAATAAAGAGCTAGCGGAAGGTTTTACCCAGATCTCTGATTTTGATTCTCGCCGCGTAAAAATTGCAGCACGTCGTGGAGCATTCACGGTTCAAGTCGCTCGTGAAACCTTCCCTAAAGCGAAAGTTCTACAGTTCGATGACGATGCTCAAGCATTCCAAGAAGTGTTGAACGGCAACGCACACGCGGTTATCGCGTCTAGCCCGAAACCAGAACACGAAACGATCAAAAACGCAGACACGCTATTTATTCCATTTGAAGAGCGTCTATCAAAAGGTAACGAAGCATTTGCAGTTCGCCTAGGTGAAACTGACAAGGCAGAATTCTTCAACGAATGGATCAAAGCACGTACTGAAGATGGTTGGTTAAAAGAGCGTTACGAGTACTGGTTCTCTACTCTAGATTGGCAAGACCAGATTGCTCAAGGTCAGTAATCAGAACTTTTGCTAGTGAATCGAGGCCGTGCATTGTCTGCACTGCCTTTTCATCGGCAACTTGACGCTTTATTGATGATCTAAAACTCAACAAAACAGCCTACTAATTATTATTGTTTAAACAGGAATGACGTGAGTAGTACTAGCGCATTAACAACACCTAAGCCCAACTTTCATATGAAGCCTTGGTATCAACGCCTTACTCTTTTGGATGGCGTGTTACTCGCCGTCATTTGTGTGTTTGCAGGCTGGCTTTATTATCGTTCGGCTGTTGGTATTAATTACCAGTGGCGCTGGGAAGATGCGTTTACACTAATTTTTATTCCACCTTCTCAAGGCAGTATTCCCTATTTTTTCCAAGGCTTGATCGCAACGCTGCGCTTAAGTTTATGGAGTATGGTGTTAGCACTCTCTTTTGGCACATTGTTAGGTGTGGCAAGACACTCAAAGATCGCTTTTTTCAAAACACCGGCACTGATTTTCATTCAATTGGTTCGTAATATTCCGCCGCTGGTGTTTGTCTTTATCTTTTACTTCTTTGTTTCTAACCAACTGATCCCATTGCTTGGTTTAGAAAGCATTTTACGTGAGCACAACGGCGAGATTAATGCTGTTCAAGATTTCCTATTCGGCCCAGCTAACCTTTGGGAAAACTTAGCGTCTGGTGTTATCTGTATTGGCTTGCTCTCTTCTGCTTATATTGCTGAAGTGATTAGAGCTGGCTTAGAAGGTATTCCTAAAGGCCAATGGGAAGCGGCCGATTCACTCGGTCTGTCTGCATTGTCTAAGTATCGATTTGTGGTCGGTCCACAGGTATTAACTGCCATCACCCCGCCATTGGCTGGCCAAGCAATCTCCTTGGTTAAAGATACGTCGATTGTGTCTTTGATTTCTATCCAAGAGATGACGTTTGTTGGTACTGAGATGGCAAACTCTTCAGGTTTGATCTTTGAGATTTGGCTGATTGTAGGCTTCGTATATTTTACTTTGTGCTTTGCGCTTTCACGTCTTTTCAAAGTGATTGAGCAGCGCTCTAGTGCCTATCTCAACCATCAATAACACTACCAATCAAAAATACGAATTCACCAGACTATTCATCGCCCTTATCAATTTCACCTGATTGGTTTAAGCTGTTGACCAATCGGATTTATCCCTTCATATTTCTTCTTAGAAACACAGCAAAATACTCGCCTAATCACTATACTTAACGTACCGAACTACGTTGATTCATCTCAAGGACATTGCTCAACATGGACAATCATAAAGAAAGAGCTTTTTACGCCGTTGTTGGCGCATTGGTTGGAGACGCAGCTTCAATGGGGCTGCACTGGCTGTATGACCAAGAGAGGATCTTACACGTGGCTGGTTTTGAGCCTGAATTTCGCTCACCGAATCGGTTCGATTATCAAGACAAAGGCTACTTTGCGCACCAAGGTAAAACCGCAGGTGAGCAATCGCAATATGGTGCTCAGTTACTGGCGATGGTCGACAGCTTAGTCGAAAACCAAAAATACGATGAAGCGAACTATATTCAACATTTCCGCTTCTGGTTTGATTTTGGCGGCAGTTGGCAAGGCTACATTGATAAAGCGACGCGCATGAGCTTGCTGAACATCCATCAATTAGAACTAGAGGACGCCCCGATTACTGCCTGTGGCGCAGACGATACGCAACTTCCCGCAGTCTCAAAGATCATCCCATTGGTGGCGTGTACTTACACCTCTCACACTTTGCCAGCCATGGTAGAGAGTGCGGTGCGAGTCACTAACAATAACGACAAAGCAGTGGAGTGGGCGCAAGCCATCACCCTATTGGTTCAAGCGGCAATTCAAGGCAATTCACCATTACAATCAGTAGAAATGGTGCGACAAACCTGTAGCAAGTTTGTACACGACCAAATCGACATGGCTTTGGCTGATCCCGAACTTTCAATAACAGATGCCGCGAAGAAGTTCGGATTGCATTGTGAACTGAGTGCCGCATTTCCCTTGCTGATTCGCATCATTGCGGGGGCCCAGAGCTTTAAACAAGGTATTCGAGACAATATCTTATGTGGCGGTGACAGCTGCGGGCGTGCAATTGTGATTGGCGCGGTATTAGCGGCGTGTTTCTACGAAGAAGATGGCGAAATTCCAACCGAATGGCTAAAACAAGTCGAACTCAATGCCGGTGTATTGTCTTTGCCTATTGAGTGACGATGACAACACAACGGCACATTGTGCCGTTGAGGTTATAACTAACGCTTGGGGTTACTGACGCCACATATAGACAAACTGGTCGTTTTGCGAGGTGATTTCGAAGCCAAACCTTAAATACAACTCCCCAACTCGATTACCTTGTAAATAACACAACGCCACAGGCTTATTGAGTTTGGCTGCTTGAGTTAAGTAATCCGTTAAAACTTGGCTACCAATACCTTTACCATGATATTCAGGCAGTAGGAAGAATCGACAAAAATAAAAGTGGTCGTCTTTGTCTTGTAACAACACACTGCCAATCGCTTTGCCTTGATATTCAATGATTTCAGGCCGTTCTTCTGCCCACTCTTCGGCGTGTATATCTCGTTGAATCTGATCATCCCAGCCAAAAACAGCTTTGATTGGCTCAAATTCAGCCGCCTTTTTTAGCTCGAACAGAAATTCATAATCTGATGACTGAGCGGGTCTTGTCGAATACTTCAAAACATCTCCAACAATAATCAATGAATAAGAAACAACAGCGGGTTCATTTCCAAAAAGCTAGCTCACGACAAGCAAGTGAAAATTGGAAGGTGCCATGCTTCAGTGTTCATTTAGGGTTTAGTTGATAGCGTAGAACTTCGTATTTATCTTGCTCTGAGTAAAAGGTATTTAAGAACTGTCCACCGCACTTCTCAATCACTTTTTGCGAAGCAATATTGCCCCTCTCACAGGTAATGATAGCGCTTTCGGTCAATACGTGTCGTGAACCCAAGACAACATATGACTTGCGATACCACGCCCTCTGGCTTGCGGCAGCGTCTCATATCCGATATGTCCTATGACATCGTGAATGTAAGGACTGGTACCATGACGAACTCTTACCACTCCAAGAATACAGCCAGACTCGAAACAAAAATAAGTAGAAGCAGGCGTCCACCCTTCAGGCAAACCCTCACCTTTTGAATAAGCGATTCGCCTTTTTAAATAGGCATCACTGCCATCGGAAATGCCCGTGTAAATATCTAACCCATCTTCAGCACAGGCGCTCACATAGTGATGAAAGGCTGTTGAATGCGAAAGAGCAGCTTTAACAATGTCCATATGATGTTGATTCTCCGACGGCTCCTACGCTATTTAGTTCAGGAGCAACTCGCTATTTTGACCCATTATCGACTATTGCTTCTTAACGTACTTCGCTGTAACCAGCATTTCACCGCCACCATCCAACTTGCAATCTAGCTGGTGGTCTTTACCTTCGTTGATACGTCGAATCACGGCTTTAGTGCCGATTTTCAATACGCTAGAACTTCCTTTAATTTTTAGATCTTTAATGAAAGTTACTTTATCTCCACTTTCCAATACAACGCCATTCACGTCCTTAACACGCGCGGCTTCTCTTTCTAAACGCTCTTCTTCTGGGTTCCATTCGTAGGCACACTCAGGGCAGATTAGATTGTTTTGGTCTGGGTAGACATATTCAGATTGGCATTGCGGACAAGGAGGTAAAGACATACATTAATACTTCATTTAAATAGAATTTGTTCCATTTTAATGGCTCTTGTTAGGCTTAGCGAGCATAAATCTAACAAGTTTTACGAAGAGTTAATTGTCTTAAAAAAGATCCGTACCTAAAACGAACAAACACAGCCGCTAAGCTGTGTTTGTTTAAAAATTTGAGAAGCGGAATTTAACGTTCGACTTTTGGTGAGTAAATCGAGTAAGCGGTGATTTGCCCTGCCACGATTGCAGAGAACATAAACAGCGCCGATAAACCGATACTCGGGATCGGCAAGATAGATTGTTCAAACACCGATTGGCTCGCACTCACTAATACTCGGCTACCCGGAACCAAAATGATGATCCCCTGCACGATGTAGATTGAGCCCGTGAGTTCCATCTTCTTGGCAATCCAAGTTCCGTACAAAGTAATAAGAACCGTGGTTACCCAAGTACCCACAACCCAACCACTATCAAAACCGAGGTAGAACGGCCCCCACATGCCAAGAACCGCAACTGGCAAGCCAAGTAAAATGTCTTTAGGGCGCGCATTGAACATCACACCGATAGATACTGAGATCAACACCAAGCCGGATATGTGCATCCACATCGGTACCGCATTGGTATAGTCGATGGAGACCGCTTGTCCCCATATCGCTTCACCGATGTTGAGACCCATGATAATCCCAACAAACAGCTTGATCAGCGTTAAGGCACTCTGCCCTAATAAACTGGTACCAGAGACGAGATCATTAAACGCCAAACATTCTAATGCGTTAGCTATGGATAATCCGGGGACGAACAAAACGATTGACGCAATACACAACGCCCACACCGGAATCGGCAAGCCTGTACTCGCCAAAAACGCCACGAAGATACCCGTTAACAATGCCGAAATGAACTCAACCGCGATAGCGCGACGTGAATGAAGAACTTGCTGACAGACCCAAACCATCAAACCCAATAACGCAGAAAAGCCCACCGCTTCCAACGTACTGCCCACCAGCATCAAATACGCAGGCGGAATCCCCATATTGGCTAGTGCAGTCACAAATTTAGAGTAACCGACAGGCTCTGGTACAGGCTCACTGCTCGGTTGGTTAATACGAATGATCGTATTGGCCAACAAACTCAGGTTAATTGAAGCAGGCTTTAGACGCTTTAGAATCACAGCGTTGTTATCGTCTGGAAACTGATAATTAATCGCGGTTGGCGTTGCTTGGATCATCACATCCACACCATGCTTTTTAGCATAATATTGTGTATATTTTTCAAGCTTATACGGAGCGCAACCACTGCGGTGAAGAGTATCACCAATTTCAACAATTTTGTTAATTCGGAACTGAGAAGGCATGGGTATTTTAGGGGAGACAAAATGTGCGGCAAATGTACCAAACGACAGACGGAATGACGAGGCTTTTGCGTGAATTATCAACTGAACTCGTTACTTTTTTCTGCAAAGGCTTAGAAGTCTCTATAACTCTACTCATTTGGGATTAGTTTACTGAATGTTTTGACCGGCTAATAAGTTAAATTTATGCATTCAGATTGTTATTAACGAACGCCGAAACACGAATAAAAATCAGTTTATGTTAACACTCCAAATACCTTAATTTTTATTAGATTTATGACAACTGAGTACCACTAAAGCAGGTTTATAACTTAAGGTGGATTTATCGAAAATAACGGCATGACATTTACTATTATTTCTCGCCCTCCTTTTAACGAGATTTTAGTCACATTTTATTCACTCTCATAACGCCAGATATGATTGAAAAACTAGCGGAGTGGTGGTTATGCGAGCACTTAGAATAAAAATGAAAGAAAAAGGTTTCGTTTTCAGTTAGATGTGGCATTATCAAACTCGTTAAGACGATGTGCGTACATCGTATAATGGCTATTACCTCAGCCTTCCAAGCTGATGATGCGGGTTCGATTCCCGCTGTACGCTCCAGTCTTCTTGATGGCTCAGTCTTACTCTTAAGACAGTGTGCGTGCATCGTATAATGGCTATTACCTCA